>JBGPZW010000048.1:0-20503 GCA_041493955.1 Terriglobia bacterium
AACCAGGCCGGCAGGGGCTCATAGTTCACCTCGATCAGTTCGAGCGCCTGTTCAGCGATTTCGGCACTGGTCGCGGCGACGGCGGCGACGTTGTCGCCGATGTAGCGAGCCTTGTCGAGCGCGAAGACGCGCTCATCGTGGCCGATGGGCAGGATACCGTAGGGGTTGGGCGCATCCTTGCCGGTAGCCACGGCTTTGACGCCCGGCAGCGCCTCTGCTTTCGAGGTGTCGATCGAGCGGATGCGCGCGTGCGGGTGTACCGAGTGCAGAATTCTGCCGCAGAGCATGCCAGCCACAGCGAGATCATCCGTGTATTTCGCGAGGCCAGTCACTTTGTCCGGCCCATCAGTCATTGGGAGCGGCTTGCCAATGATGGAGTGAGGAGCCATGACCTATTTCCCCGCCGGGGCGGGTCTTGCAACTTCCCATGCGTGCGCGCGCTCAAGGGCGTACTTCACCGATTCGTAGATTTGCATGTAGCCGGTGCACCGGCAGAGATTCGAGGAGAGCGCCACGCGAATCTCTTCCAGTGTGGGATTGGGATTGCGATCGAGCAGCGCTCTGGTGGCGATCAAGAAACCCGGTGTGCAGAAGCCGCACTGCGCGCCGCCCGCCACAACAAAGCCTTCCTGAACTGGGTCGAGTGTGCCCGGCGGCGCAAGCCCTTCCACCGTGACGATCTCTGCCCCCTGGTAGCACGAGGCGATGGCCACGCAGGAGAGCATAGGCACGCCATCCATGAGCACGGCGCAGCAGCCACAGCTCGAATCGTCGCAGCCGCGCTTCGAACCGGTCAGGCCCAGGTCCTCGCGCAGCACGTCCAGGAGCAGCTTTTGCGGCGGGACAGCGATTTCGCCCACCTCGCCGTTCACCTTCAACCGAATCAATTCCTTGTTCATCGTGTCCGTCGCCCCGGGAGGAATGAAAAAGTGTTCAGCTCTCAGTTGTCAGTCTTCAGTGCTCAGCGTTGCTCGGCTCGAGCACAGATCTGTAATCTCGCATTTCCCTTCTCTCTGTCACTCATGACCGCAGACATTTTGTTTGCGCCTTTAACCGGCCAGCTTTCTAAGCGCTCCTTCGTCGTAGCCCAGCACGATCTGCCCACCGCGGATTACCACCGGCCGACGAATCAGGTTGGGTTCCTGGGCCATCAGCTTGAGCGCTTCGGAGCGCGACGGCGGCTTCTCCGCCATTTTCCTTTCGCGGTACAGCTCATTCCTGGGATTGAGGAATAGCTTGTGATCACGGTCGCCAATCAACTTATCTAACTCCACCGCAGTCAGCCGCTCTCGGTCCAGATCGCGCAATTCGAGTTCGACACCCTTCCTTTGCAAGAGACCTCTTGCTTTGCGGCAGGAGGTTCAAGTTGGTTTGTGCAGAAATTGGACTTTTGGTTTCCCCAACTGTAGCTCTCCCTGATCCTCCGCTGTCATTCCGATCCCGCCTTGGCGCGGGAGGAATCCCTCCGGGAGATTCCGGGCCCCGGCCTGGCCGGGGCTCGGAATGGCAGAACCCTTCGTGTCTGGTGCTCCCTGTGCAACCGGCCAGTTACCGCGACTCGTCGACAGGATCAATACCCAAAATCGGCAGGTGCGGAAAGCGCATGTTGTCTTACGCCCAGCGACTCGGTGCGGCAAGCGCCCAGCAAGTTCAGGTATTCGCGCCGGCCCGCCACGCCGGTGACCCAACGCTCGAGCCAGTGCTCGAAGTCTGCTGTGTCGCACGACTGCTCGTGATACTGGCTGAAAAACGCGTGGTCGCGCCCGTAGTGTCCCTGCACGGGCGAGGGATGCGCGCCCCAGGGCTCGTGCACCACCGCGGTCACAAAAAAGCCGGGGATGAGCGTGCGGTTGGGGTCCGAAGCGATCACCTCCGGCGCAACGATCTCCTCGGCGACGACGATCACTTTCCGCGAGGCCCTCGCCCCATCCACCGCCACGCCCAAATTGCCCCACAGGTGCGTATTGCCGAACTGGTCGGCGCGCTGCGCGTGAATGATGGCCACGTCGGGCCGCAGGGCGCGCACCGCGATCAGCTTCTCTTCGTTCACCGGCGAGGGAAACTCGCGCAGGTTGCCGTTCTTCTTGAGCAGGTCGCTGCCCAGCGTCGAGTAGGTGGGCATGAACGGCACGCCCAGCGCGCCGGCGTGAAGTGCCAGCGCCAGAGTGAAGTTTGAGTAGTCCACGGTATGGACCGGCCGCGGCAGGTGGCGCTCCACCGCGCGGCGGAAGCAATAACCGACGCCGGCCGACACATTGCCCACCCAGGCCGCCATCACGCGCGATACGCTGCCCGCGCCGATCATCTGGTCGAAGAGGATGTCGGAAATCGGCCCAACCAGAGTGAGATCGCGCCGCCCCTGGCGGATGAGTTCGTGCCCGGCGGCAAACGGGATCATCTGCTCGAGCTGCGCGCCCATCAGCACCATCGCGCCCGAAGGCACGTGCTCGGCGATCGCTTCCCGCATGGAGACGAGTTTGGACGCCGCGCTCATGCTCTTATCGTCCTCGCCAGGTGGGCACACGCTTCTCGAGAAAGGCGCGGATGCCCTCCTGCGCGTCCTCGGTCTTCATCAACTGGTTCAGGTAGAGTTCCTCGACTTCGCGGAGGCTTCGGTCAAAATCGAGGCCCATGTGGCGCCACAGCGCCCGGCGAGTCATCCCCAGCACGGCCGGGCTGCGCTGGCGTAGCTCCGCCAGCAGCGCATCCACTTCCTGCGTGAGCCGGTCGTCGGGCACCACGCGAGTCACCAGCCCCAACTGCTGCGCCTCGCGCGCGGAGATGGTGCGCCCGGTAAGGATCAAGTCGAGAGCCGCGCGCGGGCCGGCCAGATGCGGGAACATCACCATGGCCACCGGCGGGAAGCACCCCAGTTTGATTTCGGGCTGGCCGAACACGGCCGACTCAGTGGCAATCACAAAATCGCAGAAGGTGGCGAGCTCCATCCCGCCGCCGAGGCAATGGCCATGGACCGCGGCAACGGTGATGCACTCAGCCTCCCACAGGCGGCGGAAGATCCCGTGGAAAACCCCGAGCATTTCGGCGACGCGGTCGGGGGTATGGTCGCGCACCTCGGCGCCAGCGGAAAAACCCTTTGGGCCGGCTCCCTGAATGACGATGAAGTCACACTCGGGATTGAGCCGCTCGAGCTGAAGCCCCAGGGCGCTCGACAGCGCATTCATCATGGCGATGTCGAGGACATTGAGCGCGGGGCGGTCGAGCGTGACCCAGGCGGTGCGGCCGTCGGCGTGGACGTGAATGGTTTCGCTCGCGCTCATCGCTTGCGGGTCCAGAAGCCTGTGGGATCGGTCTCGCGCATCGCAGCGAGCTCGGCTGTGGCGGGCGGCGGAGTCTCGAACAGATCGTCAGCGACGCGCAGCGTCCAACCAGTGTTGCTGAGGACCTCTTCGACGCGCACGCCCGGGTGCACCGAGACCAGGTAAGCCTCGCCGTCGCTCGTAAAGCGCAGCACGCCAAGGGTGGTGATGACGGCGGACGGACCCGAGCGCGCCGGCAATCCCTGCGCGCGCCGCCAGGTGTCACCCGTGCCAAAGCCCGGCGAGGTGATGTGGCTCACACGCTCAACCAGGCGATGCGGGTTGTGCTCGAGCAGGACCACAGTGCGCTGCGCCAGGCAGGCGATGTCGCACGCCCCGCCGGAGCCCGGCAAGCGGATGGCCTGCCCGCCGCGGTGTCCCCAGAGGGAGTTCAGGTTGCCGAAGCGGTCCACTTCGGCCGCGCCGAGGAAACCCACGTGCACGCGGCCCTGCTGCAGCAGCCCCATGACGTCGAGCATCTGCCCGCACGCGGTGGCCCCGCGGAGATTGGGCGGATCGGCCATCGTGTAGAGCAGCTCCGGCGCGGGCGTCTCCCGGATGACGCCGTTTTCGTAAAGGCCGATGGCCGAGGGCGCATGCGTGCGCTTGGCTACCAGAAACGCCAGCAGCGGCAGTCGCATTCCGACGAAGACCAGCTCGGCGTCGCGGATCTCCCGGGCCGCCGCGGCCACCATCAGCTCGGTCTGCGAGTAGCCCCGGGTGGAGGCTTCGGTCTGGGCTCGTGTGGACACTTTGTCAGGCGATTCGGGCATTCCCGGGATGGCCCGGGTGGCGCTACTGTACTGATCCTTTGGGCGCGATCCAGTTCGGTTCGGTGGCCTGGATCTCGTTCACCAGCTTGATGTCCTCGGGCGTCGGAAGCACTTCGCGCAAATGCTCAGCGTATTCCCGCGGTGAGAGCAGCTCGCCGGTGACGCTGTAGGGCTGGTCGGCGAACTCGCCGATGTGGCGGTTGAACTTCATATCTGGCGCGTAGAGACCCGGCTGGCCGGCGGAAATGTTCTTGTTGATCTGCTCCATCAGCTTCTGACACTCGAGGTGATAGAGGTAGCGGCTATGCTCGTTCATGTGCCCGAGATCGGCCTCCTGCTTGTTCTGCGGCTCGTCGTAGCGGCCCTTCAAGCCCCAGACGTAGAACCAGTGCGCCGAGCTGGAGTGGTCCACGCCGAACAGGTCCAAGCTCACCGGGACCCACTTGTTGGTGAACTTCTGCACGAGGTGAAGCGGGAGCACGCCCGCCCGGACGATTCGTTTGAGGCCGTCCTGGCCCGTGCCCAGGTGAAAGGACTCCTCCTTGAGCATCGGGATCATGGACTGCGCCAAAGGCGCGAAGCCCGAGTAGCTCAGCATGGTGAGCTGGAACTTGCCGTCGCGATCCACGAAGTCCGTGTAGGTGAAGAAGTCGAGCCAGTTGTTGACCTCCTGGTTGAAAGCGCCGAGCAGTCGTTTCTGCTCGAAGGCGCGGCGCTCCAGCATCTTCTGCGCTTCCACCCTGCCGCTGTAGCCGAAGTGTTGCATCAGGAGATGGCACATCTGCCAGCCGTGGCGCATCTCCTCGGTCACCACGCGGCAGAGCGACTGCCGGTCGTGTTCCGAGGGCGAGTTTTCAAACAGCCGCCGCTGCTGCTCCACCGAAGCGAATTCGGTGTCGCCCTGATAGACAATCAGGTTCTGCAAGGCGTCGCGCATGCGCTGGTCGGGGATCTGGATCACGCGCTCCCACTTAGGCTGCCCCTTGAAAGCGCCGAACTCGATCTCGTTCGAGCGCGTGGGCCCGAATTTGGCCTCGAACTGGTAGTTGACGACCTCCGGGTAGGCCACGCCGATGTCTTTCTGCCAGACGCGAAACAGATCCACCCAGTCGTCAAACGTCGAGAGGCGTGTTGCGGGCATGAGTGCGTTTCCTCCTGATGAGCTGCGATCTTGCTCCTGAGATCCGCCGGACCACTCGTTTGGGCCGCCCTACGGTCAGCGGCCTCGGAAGCGCGGCGCGCGCTTCTCGAAAAATGCGCGGATGCCCTCCCCGCAATCCTCGGAGAGGAAACATTCCATTTGCGTTTGCACCTCAAACTCGAGGGCGCGCTCCAGCTCAGCACGCTCGGCGCCGAACAGCACCTGCTTGACCGCGCGGGCGGGAATCGGTGGCGCTGCGGCCAGGCGCTCGGCCAGTTCCCGGGTCTTCGCGGTCAGCTCTTCGTGCGGCACCACGCGGCTCACGATGCCAATCCGCTCCGCTTCGCGCGCGTCGATCATCTCCCCCGTATAAAACATCTCCGCCGCGCGTGCCTTGCCCACCAGGCGCGGGAGGAGCCAGGTGCCGCCGTAATCGGGGAAAAGCCCCACGCGGGCGAAATTCTGACCGAACACAGCTTGGTCGGAAGCGATACGCATGTCGCAGGCCAGGGCCAAGTTCATTCCCGCTCCGGCCGCGGGGCCGTTCACTGCGACAATCACCGGCTGGGGCATCGAGCGCATGCGCAGCACAATCTGCATCCCCGCGCGAAGCAAAGGCTCGAGCTCGCGGCCCGCACCGCGGTCGCGCGCCTCGCGAATCAGGCCCAGGTCGCCGCCCGCGCAGAAGGCCTTCCCCGCCCCGGTGAGGACTACCACCCGCACTTCCGGATCTTCGGCTACGCGTGCCACCGCTGCCGCCAATGCCGTGGCCAGCTCGACGTTGAGCGCGTTCAGCCGGTCCGCCCGGTTCAGCGTGAGAGTGGCCACGCCACGCTCGCGTGTTTCCAGCATGAGGGCGGCGGCCGGCACGGATTGCGGGGCGTTGGCCATTCTTCCTAGTCTCGGACGCTCTTGAGCAGCGCGGCGAGCTTCCGGAAGTAACGCAGCTTGACACCGCTGCCCACGGCGTTCTGCCCGCTGGTCGAGGGCAGCACGAAAACCTGGGCGCCGTAGAGCCGTTCCTTCTGCAAGCCGAGCTTGCAGGGTCGCTGCGCGAATTTCTCGAAAACGAATTTACCGTTGAACGCGATCACCCGCGGTGTGAACTCCTCAAGCTTTCCCGCCAGCAGGATGCGCCCTTCGGCGAACTCCTGACGCTCGATCTCCTCGATGCCGCGCGTGGGGCGCTTGACCAGATCGGTCAGGCCGACGCCAAACTCGATCACGCGCTTATCGTCCTTAGAGTCGAGCAGCTCGGGCAACACCCCTGAATCGTACAGCAGCGGCCAGAACAGATTGCCGCGGCCCGCGTAGTAATGGCCGACGCGCGCCGAGCGCTCGCCGGGGTTGCAGCCCACCACGACCAGCTTCATTCCGCGCCGCAGATAGTCGGGAAGGGTTCGCATCTATGCCAGGTTCACCCAGACGCTCTTGACCTGCGTGTAGTGCTCGAGGGCGTGCAGGCCGAGCTCGCGGCCGTAGCCGCTCATTTTGTAGCCGCCAAACGCCGCGGCCGGATCGAAATTGTTATACGTGTTAATCCAGACGGTTCCCGCCTGGAGTTTCCGAGCCACGCGGTGGGCCTTGGCGATGTCGCGCGTCCAGACGGCTGCAGCGAGGCCGTAGGGGCTGTTGTTGGCCTCGCGCACGGCTTCATCTATGTCGCCGAACTCAATCGCCGCGAGCACAGGCCCGAAGATTTCTTCCCGCGCGATGGTCATGTCATTGCGCACGCCGTCGAAAACAGTGGGCTGGACGAAGCAGCCCTTGCCGTTGCCCACCGTGGCGCGTTCGCCGCCGGCCACCAGTTTCGCGCCCTCGGCTTTGCCCTTCTCGATGTAGCCGAGCACCTTCTGCATCTGCTCCTCGCTGACCAGCGCGCCGAAGCGCGTCTTGGGGTCGAGCGGGTCGCCGGGTTGCGTTTTCTTCGTGCGGTCCACCAGCTTCTGCAGGAAGTCGTCGTGGATTTTCCTGTCCACAAACAGCCGCGAGCCCGCCGCGCAGACTTCGCCCTTGCCGTAGAAGATGCCGATCGTGGCACCGCGCACCGCCGCGTCCAGGTCTGCGTCGGCGAAGACAATGTTGGGCGACTTGCCGCCGAGTTCCAATGTGACGCGCTTGAGCGTGTCGGCCGAGGCGCGCGCGATCTCCTGGCCGGTCTGCGTCGAGCCGGTGAAGGCGATCTTGTCCACGCCGGGATGCCTCACCAGCGCCCGGCCCAGCTCGCGCGTTGAGCCGGTCAGCACGTTCAACACGCCTTCGGGCAAGCCGGCTTCCTGGCAGATCTCCGCCAGGCGCAGCGCGGTCAGCGAAGTCCACGGGGCGGGCTTGAGCACCACCGTGTTGCCGGCCGCCAGCGCGGGCGCCACTTTCCAGGACGCCAGCAGCAGCGGGAAATTCCACGGCACAATCGCGGCGACGACCCCGATGGGTTCGCGCAGCGTGTAATTCAAGAACGGGCCGCGCACGGGCACGGTCTCGCCGTGGATCTTGGTCGCCCAGCCCGCGTAATACCGGAAGACCTCGGCCACCATGGGCAGGTCCACCTGTCGCGACTCAAAAACGGGCTTGCCGTTGTCCAGCGTTTCGAGCGTGCCGAGTTCCTCGTTGTACTTGTCGATCAGGTCGCCGATCTTCCAGAGGATTTTTCCACGGTCGGAGGCGCTCATTTCGGGCCAGGGGCCGGACTCGAAAGCCTTGCGAGCGGCCTCAACTGCAGCGGCGACATCGCGCTCATCGCCCTCGGCAAGCACAGTGATGGTCTCCGCCGTGGCGGGGTTGATGGTGGGGAAGGTCTTGCCCGAGGCGGCGTCCACCCACTTACCCCCGATGAATAGTTTGCCGGGCTTCACCTGGATCTGCAGTGCTGTGGCCATGAATCCCTCGATCCTGCAAAATCTATGTGCCGCTCAGTCGTCCTTCTGAGCGCAGCGAAAAATCTCTCCGTTGAACTCCTATGGCCGCTGGCGCGGCCTCAGGGCACACGCTGCAAGGCGAGTCGGCCAAGGACTTACTTCCCTTTGAATTGCGGCTGGCGCTTCTCCACATACGCGGCCAGGCCTTCCTTGGCATCCTCGCTGGTGAACAGCAACTGTTGCAACTCGCGTTCGACGCCCAGTGCTTCGGCGAACGGAATCTCGGAGCCGGTCACGACCGCGCGCTTGATGCGTCCCACGGCGCGCGACGCCTTGTTGGGCGGGCAGAATTGCCGCGCGTAGGCCATCAGGTCGTCCCAGAAGGTGTCGCGGTCGTAGATGTAGTGGATGAGGCCCCACTCGAGCGCTTCCTCGAAGCTGAACGTGCGGCCGGTGACCATCAGTTCCAGAGCGCGCGCGCGGCCGATTACGCGTGAAAGCCGCTGCGTGCCGCCCGTGCCGGGCAGCACGCCCAGGTTCACTTCGGGCAGGCCGATCTTCCCGCTCTCCTGCCGGGCGATGCGGATGTCGCAGGCCAAGGCAATCTCCAGCCCGCCGCCCACGGTGTGGCCGTTGAGCGCGGCGATCACGAGCTTCGGCGTCTGTTCCAAGCGCATCAGCGTCTCGTTGGCATGCAGGCAGAAGTAGTATTTGAACTGCGGGTCGGCCTTGGTGAGCATGGGGATGCTCGCGCCGGCGGAGAAAAACTTCTGGCCTGCGCCACGCAACACGATCACGTACACGCTCTCGTCCATGCGGGCCTGCAGGATGGCCTCGTCGAGCTGCCGCATCATCTCGTGGGTGTAGGTGTTGGCCGGCGGGTCATCCATCTCCACAATCGCCACACCCTGCTCTACCCGGTAGTGGATCAGCTCTTTGCTCTCGATCGCCTGCGTGGTCGCCATCGCTTTCCTCCGTCGGATCTAAAATCGAAACCCGGAGTCTACCCGGCCACCTGAATCGCTTCCCGATCTGTCCGCCGACCTACCGCCACGCGGCGCGCTTGGCGGGCAGGGTGGCCATTGACCACGCCTCCGAGAAAGATTGAGGTCATGGTCTCCGCGAGCCGGTCGGCCTGCGGGTCAACCCTGGGATTATGCCATTTGTAAATCCAATTCATCATGCCAAACAGGCTCAGTACCGCCACCCGAGGGTTCACCCGGCGCACCTTGCCGGCCTTGCGCAGCTCTTCAAAGATGCCGCGGGCCAGCTCGTAGTAGCGACGCTTGATCTCCGCCACTTCCCGCCGGTAGGGGCCTTCCAGGGACTCTTCCTCGCGCGCGAGCACCTTCATCTCCATGGGGTGCCGCAGGAAGTAGTCCACATGATTAGCCACCAAGATGCGGAGCCGATCTTCGGGCACAGCCGCCCCCACCAGGCGGCGCTGAAGGCGTTTCAGTATACTTGTAAAAGCATTGATTTGAATAAGATAGAGAAGCTCTTGCTTGCTCTCAAAGTAGTAGTAGAGGCCGGAAAGCGAGACGCCGCTCGAACGGCTGATGTCGCGGATGGAAGCACCTTCATAGCCCTTTTCAGAGAACACCCGGGCGGCGTGGCGCAGGATATGCTGCAGTTTATCCTGGAAGTCCCGATGATTGTTTGAGGCAGTTCTGGGCACGGCGCTTCAGTCGAACGTTCGTTCGATAGATACCGCGAGTCACCGCGATTGTCAAGAGCCGCTTCGCGCCACGCTCCCCTGCCTTACACCCAAGATCCGGCTGGTGCGGCGCTTGCCCGCGTCAGATGCCGTGGGGCGGATCCCGTGCCGCGGAAGGAATAAAGTTCTTGCATCCCGCCGGCACGGTGTCTCGTCCAATGTAAACGGCGGTCCACGATACCACGCGGCCTTATGCTACTCTGGCGGATGCTTTGTACATGAGTTTGAATCGAGTCTCGGAGAGCCCAGCGTTTGAGTTCTGCTGATCCCAAGCCGATGGCTACTCGGGTGAGCAAGGACGACGAAGGCGTCCTGGTGGCCGCGGCGCGTTCAGGCGACATGGCGGCCTTTGAACAGCTGGTCACCCGCTACGAGCGCAAGATCTTCCGCCTGGCGCACAACATCACCCAGAATCGGGAAGACGCTGAAGACGTGATGCAGGACGCTTTTCTGAAATCCTACTCGCACCTCGGCGATTTCCAGGGTGATTCGCGCTTCTACACCTGGCTCGTGCGCATCACCGTGAACGAAGCCCTGATGAAGCTGCGCAAGCGCCGCCCCAATCAGATATCGCTCGACGAATCCTTCGAGACCGAAAACGACCTGATGCCGCGCGAGATCGAAGACTGGGGCCTCACGCCCGAGCAGCGTTACGCCCAGACCGAACTGAACCGGATTCTCTCGGAGGTCATCGGCGACCTGGACCCGGCCTTCCGCGTCGTCTTCCTGCTGCGCGACGTTGAGGAACTCTCCACCGAAGAGACCGCCGAGTTGCTGGGGCTTTCTGTTCCTGCGGTAAAGTCGCGTCTTCTCCGCGCCCGGTTGAAGCTGCGGCACAAACTCAACAAGCACTTCAAGAAAGGTGAACCGAATTGAATTGTCGAGGAGTCATTCGCGAGATTTCGAACTATCTGGACGGGGAACTCGATCCGGGCGCTCGGGCGGATCTGGAACGCCACCTGCAGCACTGCGAGGACTGCCGCCTGGTGGTGGACACCACGAAGAAAACGATCCAGATCTTCTGCAACTCGGAGCCGGTGCCTCTGCCCGGCGAGGTTCGCGAACGCCTGCACGCCGCGCTCGAAAAGCGCCTGCGCAACCGCCAGGCCTGACGCACGGCCGTTTCCGCCAGCCCAGTCTGCCGGGGCCGCCGGCCATCGGCTCTGGCAACTGTCACCCGGCCGCCGCTCAGCCGCAGTGCTCCCACAACGGGATTCGCAACCCCATCTGCCGCTCCTGGGCCAGCTCATAGACGCGCGCTGCCACGGCCACATCCCAGATCGCAATCCCGTTCGATTTGAACAGCGTGATCTCCGCCGCGCTCGTCCTCCCGGCCGCCTTACCCGCGACGATCTCCGGCAGCTCTCGCACGGCCGACCAGCGCGCGGCGTCCTGGCCAAATACCTGGATCAGGTCGCCCGCCTCGAGCTTGGACTGCGCTACCGAGTCAACGACGAGAATCGCCGCGCGGCGAACGGTCTCGTCGTCCAGCTCACGCTTCTGCGGAAAATTCGCGCCAATCGCGTTGATGTGCGTCCCCGGCGCGAGCCACTCTCCCTGGACCACGGGCCGCGAGGCGGTCGTCACCGTCACGACGATGTCCGCTTCGCGCACCGCATCTTCGGCTGACCGCGCCGGGGTCACCGGCACTCCGAGGCGCTTGCTCATTTCCGCGCAGAACTGCTCGCGGCGCTCCGGATTGCGCCCGAAGGCGCGGATTTGCTCAATCCGGCGCACGGCCGTGATGGCTTCGAGCTGCGTGCGCGCCTGCAGCCCCGTGCCCACGATGCCCACCGTGCGCACATCGGTGCGCGCCATGTACTTCGTAGCCACGCCGCTGGCGGCACCCGTGCGCATCTGGCCGAGGTAGTCGGCTTCGAGCAAGGCCAGCAGCTGCCCGTTCTTCGCGCTGTAAAGCGGCACAAGAAACCGCACCGCTCCGCGCACGCTGGTATAGAGCTTCATCCCCATGTGGCCCGTCGCGGGATCGGCCGCGGCCATGTAATGCAGGTACACTTTTTCCGGCAGCTCGAGCCGCTGGCGCGCGTGCAGGATCACCTCGCCGGCAGCCTGGCGGCGGGAAACCTTTTCAACCACATCGAGCGCCAGCGGCATGGTCAGCAGGGCTCGGACGTCCTCTTCATTCAGCAGCAGAGCCATCGTAGGCCTCCGGGATACGCTCCATTGACGGATGAAGAAAATACTTTCACAGCTACACGGGGATTGCAACCCGATGTGCGGCCACTCTCGATAAGGTGTGGTGTAGAGCCGGAGAGATTCCTCGCTTCGCCCGGAATGACACTTCGCAGACTAGAAATTGATGCGGAAGCGGAGCACGCGTGGCCCCGCTGGATCGAGGACGAACAACTCGCGCCGCGGGCTCACGGCCACGTCGTAGGGCGCGGGATTTTCAGACCTCAGGCGACCTCCGAGACTGTCGGTGAGCCGGGGCTGCCCGTCGAGCGTCCACACCCGGACGCCGTGGGCGATCGGGTCGGCGGCGAAGACGTATCCTTCCGACACGGCGATCCCCGCGACGCCAGCGCTCCCGTCGGAAGGCAACGCCCCGAACGCAGAAACGAATTCCCCCTCGCGGGTGAATTTTTCGATGTGGCGGTTCCCGGCATCGGAGACGTACAGGAAACCGTCCGGACCGAGAACAAGGTCCGCGGGAGATTTCATCTGGCCTGGCTCGCCGTCCGGTTTTCCCCAGACCTTCAGCAGCCGCCCCCTGATGTTGAACTTCTGGAAGCGGTGCAGATGCGCATCAAGCACGAACACATTGCCCTCGGCGTCAGCGGCAACGCTCAGAGACTTCTCTTCCGCTCGCCGCGGTGCGCAACGGAATTCGCGATACCTTCTTCCATCGGGGTAGAAGACGGCCACGCTGCCGCGCGCCGGATCCGCCACGTAGATGGCATCGCCTCGATCGAGCGCGATGCTGTCGGGGTGCTCGAGCGCGGGGTCCTGGAAGGACAGAAGCGGATGCCCCTGCCGATCGAACTTGTGCACGAACCCACTCCCGGCGTCGGCGACATAAACATTCCCGGCCTCGTCAACGGCCAGGCTGGCGGGACGGCTCAACTGGCCCGGACCGTCGCCTCTGATTCCCCATTCGCCCAGGTATTCCAGAGGAGGCGGCGGTTTGGGAGGCGCTTGCGGCGAACTGCGCGAGCAACCCGCGGCGGCCAGCGACCACAGAAGAGCCACGGAAACAGCAACCGGGCAAACTCGGTCCCCCCGTGGCAACAGTCGGCGCAAGACCCATTCCTGAAACGGAAGCAGATGACTCCTCAATCCGTAGAAGATCCTACAGAATTTCTTCGAGTGAGGTCTCAAGAGCTTCTTCGCCTGCGAGCGGCGGCGGCGCGGCAATGTCAAAAGCTGTTCCTAGCGGGACTGCTTCGGGCGCTTTGCGGCGGCGCCTTCTGCCTCGCGCACGCGATGCACGACGGTCTGGTGCATCTGGTAGCGGCGCTCCTCGTTGCCGGCCAAGCCGGCAGCGCTGAAGCGGAACTCCGGGTCGCCAGCGGCGTTCTTTCCGGTGCGAATCGGCAGCTTGCCGCACAGATTACTTTCCACGTAGGCGGTCTCATAGCGCTTGCGTCGCCCGCCCCAGGTGTAGACGCGGATCAGAGTGAAATCGCACGGCTGGCCATTTCCGCCGTGGTGGCCTGCGGACAGGTATTGGGGCTTTTCGCCGTCCGGACCGGCGACGCGATTGAGCTCAAACCAGGCCACCACGTGCATGCCGGAAGAGGAAGCGAGGTCTCGGACCGGGCCGGGGAGATTGAATTCGATGAAGCGCGCCAGGACCCACCCGGCCAACGGCACCGACTCGTCTGCCTTATCGGAGGAGGCCAGCACATCGCCGCGACCGGCGCTTTCGCTGCTCGAAGCCGAACCGCGCACGAGGAGCCAGTCTTCGCGACGAGTCTTGGTTTCCTCCTCAGGCTCCTTTGCGGAAGCCGGGCTCTCGTCGCTCGGTGGCGACCATTCGGCCACCTCCCGAGAGAGCACCTCGACCGGAGTGCCGCGGGGGAACTGGTAGAGGCGCGAGGCGCTGCGGCCCGGTTCGAGGCGCAGATTGCAGGGCACTTTGGTGCGTCCGCGCGCCTGCACCGGCATGGCGTTGGCCTGCGTAAGGAGTTTCACGCTGCGCTGCCAGAGCCCCGGCTCCATCAGCAGGCGTGCGTCAAGCCAGCCCCGGGCGCCCTGGGCTGTGCGAACGTTGATCTGCTCGCCCCGGCGCTCCAGTATGCTCACCTTCTCGCCGTAGTGCAGGGCGGCCACCGGCTGCCTCACCTGCGCCAGGCTGCTCCACAGGGTCGCGTTGCGCTCGCCGACGTAAGCCTCGGCAATGACCCGGGGCCTGGAGCGATACCACCAAGCCGCTGCGATGGCCACCACCAGAGCCAGCACGATGAGGATTCGGCCTCGGCTCACCGGCAATCTCCGAAGGTGATCCCAACGGCACGGGCCGCACGCACGTGGTCGCCGCCCGGGTCCACTCGTTTGTAGACTCCCACGGCCTCAGCCAGGGTGACCGACTCAATCTTGCCGGCGCGCAAGCACACCATCCGCCCGAACTCGCCGCGCGCGACCAGATCGGCCGCGCAGACGCCAAAGCGCGTCGCCAGGATGCGGTCAAACGGGCTGGGCGAGCCGCCGCGCTGGACGTGGCCCAGAACAGTGACGCGCACTTCCTTTTTCAGGAAGTCGCGGATGGCCTGGGCGATGAGATTGCCCACTTCGCCGGGTCGCGCAGCAGGGAACGCCTGGCCCAGCGCATCTTTTTCCGGCAGCCTGGCGCCCTCGGCCACCGCCACCAGGCTGAACTTCCGCCCGGCGATCTCGCGCTCGCGGACCTTTCCACAAATATTCTCAATGGTGAAAGGAATCTCGGGAATCAGGATCACGTCGGCGCCGCCCGCCAGCCCCGAATGCAACGCAATCCACCCGGCGTCGCGGCCCATCACCTCGATCACCATGACGCGGTGATGGCTCTCGGCCGTGGTGTGCAGGCGGTCGAGCGCGTCGGTAGCCACATGCAGCGCAGTGTCAAAGCCGAAGGTGACCTCGGTAGCGGAAAGATCATTGTCAATCGTTTTGGGCACACCGACCACGTTCATCCCCAGCTTGAAAAAATCGTTGGCGATGCGCAGCGTGCCGTCGCCGCCGATGGCCACCAGCGCATCCATCTTGAGCCGTTTCAGGTTCTCCAGGCACTGGCCGGAAAAATCGCGCGTCACCGCCTTCCCGGCCTCTTCAGTGACGTAAGCGAACGGATTGCCGCGATTGGTCGTGCCGAGAATCGTGCCGCCCCGGGGGAGGATGCCGCGCACCGCGTCGAGCGTCAGTTCGCAGCACTGCTCGGGCCAGATCAGACCGTCAAAGCCGTTGGTGACGCCGATCACGCGCCAGCCGTAATCGTTGATCGCCGTCTTCACCACGCCGCGGATCACCGCGTTCAAACCCGAACAATCCCCGCCGCCGTTGGCCACTCCGATGGTGCGGATACTGGTTGCCATGCCGCCTGCCGTCGCGAACGCGACCCTTCATTCTACACTATCCCCGCGCGACACCCGGCACGGCCTCTTTCTGCTACAATGCCGCAGATTTCGGCGCCGGCACCCGGCGCTTCCGGGGGAGATCGATGGGAAGTCTCGAAAAGCTCAAGCCGCTGGCGCTGTTGGCTGTCCGCTGCGCCCTGGGGATCATTTTCATCTTCCACGGCTACCCCAAACTCTTCGGGCAAACGGCGGGATCCCAGCAGTTCTTTTCCCACGTGGGCCTGCCCCCCTTTCTCGTTTACTTTGTCGGTATCCTGGAACTCTTCGGCGGGGGCCTGCTGATCGCCGGCCTGATCACCCAGGTGCTGGGCCTGCTGTTCACAATCGAGATGGTCGTGGCCATCTGGAAGGTGCATTCCGCTCACGGGGTTTACGCCGTGCGGGACTACGAGTTTCCTCTGGCCGTGTGTGTGGCAGCATTCACGCTTGCGACGGTGGGCGCGGGAGCAATCTCGCTCGATCAGGTGGTTTTCCGCGGCAGGCGCGCGTCCAAGCTGAGGAACAAGGATAGGTCCTGACAGCCCGCCCCATTCCGTTGCTGATCGGGCAAATCCCCCGGCTGAGATCTGCAGGGCTACCTTCCACCGCTAGACCGGCAGAGCTCGTTTTCCGGGCGACTAGTGCGGTTGAGCCGTCAGAGGCGTCGCAGGCTGCGCCACTGCGACGGCGGGCACCCGAGCCTTGGGCATGATGATCCATGCCACCAGGTAGAGCACAATACCGCCAAATATTGCCCCGGGGATGACCGACAAGACCACCCAGACCAGACGCACGATGGTCGGGTCGATCTCAAGGTGCTCGGCAAGGCCGCCGCAGACACCCGCGATCTTCACGTCGGTGGCAGAGCGCATCAGGCGCTTGCTGCAGATCGGCGAGGGACGCGGCGCGGCGAGCTGGCGCGAGCCGCAGTAGTAGCAGAAGTTTGAATACTCGGCAATTTCTCGCTGGCAGGTCTGGCAGATCATTTGCGAACCTCCACGGGCACCCCGCCCGCACAGCATTCTACTCTCTGATTGTACATACGCGAGACTTCGCTGGAAAGTTCCCCGGCGAAAGCTGCCTGGGCGGGCTCAGTACGCAAGCAGGTCGCGGACGGCGGCCACAATGTCTTCGGTCTGGGGCAGGATCTCGTCTTCAAGTTTCGGCTGATAGGCGCAGAAGGTGTCCATTGCGGCGACGCGGCGCACCGGCGCGTCCAGGTCGCCGAACAGCTCGTCGGCAATCCGCGCGGCGATCTCGGCGCCGTAGCCCCAGGAGAGCGTGTCCTCGTAGGCCACGATCACGCGGCTGGTCTTGCGCACCGAGCCGGCTATCGCTCCCCAGTCGTACGGGGAGAGCGTGCGCAGGTCTAGGATTTCCACCGATGCGCCTTCGCGCTCGAGTTGCGCCGCGGCAACCTCAGCGCGGTGCACCACCGCGCCGTACGTGATGATGCTCACGTCGGTCCCTTCGCGAGCCACACGCGCCCTGCCGAACGGGATGGTGAAATCCGGCCCCGGATATGCCGAGCGGTTGTACGGCTGCCGGTAGAGGTGCTTGTGCTCGAGGAACAGCACGGGATCGTCCGAGCGGATAGCGGTGCGGAGCAGGCCACAGACATCGAGCGCCGTCGAAGGCATCACCACGCGCAGGCCCGGGCAATGCGTGAAGATCACTTCGCCGCACTGGCTGTGGTACACGGCCCCGCCGGTCAGGTAGCCGCCGATGGGTACGCGAATCACCGCCGGGCATTTGAATGTGCCCGCCGAGCGCCAGCGCAGCACGGCGAGCTCGTTGCGCAGCTGCATCATCGCCGGCCAGATGTAGTCGAAAAACTGGATTTCGGGCACGGGCTTCAGGCCGCGCGTGGCCATGCCGATAGCGCGGCCCACGATGTTGGCCTCGGCAAGCGGTGAATTGAAGACGCGGTCGGAACCGTAACACCGTTGCAGCCCCGCGGTGGCCTTGAACACGCCGCCCTTCCCTTTCACTGTTTCCAGATTTTCCTCGCGGCTGCAGTCGGCCACGTCTTCGCCGAAGACCACGATGCGGTCATCGCGCGCCATCTCGTCGGCTAGCGTAGCGGCAACCATCTCCACCATCGTTTTGGGCTCGCCCGAAAAGTGTGGCTCGGCCTCAAACTCTCTGGAAGCCGGGTCCACGTCCGGCGAATAGACCCACTGGAGGACGGACTCCTTCAACGGCAGCTCGGCGCGGAGAGCGCGATCGGTGGCTTCCGCAACCTCGTGGTCCACCTCCGCCTCGAGCGCTTCGAGTTCTTTTTCCTCCAGCACGCCTTCGCGCACCAGAAACAACCCGAATTTCGGCAGCGGGTCGCGCCGCGATTCTTCCTCGCGCTCTTCGGGGCGCTTGTAGAGTTTCTCGTCGTCGGAAAGCGAGTGCGAATAGGGCCGCGTGACGTGCGCATGGATCAGTGCCGGACCCTGGCGCGCGCGGCAGTACTCCGCCGCCTTCTTGCAGGCCGCATAGCTTTCCAGCAACTCGGTGCCATCGCATTCCTGGAGGAACAGACCCGGGTAGTTCGCCACCAGCTTGGAGATGCTGCCCCCCGCGGTCTGCACCTCGACGGGCACCGAGATCGCGTAGCCGTTGTCCTCGATCAGGAACAGGACGGGCAGCTTTTTCACGCAGGCCGTGTTGAGCGCCTCGAAGAATTCGCCCTCGCTCGTGGCGCCATCGCCGCACGAGACGTACGTGATGTCGTCGGGCGCGTGGTGCGCGGCGTGGCCCATCGGCGCCTTCCGGGCCTGCTCGAATGCCCGCGGGAATTCGTTGTAGTAGAGCGAGGCCTCCGCCCCACCCACGGCCTGCAGGAACTGTGTGCCCGTGGGCGAGGACCTGCTGACGATGTTCAGTTTCTGGCTGCCCCAATGGGAGGGCATTTGCCGCCCGCCGGAGCTGGGGTCGTCCTTCGCCCCCACCGATTGGAGCAGCATCTCGTACGGCGTCACGCCGAGCATCAGGCAGAGCGTGCGGTCCCGGTAATAGGGATGGAACCAGTCGTAGGCGGGCTTGAGGACCAGCCCGGCGGCGGCCAGGACCGCTTCGTGGCCGGCGCAACTGATCTGAAAAAAGATTCTGTTCTGGCGCTTGAGCTGGATCTCGCGGTCGTCAAGCCGGCGGGAAAGGTACATCGTGCGGTAGATGCGCACCAGCGCGTCGCGGTCGAGCCCATGGTATTTCCCGGAGTCAAACCTGGCCATCCTGGTGCGCGCCTGCACCGCCATGCGTTTTCACCTCACCCGGTTTCGTGCGAGCTCACCTGCGGAGAGGTCCCATTATAGCCAATCCCAGCTCTAGGCGGACAATCAGAAAACGGCTGATGCTACTGGAAAGTGACGCGGAAACCTAGCGTGACAGATGTAGCGGCGCCCGGAACTTGTCCGCAGTACCTCGCTTACATTCGGGATAAACTCCGCAAGGGAGGGCGCGACCCGATGGCACGAGCTCGCTCTCGCATGCCGACGGCATGATGGCAGCCGCTACAGGTGGTCAGGCTAGGTCAGGGAGTCGAACAGCTCGGCGGTGCGGTCAAATTCGGCTTCGCCTTGGCGGATAATCTGCGGCGCAGCGTCCTTGAATGGCGTTTCGCCTGGGATGCGCTCGAGCCAACGATGGTGGGAGAGCTTCTCGTGGTCGGAGAAATCCAGGCGCACAATCAGCCGAATGTGTTGGTTGTCGCTCGCTGGTTCTTCCTTCGACGCGGCGACCTTCGCTGCCGCCGCTTTGGCCTTCCCTCCCCTGTCGGTCTTGGCCTTCTCTGCTTTTGACTTCTCTGCGGCGGCTTCTGCGGGAGCTTCCGCGGTCTCAGAGCGCTCGAACTTGAGCTGTAGCTTCTTGTCCAGGCGGAACGCCTGTTTCCAGCCCTCCAGGCGGTGCCGCGCTTGCTGCGCCGTCTCCTCGTTCGCCCCGAAATCGAAAATCAGATAGGATTGCGCCATGGCTGTTGGTATAGCGGCCCGAGCGCACAAAAGTCAAGCGGCGGCTGCGAAAACGCCCCGCGGAGCTCACTTTTGCCCTGCAAGAGGCATTCGGTTCCTCCAGCGCGCTGGCATGCTGAGCGCAGCGACGGATCTCAGCCCTGAACCCGGCACGATGGAGATTCTTCGCCCCGGCTCTGCCCGGGCTCAGTATGACACCAGGAGATCGGGCGGCTTCCTCGGTTCCGTCATTGCCATGTTGGCCGCCTCTAGCATCGCACTTATCTTTCCCGCTTCTACCGCCGCCCAAACTGCCATACAGCAGGATGAGAAAGCCGGCACTCAGCAGGAGCAGGCTGCGGCAAGACCGGCGCGAATCGTCTCCTCGCGCGAACGCGTGAAGGCAGAGCGTTACGAGATTGATGTCGCCTTCCAGCCGGAAAAGGGCTTCCTGCACGCCAGAGCAACGCTGACGCTGCGCGCACTGGAAACCATCAGCGCCATCGAGTTCGAGCTGAATCCTCGGCTGCACATCCTGGACATAACCGACGCACAGGGGCGCAAACTCGCCTTCGACCGCAGCGGGCGCATCGGCTCGCCTAAGTTGTCCGTGCGCCTGGCTGAGCCGATCAATGCAGGAAACACCGCGCCTAGCGCACCTGCCCCAAGCGAAGGGAGAGGGATCACCTTCACTCTGACGTTCACCTACGAGGGCGTTCTGCCGCAGAAGCCGCTCGACTACATCACCAAAGACGGCATCCTCCTGCGCGACGAATCGCGTTGGTACCCCGCCGTGGACCTTTCCGCTTTCACCCAGAATGACATCACAATCACTGTCCCATCCGGCTGGTTGGCCCTTACCAGCGGGGAGCTCAAATCCACAGCCGATGAACTAAGTTCTCCCAAGGTTCGATATATCACCTTTCGCCCCATCTCCTCGCGCGCGATCACAGCATCGCCATACTTGGAGAAGAATTGTCCGGTGTGGAGCGAATCCTGTCAGGCCTGGGGTGTGGGCAGTTTCGATACTTCCGAGGGCGGGCCTCACGGTTTGGTCACAGTGAATGTCACCAGCGGGGATTCGAAAAACGCCGGCCTCTTAGTAGACAAGATCTTAAACGTCTTTCCCTACTACGCGAGATACCTCAGCTGGGGTTTGCAGAATGACTCGCTAGAACTCACCCTCGTTCAGGGTTTTCCCGGCCAG
>JBGPZW010000052.1:0-20217 GCA_041493955.1 Terriglobia bacterium
AATACGTTCGAAAAGCCTTCTGCAGGCATTCTCAAGCTTGGAGTGTGCCGGAACTGCGAGCGGCGTCGAGTCGGAATCTAGCTGCCTTTCCGGCTGAATAGGCGGGAAATGAATGGGGATGCCTTGTCCCCTTTCTTGCCCCTTGGCATCGAGCGCGCACAGCCGCCCGCGAACCTCCTCGTGGATCGGATCGGTCTGAACGACGCGCGCTCCGACCTGGGCGTCGTTGAGAAGGGCAAGACTCGCCTGCTTTCTTGCCGGAAGCGCCCGACTCAGTTGAGGCGCGCTAGCGCTGAACGCGGACAGCTAAATGGTTACGACCCGGAGGACTCCGACTCTGTCGAGGGCTCCGGGGCGTCGGGCTCAGATTCTTTTGTGGGGACTACGGCCGGCGCAACCTGCGCCTCCGGAGCGGCAGCCTCCGCGGGCGCGGGCTCCACGGGCAGTTCAGTAGAAGAAGTGACGGCCTCTGCCGCGGCTGCGGCCGCAGGTGCGGCCGTAGCGGCTGCGGCGCTGACCTCCGGCGAAGTCGCTGCCGCCTCGGAGTTTGGAAACGCTGCCAGGCGCGCAGCCAGTGCCGTAGCAATCAAATCCACCAGCAGCCGCGCGCCGCTCCCATCGGGATCCAGCTCCGGGTTGTACACGGTCACTTCGACCGCAGCGAGGTTTTTTTGCCGGGCAAACACGCCCAGCGCCTGGCGCACGTCGTCCAGGCGCAGGCCGCCCGGCGCGGCGTAAGTCGTGGCGCGAAAATCATCGGCGGAAATCACGTCCACATCGAAATGCAGCACAAACTCGTGGCTAGCCACGTGGACGCGTTCGAGCGCGGCTTCGGCGGCGGCGGCCGCTCCCTGGCGCAGCACGTCCGCGGCCATGGTGCGGCAGATCGGCGAGTGCGCCAGGAGTTGTTCCTCAGGCGGGTCCAGCCGTTCGACGCCGAACAGCGTCACGTCCGGTTCGCGCACCAGCGGCGGCTCAGTGAAGAACCGCACCAGCTCCGGCGCGCCGCGACCCACGATATGCGACACCACCATGCCGTCCACGCAGCCTGAGGGTGTCGAGGCCGGCACATTCAGGTCCGCGTCGCGATCCATCCATATCAGGCTGACTTTGCGGTAGTACCGGCGGAGGCCCGCGAGCGTGCCCAGCGCGATGACGCAATCGCCGCCCAGCACCAGCGGCAGCGCGCCCGACTTCACGGCCATCTCCACGCGCGGCTTCAGGTCGTTCAGGATCGCGAGCACGGCGGGGATATTGCGCGCGCGCGGATGCTCGTCGTCGGGCTGGTAGAGTTGCGGCGCGCAGTCACCCAGATCGGTGACCTCATAGCCTGCCGCCTGCAGGCGTTCGACCAGTCCGGCGGCGCGCAGCGCAGCCGGAGCGCGTTCATGCCCGGCCTGCAGCGCCGCCGCGCTGGTGGGCGCGCCAATCAGGGCAATCTTCTTCGGTTGACGGACAATCTTGACCGCCAAGAAGCAGCTCCTCGATTTATGGGACGCAATGAAGCTCTCGAAGAAGCCGGATCCGCGGCTCCTCCGGAGTCCCCTAGGCTTTTCTGCCGCCCGGTGCGACTGCGGCCAGTTCCGGCGGCAAGGTGAAACGCACGTCTTCGCGGATAAGGTCGAAATCGCGCTGGTCGGTGTAGCCGAAACCGGCCAGCCGCTCGCTCACCTGCTCGACCAGCACCTCCGGGGCCGAAGCCCCCGCGGTCAGGCCGACCCGGCGAACGCCCTCCAACCACTCGGGCCGCACGCCGGAGGAATCATCAATCAGCTTGGCCGGCACACCGGCGCGCTCGGCCACCTCCACCAGGCGGTTGGAATTCGAGCTGTTGGGCGAACCCACCACCAGAATCAAGTCCACGTCCCGCGCCATCTGCTCGACCGCCTCCTGGCGATTCTGCGTGGCGTAGCAGATATCGTCCGAAGCCGGACCGACGATGTCTGGGAAACGCTGCCGCAGCCGGGCCACAATCTCCTGCGTGTCGTAAAGACTCAGTGTGGTCTGTGTCAGATAGGCCAGGCGGTTCGGATCGTCCACCTCGAGCTGGTCCACAGCCTCGACGCTGTCCACCACCAGGGTGCGCTCGGGCGCTTCGCCGGAGGTGCCCACGATCTCCTGATGGTCGCGATGGCCGATCAAGATGATGGTGCGGGCTTCGCGCGCGAACTTCAGCGCCTCCAGATGCACCTTGGTCACCAGCGGGCAGGTGGCGTCAATGACGCGCAGGTTGCGCTCCCGGGCCTCCCCGCGGACGGTCGGCGGCACCCCGTGCGCGCTGAAGATCAGCACCGCGCCCCGCGGCACCTCGGTGACGGTCTCCACGAAAATCGCCCCCCGTTGTCGGAGCTGGTCCACCACGTACCGGTTGTGCACAATCTCGTGGTGCACGTACACCGGCGGGCCATAGGCCTCCAGCGCGAGCTCCACGATATCCACCGCGCGGACCACCCCGGCGCAGAAGCCCCGCGGCCGCACCCGCAGGAGGATCTTGCCGTTGCCGGACTGGTTGCTAATCTGGATCATTTTTCCTGCCAGTAAAACGCACTATGATACCCCATCCCCGGCCGTACCGCTACCCGCTTTGCCGCGCCGCTTGCCGACTACGCGAATGCGGCGGAAGCCCTCCTGCGGGCTGGGCGGCTGGAGGCGACGCGCCATTCGCCGGATCGCTTCCTCCGGCACACGCCGCCCCCGCTGGCGGTTTCGGCGCAGGCACTCCTTCACAGATACATCAAAGTAAAGGGCATCCACCGCGCAGCCAAACTGCTGGGCGATTTTCAAGAAATGGCGGCGGTCGCTGCGCCGGAGGTTGGTCGCGTCCACGTAGCTGACACGTGCTCCGGCAGCGAGCCGCGCCGTCAGCACATGGCGGAGGATGCCGAAAACAGCCCCTGGCAGCCGCTGGTCGGTCGGGTCGTCGAACAAGAGTTGCCGCGCCAGGTCGCTCGAAAGTGGTGTGATGCCTCTGCGAGCAAAGTAACTGGATTTCCCCGAACCCGGCAGGCCGATGGCTAACACAATGCGTTGCGACAGGACTGTTCGCGTCATGATTCGCCTTGAGCAGTTCGCCCGGTTGCCCCAGCCCAATCTTCCAATGCCACCGGGAAACTTGTCCAGCGCTCCAAGGCGTTTGACCCGGCCGGCAGAGGTGCTATCCTGCGGACCTTCGCGGCTCGCCCGAGCATACTTCTTGCGGGGGATGCGCCATGCAACTCACTGGACAGGTGGCGGTGGTGACCGGCGGCAGCCGGGGGATTGGCAGGGCGATCGCCCGGCGCTTTGCCGCAGAAGGCGCCGCCCTCGTGGTGGCTTCGCGGACGTCCCGCGACCTGGCAACCGTCGCCGCGGAGATCGAGCAGGCCGGAGGGCGCGCCGCCTGGGTCGCGGCTGACGTCTCGCGCGAAGAGGATTGCCAGCGGATCGTTGTCGCGGCGCGACAGAAGTTCGGCGGCGTCCACATCCTGGTCAACAACGCCGGCGACTACGGCCCGGTCAAGCCGGTCGAGGAGATCGCTCCCGCCGAATGGGACCAGGTGATTGCCGTACACCTGCGCGGCGCCTTTCTTTTGACCCGGCTGGTGCTGCCCGAAATGTACGCCCGCGGCTCGGGGGTCATTCTGAACATCTCCAGCCTCTCCGCCAAGTCGGCGTTCACCTGGGGCGCGCCGTACGCCGCCGCAAAGGCCGCCCTGCTCGGGCTGACCCGCGTGACCGCCGCCGAGGCGGCCCGCAAAGGAGTGCGCGTCAACGCCCTCTGCCCGGGGCCGGTCGCCGAGACTAGGATGTCGAAGGAGCTGGGTCGGCGGCTCGCCGAACGGCTGAAGATGACTTCGGAGGCGCAACTCGCCCAGTTCGTGGAGGGAATTCTGCAGGGACGCCCGCAAACCGCCGACGAGATCGCCGCCGCCGCGCTCTTCCTGGCTTCCAGCCAGGCCAGCGCGATTACTGGGCAGTCTCTGAACGTGGACGGCGGAGCGGCTTTTTACTGATGGCTTCCAAAACTGCGAACCCGCGGCGCGTCAAATCCACGACCACGCGCTTGCGCGGTCCCGCCCAGGCCATGCTGGCCTGGCCCACTCGTTCGAGCAGGAAGAAAAGCATGGCCAGGCCAGCCAGGGCCGCAAACCCGACCGTGAACAGAAGCAACGCAGCCAGGAGTTCGCGGACGAAATAAAGCTGCACGGCCAGCACTGCGGCCAGGAAGATCCACATCCACTTTCGCGCGCCGTCCTTCTTTCCCATGCGGTGTGGTGCCTCTGATGAGTTCCCGGGGTTCAAGACCGTATCCTCCCTAAGGTGTTTTTTAGATGCAACTCTGCGTCCAAAGGACGCACTCCGCCGTCCGCAGCTAACTCCTTGCACTTGCAGGTTCGCGTAGAGATCGGGGGGAATCGATCAGTAGGTATCTTACGCGGTTTCTTCCGAAATGGGAACCCAAAATTCAAAACTTATTTGCACGCCGCCAGGGTCGCGCAGCGGCTGGTGCCTCGCCGTGAGAAAATGTCATTCCGGGAAAAGTCTCTGCCAATCTGAAACCGTCGAAACAACTGACAGCCACAACCGCTGAGACCTCCCAACAGGAAAAGTTTTTCACCTATCGGCTTCTCTTCGCCTGCGGTGAGCGTTTCGCTTTGCTCAAACCCCTGACGGGAAGCCCTGTCGGCGACTGAGCCGGTTTCTCTGCACGTCTGCCGGGTGTCGTCTCCGCAAGTAGTTTGCGCACCAGCCCGCTGCGCACCAGCCACGCCAGGGTCTCGATGAAGAAGTTCCGCGAAAAATGTTCGTGCTTGCCCCGCGGCCAGTCGCGCATGGACTGGTGACGCACCAGCGCGGCGCGCTCGCCGTCCAAGAAGACAAATCGCGGGGGGCGATGGGTCAGCCAGCGGATGTATTCAAAGGTTCGGCGCAGCAGGCTCCCGGGCTGGCTGACCAGCCGGCCATGCGCGCTCCCGCCCACCGGCGCAACGAACGCAAAGACCAGGCATTCGGGCAACTCGGGGTTGAGGAACGTGTACTCCTGCGGTCGAACCAGGTAACCCACAAAAAAGCCAAGTCCCCCCTCGGACCCTCCGGAGGCCGCGACCTCCCGGCGGCGGCTGGCCGTGCGACCCCCTCCGGGGCAATGAAACCAGAAACCGCGCAGGCTGCCGCTGCGCTGCGGCACTGCGCCGTAGCCACGCAGGTAGGGTTCAGCCAGCGGGCGGATCCAGCCGATAGAAATGGGGCGTGGAGAAAGCGTCGCGGGTCACCCGGCCCTAGCGGCCCTCGAACGGGTAACGGTCGCCGGCCTGCACGGCTAGGGCGACGCGCCGGCGCAGCGCAATGGTGTCCACCGGCTCGCGCTTGGAGAAACGCTTGAGCACGGCGAGCTGTGTGCGCAGCATGTCGCCTTCGGCTACCGCGCCGAGCGCCGTGCGCGCGTGCTTTTCCACGCGGTCGCCGGCGTCATAGAGAAAAACCCGCGCTGCATCTATCATCGCTGAGGTGGCGGTTTCCCCGCGCGCGGCCACGGCCTTCTGCGCGCGGCGCTGCGACGATTCCATCGCGTACACCTCCATCACGATGTCGGCCAGCGCACCGACGATTTCCTGCTGGTCGGCCAGTTGCTCGCGGTACTTCTGCACTGCGGCCCCGGCCGCCAGGAGAAACATCTTCTTGGCGTTGGCTACGGCGCGCTCTTCCTCGACGAACGGCCCGCTGGGAGCGTCCTCGAACTGCGGCCCGGCCAGGATCTCTTCCTGCAGCTTGGCGCCCGCGGCCAGCAGCGGCAATGCGCCGGTCATCGCGCGCTTCATCAGCATCTGGATGATGAGCAGCCGGTTGATCTCGTTGGTTCCCTCGAAGATGCGGTTGATGCGGCTGTCGCGGTAAGCGCGCGCCACCGGATAGTCCTCGTGGTAGCCGTAGCCGCCGAAGATCTGCACGGCCTCGTCCACCACGTAGTCCAGCACCTCGCTGCCATACACCTTGCTGATCGAGCATTCGATGGCGTACTCTTCGAGGACCTTCATCAACTGCTGCGTCTTGTCGGCGGCCGCCCCCGCCGCGTTCATTGCCGCCTCGATCATGCCCGCGGAGCGGTACAGCATGGACTCCACCGCATAGATCTGAATGGCCATCTCGCCGAGTTTCTCGCGCACCAAGCCGAATTCACCGATGGGTTTGCCGAAGGCGACGCGTTCCTTCGCATACTTCGAGGAAGCCTCGAGCACCTTCTTCGACCCGCCCAGGCAGTAGGCGCCCAGGCTGAAGCGGCCCATGTTGAGAATGTTGAACGCGACGATGTGGCCCCGGCCGACTTCATGCAGCAGGTTTTCCTTCGGCACCTGGCAGTTCTCGAAGAAGATCGGCACGGTCGAACTGCCCTTGATGCCCATCTTCTTTTCCTCGCCGCCTACGGAAAACCCCGGATACCCGCGCTCGACGATGAAACAGGAAAACTTCTCCCCATCGACCTTCGCGAACACAATGAACAGGTCGGCAAAGCCGCCGTTGGTGATCCACATCTTCTGCCCGTTAAGAATCCAGTGCTTCCCGTCGCCGGAAAGCACGGCACGCGTGCGCGCGTTCTGCGCGTCGGAGCCCGCCTGCGCCTCCGACAGGCAGTAGGCCCCGATCAACTCGCCGGTGGCGAGTTTCGGAAGGTATTTTTTCTTCTGCTCTTCGGTGCCGAAGTACACGATCGGCAGCGTTCCGATGCCCGCGTGCCCCCCGTGCGTCACCGAAAACGAGGCGTAGGCCGACAGCTTTTCCGCCAGCACCGCGGCCGAGATCTTGTCCAGGCCCGCGCCACCATATTCCTCAGGCACGCCGCCGCCCATCAGGCCCAGTTCGCCCGCCTTCTTCACCAGCGAGGGCATCAGGCCCTCCTTGTGCTGCTCGAGCTCGGCGGCCAGCGGCATAACTTCCTTGGCGACGAACTCCTCGGCCGTCTGGCCGATCAGCTTCTGGTCGTCGTTCAGATCCGCGGGAGTGAAGATCTCCTCCGGCCGGCAGGCCTCAACCAGAAAGCCACCGCCCTTTCCAGCCGTGCGTGGCATCGCTGTGGTGACCATGGCTCTCACCTCAACAGTAGAATGACAGTGCCCTGTGCTCGACTACGCGCTTCGCGCCCCGCGTTGGGATTCTGTCACTCCCGCGGCGGCCTTGATCTCATCGATGTATTCAGCCGGCAGCCCGTGCTCGGCCGCTCCGTCCAGAATGATTTGCAGGTAGTGCGGGGCCGGATGCAGTCCTTTGTTCACCTTGGTGGCGATATAGACCTGTGCGGCAATTCTTTTTCCCGTTCCTGGGGTCACGCCGACTTCAATCCGCCGGTAGTGCTCCGGAACGCCCTCGAAACGGTCGAGGTTGCGGAAAGCCCCTTCAGGAACATTGTAAAGCACTCCGTGGACCGTCTTACCTGGCGCGGGATGGATGTTCGCCGTGGCCGCCCCGCCACGCGACTTCTTGTTGAACACCAACTCATAGTTCTCGAGACGCGCCGGCTGCTCCTCGAGGAGCTGCCCGGCGCGCGCACGCATCTGCGCGCGGTTCATGTTGCTGCCGTAAGCGAAATACCAGGTTGTTGCCGGCGACATGAATCTTCCAGAGTACTCATCCCAATAACGGAGCGGTCTGCTGGGGACTGCAGAGCGCTTATCTTACTGGGAACCGGCGTGCGGGGCAATGACGCGCGATAACCGCGCCAGCGCCTGAGCACCCGCCGCAGACCGGGGCCTTCACCCGGCGTGCTTCAGGCGAGGCGCTCGAAGATGCCGGCGGCGCCCATGCCGCCGCCCACGCACATGGTCACCATGCCGTAGCGCGCGTTACGTCGCCCCAGCTCGCGGAGAATCGTCGCGGTCAGCTTCGCGCCGGTGCAGCCCAGCGGATGCCCCAGCGCAACGGCTCCGCCGTTCACGTTCACTCGCGACGTGTCCAGCCCTGCCAGTTTGATCACCGAGAGCGCCTGCACAGCGAAGGCTTCGTTGAGCTCGATCACGTCAATCTGATCGAGCTTCAGCCCGGCAATCTTCAGCGCCTTGGGAATCGCGTACACCGGCCCCACGCCCATCTCTTCGGGCGGGCAGCCGGCGGTGGCAAAAGCGAGGAAGCGCGCCAGTGGTTTTACGCCGATGGCGCGGGCGCGCTCGGCGCTCATCACCACGGCCGCGGCGGCGCCATCGCTCATCTGCGAGCTGTTGCCGGCGGTGGTGGTGCCCTTCACGTGAAACGCAGGCTTGAGTTTGGCCAGCGCTTCAAGCGAAGTGTCGGAGCGCGGGCCTTCGTCAGTGTCAAACGTGGTCGTGGTGGTCTTGGGGCGGCCGTTGTTCAGCGCCGTGATGCTGACCTCGACAGGCACGACTTCATCTTTGAACTTGCCCGCGGCAATCGCCGCGAGCGCCTTCTGATGGCTCTGGTAGGAAAACTCGTCGGCCTGTTCGCGCGTGATGCCGTACTTTCGCGCCAAGTTTTCAGCGGTGAGGCCCATGCCGAGGTAGGAGTCCGGGTAGTGGTCCATCAGCCAGGGATTGGGAGAGATCTTGTGGCCACCCATGGGCACCAGGCTCATGGACTCGGTGCCGCCCGCGACGATCACCTCGGCGTGGCCCACCATGATGCGCTCGGAGGCCATGGCGATGGCCTGCAGGCCGGAGGAGCAGAAGCGGTTGATGGTCATCGCCGATGATTCCACCGGAAGGCCGGCACGCAGCGCGGCAATCCTCGCGACGTTCATGCCCTGCTCCGCTTCCGGCATCGCGCAGCCCAGGATGACGTCTTCGATTTCTTTCGGGTCGAGGCCCTTCGCGCGCGCCACCGCTTCTTTGATGGCCACTGCGGCCAAGTCATCCGGCCGCGTCGTGCGCAGCGCGCCCTTGTAGGCTTTGCCCACCGCTGTCCGCACCGAACTGACAATCACCGCTTCACGCATTTCTCGCCTCCCAGTTCCGGTTCCCCCACTTCAGGTATTGGACGCCACGCGCCCGGAAAAATCAACCTGTAGCGGCGCCCTTCAGGGCGCCACGAAGCCAGTATGGCGGGCTCAAGCCCGCCGCTACAGCAACCAAAACGTCGGCATGATGCCGTCGGTAGCCACCAGCGGAGGGGTACCCCCCTCCCCCCTTTTTTGTGTAAGTGCTCATTCTAAAGGAATTCACGTCTAGAAATACACTAAGTGCGGATTCTAAAGAAGTTGCAGACACGTTTTTCGTAACTGCGCATTCTGAAGGCCCCGCGAGCGCCTGAGAACTAGCGAGCATGGTCATGCGCCGACGCTTTTGGTTCTAGGATTAAGTGCAAACGGCAAAGCTCTTGGCAGACTTTGCAGCACAGGATAGCTCAGTGGTAACCGTATGTCAACGGCAAACTCAACGAAGGCCGCTCCTGAATTGCACGCGAGGTAGCATTCGAAACAGAGCTGTGACACGCTGGATGACGAATGCAGGAAGCAAGCGGGTGAAGCCGGCTGAGTCTGGGGCGAGGGGTGCTGAGAGTCACGAGCGCGTTGAGCGCCCCAGGGTTAAGGGCTTGACCTCGTGTACAGATGAAGAGGAAAGCTGATGGGTATTACAGGGGTTCCCCTGCCAAATATATGGCCTGCCTGAGAGGAAGTGAACCAACCACGTCTGGTTCCGGAGTTCAGCAGTAATTGGCTATCCTGTTGGTTAGCTCTGCCTGCTGCTCTATGGTGTTCGGTGGTATTCCTTGCTATTGAGCGCTTACTGTTCCGAGATTGTTCCGCAGACCCTTTGAAATTTCGCAAGTCAGCCTGTAGCAATCTCGCGCGGGAGATTACCCTCTCTGTGTCGAAAAGAAATCATTTCGGCCCAGGAATAGTGCGGGTTAGGCCAATTTCCGACAAGGGCGTTTCTCAGGCGGAATCCGACCAGTCGGGACCCATTCAGCAAGAGTTGAGCAGGTGCCTTTGAGTCAGGCGCTTGTAACTGCAATCGAGCCCGACAGGTGGGACGACATGAATTCGTCAATTGCGACATGGAATTTCGCGATAGGAATCGAGTGCCCGCAGGATTGCGTCCGTGCCCTCCGGCATCAGCGGCGGCGCTGTTTGCCGCTTGCTGCCTGCCGTGGTTAGACCGCCTCTAGGGAACCCGTCACGACAGAGCCTTGTTTATGACCCTCACGAGGGGATAGAAGTGCCCAAAGTGCCCCAAACCTGGCGTTGCTGTCCTCTTGAACTCCTCCAGAAGGAGCTTCTTGAGCTGCCGCTTGGCGCGATCTTGTTCCTCCTTGCTGCCCGCTGTGGCGGCCTGGACGAGCGCCGGATTGGCGCTATACACGGCTGTTGTCACGCTATCGGGCAGCAGGCCCTCAATGTTCTTTTTCCCCGCCGCGTTGAGCCCAACAGGCATGTAGTGCTTCGCTTTTTCAAGCTGCAGCGCCTGCAAAGGCTTCTCTAGCTTCTCAGCCGCATCGAGGTCAAAGGTCACGAAGAGTTTTCGATATCGATTCTTGATGAATCGGAGCAGCACTGTGTTGCTGAGGGCGCCGGTGCCCTCATACGAGACTATTTCTCCCGGGACGACCAGGCGGTTGGCCCCGTGCGCCTGATCCCCCAGCATTTTGAAGTACTCCTTGTCCGTTTCGCCCTCTACCAACAGAATCGCATCTGGCCCGCTCACGATGAGGGCCTTCCAGGGTTTGAACTCCTCCGTGTCGAGTCCAAGTGCCTGCCCAAAAGGAGCCATCCAGTTGTCAGCGGCTGTGTCGACCCGCTCGGTGTCTCGGACCTGTCTATATGCTGTGCGGCGGCGCAGGAGAATGTTCGAGGCGGGGTCCTGCATGCTCAGAAGATATGGGCTGTGCGTCGTAACGATGACCTGCACCTGGAACTCCTCCGCCAAGTCATGCAGAACGCGTCCAAACTCCGCCTGGGCAGAGGGATGAAGGAAGCTCTCCGGCTCTTCAACAATGAGGACAGGGGTGATTTTCGAGGCTGAAGGCTCGGAGTCGCCAATCTGCCGCGCGCGGAACAGTGTCAAGAGGATCAGCGTGCGGTTCTTCGTGCCGCTGCCCCAGTCGTCGAGAGGCACCTCGAACTTCTTCTCGCCGAGGGTGATGCTGAAAGGGAGGTAGCCAAAGTCGAAGGCGGGCATGGACAATCCCGCCTTGTACTTGGTCTGGAGGCGCCCTAACAGGTCTTGAAACTCCGCCTGTTGGCTCTTTGAGATCTTCGCAAGACCTCGGTTGACGGTCTTCTTCATGGATGCGACGAGGGGCTCGTGCTGGCCAGAGATCTCGCGAATATAACCACCAATACTTCCGCCTATAAACCCAAAGCGGGGATCTATCTGCGTAGAGTTGTGGAACAGAATGCTCTTGGACGACTGAAGCTTCTTAAGAATTTCCTGGGCATTAAGGTCCGAGTAATTATTCCCCGCCGCTGTAACCAGAACGGTAGGTTCGGCGCGCTCCGCCCTATAGGTCACGGCGAGCACAAGCTCTAGGGTCTCAGGGCTACCCTCAAGGGAAAGCTGCTTCACGACGAACTGGTAGAAGCCCGCATCGCGCACCTTGTGCAACATGATCTTTAGTTCAAACGCGACCTCGCGCTTCGCAGGTTCGGTATTCTTCCACTTAGGATAGTCGTCCTTGAGGGAGAGTTCCTCCTGATCTCGGAAGGCCCGGATTGGAGAACTGTTCTCCTCCTTCATCAGGGCCCGAATCGCCCGCACGATGTTTGTCTTGCCTGAATCATTCGCGCCACAGATCGCGGCATAGGAGGAGGGAAAAGCCAGGTCGAGTGACTCGAGCGTCCGATAGTTGCGGATCTTGAGGAACACAATTTTCATTCGGCCTCCTACAGTAGCGCGGACTCTACCGGCCTAACGTCCTGCCTATAAGCCGCCGACGAGGCTGGTCGGCTTCATCGGGTTGTCAGAATGTAAATCACTTATTCTGCGCATTGTGAGGAGGCTTACTGCGCGCAATGACGCGAGCCTCCTTTGCCTCCGCTTCGCGGACACTAGGCACTTGCTCAATCTGGACCTTGGCACCAGGGATCGGGTCCTTTCCTTCCGAAAGGTGCTCCTGCAGCCTCTCCTGGACCCGACCACGTTTTGCTACGCCTGTGTAATTGTTCCGACCTCCACCAGTGAGGATTTTGTACACCACGGGCTTGTCCTCCGGAAGCTTCCCGATGCCTCTCTCGTTAAATGGCACAGTTTTCTTTGCCATTGATGTATCTCCTCTCTGGAGTGAGTTCTAACTCTTGGTCGGGCTGACCTGTATAACCCCCGTCCCGGTCAGCATAGGATGAAACCGCCACCTCCGGGCCGCCTGGGTGTTGAAAATATACCGCTTTGTTAGTGGCAAGGCCAGATAGATCCTGCCTAACGACCCGGGGTTGATCCAACGGAATTCCATCTCAGGCCAATGGCTGATAAGTTGGCTTACCGGAAGTGGTCCGAAAGGTTGAGGTTTCGGCAGGGGAGAAGACTTAGACGGCGCGCGCGTAGAAACAAAGAGTGGCGAACCGGATTGGAGATTGCCTCTTGGCAACCACAGCTTTACGTATCGTACGCTGCCAGGAAGGACTTCTACGCGGGGGCGGATGAGCGGCACGGCTTCAGCCCGCTTTGTGCGCCCCGATTAGTTCGGTCGGGGCCCTGCCCTGACGGGATGCCGGCGCGTCGGGCCTCCCCGCGGCTCGGGACGAGAGCGCCGCCCCTACAAACAGGGGGCTGTGGCGCCCTCCCGACTGCGTCGGGACAGGTTCAGCCCGCGGCTACAAGAACAGTCATTCCGAGCGAAACGAGGAATCTCTCAGAGAGATACCTCGCCCCGGCAGAGCGGGACTCGGGATGACAAGCGCAGCAGCTAATTGCGCAGGGGTTTGCCGGTTTTGAGCGTGTGGGCGATGCGCTCCTGGGTCTTGCGTTCGCCGCAGAGGGAGACAAACGCCTCGCGCTCGAGGTCGAGGATGTGTTGCTCGCTGACGAGTTGCGGAGCGTAGAGGCGCGCCACCAGCGTGCTGGCGATGGTAACCAGCGATGGTGGTGAAGTCACTCATTGGCGCCGAGCGTGCTATGCTGGCGAACCCGAGGGCAAAGTGAGAAGGCGCCGCACGCTGATCACCTCCCCGCTCGAGTGGCAAATGACTGCTGCTCCCGTAGCGCACCCCGCGCTCCCGGTAATCGCGGAACGCGGCGGGACGCAGCTTCGCACGCCCCGGCCCGTCGTGATCGTGGATACCCGCGAGCAAAACCCATTTTCATTTGCGCGCTTTCGTGGCTGGTTCGCCGGCGTGGAGAAAAGGCCGTTGAAGGTGGGCGACTACTCGATGACCGGACTGGAAGAGATTTGCACCGTGGAACGGAAGGACCTCTCCGACCTGGTGCACTCGTTGAGCGTCGAGCGGTGCGCCTTCGTGGACCGGCTGCGGCAGATGAGCCGCTACCCGCAGCGTCTGCTGGTGATCACCGCGGCGCTCAGCCAGGTGAAGTCGCGCTATGAACATAGCCGAGCCAACCCCAACCAGATCACCCAATCGCTGATCGCGGCGCTGGCGGGTCTGCAAGTGCCTTTCCTTTGCGTGGAGACGCACGAACTGGGTGAAGAAATCGTGGCCTCGTATTTGTACCAGGTCTTCCTCTATCACTGGCTCGAAACCAATGGCTACGGCCGCTGTTTAGCAGAGGACGATCTCTGAAGCGGATTCCCCGCCCATAACTGTCCAACTAGTTGCGGAGGGGTTTGCCGGTTTTGAGCGTGTGGGCGATGCGCTCCTGGGTCTTGCGTTCGCCGCAGAGGGAGACAAACGCCTCGCGCTCGAGGTCGAGGACGTACTGCTCGCTGACGAGTTGCGGGGCGGAGAGCGGGCCGCCGGCGAGAATATTGGCTAGCTTGCGGGCCACCACAGCGTCGTATTCGGAGATGTATTCGCCGCGAAGCAGCATGTGGATCGCGAGTTTCGCTCCGGCGAGAAACTGCTCGCCCAGAACGCGGATCTGCGTCGTGGCCGCACCTTCACTTGCGCTCGGGGCCAGAGGCCGATAGCCGGCGCGCACCAGCGCCAGCGCCGTCTGCTTGGCGTCGGCGACGAGGCGCTCACCGTTCATCGAGACCAGGTCGGAGCGGCGCAGGTAGCCTAGCTCGCGCGACTCTTCGACGCTGGTGCCGACTTTGGCCATCGCGATGTTTTCAAACACGGGCTTGAGCGCGTGGAAGAGGTCGAGGTCTTCGCCGCCGGCGGCGCGCTCGTTAGCGCGGAGCAGCATCTCCTTGGTGCCGCCGCCCGCAGGCACCAAGCCGACTCCGGCCTCGACCAGGCCGATGTAAGCCTCCGCGGCGGCGTGTACGCGCGCGGCGTGCAGAGCGATCTCGCAGCCGCCGCCCAGGGCCATGCCCTGCGGGGCGACGACGACGGGCCGCGGCGCATACTTCATGGCCATGTTCACGCGTTGGAATTGCCGCACGGCCATATGGACTTCGTCCCACTCCTGCTCCTGCGCAAACATGAGCAGCAGGACCAAGTTGGCGCCGGCAGAAAAATTCGGGGCCTGATTGGCGACGACCATGGCATCGAAGTCGGTCTCCAGGCGCTTGAGCCCGGCGTTCAACATCAAAATGAGGTCGGCGCCGATGGCGTTCATCTTGGCGTGGAATTCACAGCAGACCACGCCGTCGCCCAGGTCAATCAGGCTCGCGCCGGAGTTTTTCTCCACCTCTTTGGACTGATCCTTCAGGGACTTCAGGATGAGGATGCCTTCGGGCAGCGCCTCCTGCTTGTACGCGGCGGAGGCCAGATCGAAGTAAGACGCCTGGCCGTGCGCGTGGTGATAGAACGACTTGTGACCGGAGGAGAGCAGCCGGCTGACCAGCGGCGGCAGCGGCTTTTTCTCCTTCTCCAGTTGCCGCGCCATGGTTTCTAGACCGACGGCGTCCCAGATCTCGAACGGGCCAAGTTCCCAGGCGAAGCCCCAACGCATGGCGTGGTCCACGTCCACGATGGAGTCGGCGATTTCCGGGACGCGGCGGGCGGCGTAGCAGCACATCTCGGAGATCGAGCCCCAGAGGAACTTCGCGGCCTTATCGCCTCCCTGCCCCGCAAAGATCGGCGCGAGCAGAGCGCGGAGGCGCTCTTGCGTGTCTTCGATGTTCTTCCCGGCCTCGATGGAGGCGAACCGCGCTTTCTGCTGCGGCCGGTAGTCCATCTTCTGCCAGTCGAGTGAAAGGATCTCGCTTTCGCCGCCCTTGCGGACGCGCTGGTAGAAGCCCCGGCCGGTCTTGTCGCCCAGCCAGCCACGCTTGAACATCTCCTCGATGAGCGGCGGAAGGCGATAGATTTCCCGCGATTCATCGTTGGGCACGTTTTCGTAGATGTTGCGCACGACGCTGACCAGAACGTCGAGGCCGACGATGTCGGCGGTGCGGAAGGTGGCCGACTTGGGCCAGCCGACGGCCGGGCCCGTGCAAGCGTCCACTTCCTCGATGGTCATCTCGAGCGCGGTCATCAGCCGCAGCACGTTGAGCATCGAGAAGGTGCCGATGCGGTTGGCGATGAAGTTGGGTGTGTCCTTGGCGACGACGACGCCCTTGCCCAGCCGCCGGTCGCAGAAATCCTCCAGCGTGGCGAGCACGTCGGGCCGGGTCTTCGGCCCGGGGATCAGCTCGACCAACTTCATGTAGCGCGGCGGGTTGAAGAAGTGCGTGCCGGCCCAGTGCTGCTGGAAGTCGTCGGAGAGATTTTCGGCGATGAGGCGGATGGGCAGGCCGGAAGTGTTGGTGGTGACCAGCGCGCCGGGACGGCGATGCAGCTCGACACGCGCCAGCAGCTTGCGCTTGATCTCGAGGTTTTCCGCCACCGCTTCGATGATCCAGTCCGCCTCGGCGCACCAGGCCAGGTTGTCCTCAAAGTTGCCGCAGGTAATCAGCCGCGCGAGGTCGGCGGTGAAGAAGGCCGCGGGGCGGGATTTCTTTGCGGCTTCCAGGCCCGCGCGCACGATGCGGTTGCGCACAGCGGGGTCGGCGAGGGCGAGGCTCTTGCCTTTTTCCTCGGCGTTGAGATCCGAGGGAATGATATCGAGCAGATAGCAGTGGACGCCAGCATTGGCCAGGTGTGCGGCGATGCGCGCGCCCATGGTGCCGGCTCCCAGCACGGCGACCTTTTCGATGCGTCGTTTCATTGCGTATCCCCAAACGATTCCACGGCTGACACGGGCGGCGGGCAAGCAGCCGTGCAGGTTACAGAACCAGGCAAAGCAGGTCAATCGAAAACGCGGTGCCTCCCGTTGCTATAATAGAGTGTCGAGCAGCTCAGAGGCACAGGATGGCCACAGTACTTGGCATTCTACAGGGGGCGTACGAGCGCCTCCGCCGATTCGCTTACGCCGAGAAGGAGCCCGCGCGGCCGCGCACGCCGCGGGTGGGCCTGGCGCTCTCGGGTGGGTTTGCGCGCGGCATCGCTCACATCGGCGTCCTCAAGGTCCTGGAGGCCAACCAGATCCCCATCGACTGCATTGCCGGAACCAGCGTCGGCGCGCTGGTGGCCGCGGCCTATGCCAGCGGCGTGTCCCTGGAAGATATGGAACGGAAGGCAGCGGCGACGCAGTTCAAGGACTTTGCCCGCTGGACATTTTCCTGGATGGGCCTGGCCACCAATGAGCGTCTGGAAGGCTACCTGCGGCGCTACTCCGAGATGACCCGCTTCGAGCAGATGAAGATCCCGCTGGCGATTTCGGCCACCGACTTGAGAACGGGCGAAGCGGTATATTTCACGTCAGGTCCGGTGGGCCCGGCGCTGCGCGCGTCCTGCGCTTATCCCGGACTGTTTCTCCCCGTCGAACATCATGACCGCACACTGGTGGATGGCTTTTTGGCGGCGCCGGTGCCGGTGGATGCGGTGCGACAGATGGGGGCAGAGCTGGTGATCGCTGCTTACCTGGAAGTGGGCAGCGTGGAAAAGCCGAGAAACATGGTGGACGTCATCGGCCGGTCGTTTTCCATCATCCAGCACCACGCGCACACCGACTGGCGAACGAGGTGCGACGTGGTGATCGAACCCGACGTCAAGAATTTTGTCTGGGATGATTTTGGGCAGGCGCGGGAGATGATTGCCGCGGGGGAAGAGGCCGCGCGCGCGGCGCTTCCCCGCCTGCGAGCCGCACTGGCTGCCGCCACCGCGCGGCCCGCCCTCGGCACGGAACCTTGACGCCGAGCGGCGATGGAGCCGCGGCGAACCGAACCGCAGCCCGCCTGCTACGCGCTGTAAATCTCCACGGTGACCGGTTTGCCGTTGCCTTTGCCGCGCTGGGTAAGCCAGGCGCCCAGCGCTGCCGCGAGCCGCTCGGGCTCGACGCGGAGGCTGGCTTCGAGGAGACCTTCACCGGTGGGCAGCGTATCGTCGAATTCCGCCGCACCGGTGAAGTTGCGCATGCAGAAGCTGTCCAGCCACTCGAGCGGACACGGGCGGCGCTGGCCCGCCACGATGATCTCCACTCTCAATTTCCGCGCGTACATTCTTCCGCGGAGTATAGCACTGCAACCTCTCTCACTTCGCCCACCCGGAGGCAGCCAGACTGCACAAATGCGACCTCGAAAGCACCACGGAGGGCGCGCTCGAGGGCGCCGCTACACAAACTGGTGCGGGAAGAAAAGCTGATGGTTAACTGGCAACGGCGGCGAGGGCCGCCTTGCGTTTCACCAGAGCGTGCCATAGACTTTCCCGCGTACGTGCCGCGTCTAGTGGCCTGACCTGGCGCCACCCAGCAAGGTTCGTTCCCGCCGGACCGGTGGCGCGCAGCGGGCATCTCAACCAGGAGGTCGCGTGTCCACTCCCCTCGAGCAATGGGTGGAAGAGGTCGCACGAACCACCCGGCCCGACCGCATCGTGTGGTGCGACGGCACGGAGGGCGAGGAGCAGCAGATCGCCGAGCAGATGCTGCGCGACGGCTCGACGCTGCGGCTGAACCCCCGAACCTATCCGAACTGCTACCTGCACCGCAGCAACCCGAACGACGTGGCACGCACCGAGCACGTCACCTTCATCTGCACCCGCGAGAAATCCGACGCCGGACCCACCAACAACTGGATGTCGCCGGCAGAAGCCAAGCAGAAAGTTGGAGCGCTTTTCGCAGGCTCGATGAAGGGCGGGGCGATGTACGTGATCCCCTACATCATGGGCCCGGCGGATTCGCCGATCAGCCGGGTGGGCGTGGAAGTGACCGACAGCGCCTACGTGGTGGCCAGCATGCGCATCATGGCGCGCATCGGCAAGCCGGCGCTGGAGCGGCTGGGCAATTCCGCCGAGTTCGTGCCGGGGCTGCACTCGCTGGGCGACCTGAGCCCGGAGCGCCGCTTCATCATGCACTTCCCCGAAGAAAAACTGATCTGGAGCATTGGCTCGGGCTATGGCGGCAACGCACTGCTGGGCAAGAAATGCTTCGCGCTGCGGATCGCCAGCTGGATGGCGCGCGAGCAGGGCTGGATGGCCGAGCACATGCTGATCCTGGGGCTGGAAGCGCCGTCGGGCAAAGTGACCTATATGGCCGCAGCGTTCCCGAGCGCCTGCGGGAAGACCAACCTGGCGATGATGGTCTCGGCGCTGGAAGGCCAGGGCTACCGCGTCTGGACGGTGGGCGACGATATCGCCTGGATGCAGACCGGCGCGGACGGCTATCTGCACGCCATCAACCCCGAAGCAGGATTCTTCGGCGTAGCGCCCGGCACTGGAGCCAAGACCAATCCCAACGTGATTGAGGCGCTGGGCCAGAATTCGCTCTTCACCAACGTCGGGCTGACGCCCTCAGGCGAGCCCTGGTGGGAAGGGATCGAATCCCAGCCGCCAAGGGGGTTGATCAACTGGAAGGGCGAACCGTGGGCGCCGGACATGGGTCCCGTTGCGCATCCCAACTCGCGCTACACCGTGCCGGCGCATCAGGCGCCGTGCATCTCGCTCCACTGGCAGGATCCAGCCGGCGTGCCGATTTCCGCGTTTATTTTCGGCGGGCGGCGGGCGCGAGTGGCGCCGCTGATCTACGAATCATTCCACTGGCAGCACGGCGTGTTTGTGGGCGCGACGATGGCTTCGGAAACGACCGCGGCGGCCACCGGCGCCGTGGGAGTCACGCGCCGCGACCCCATGGCCATGCTGCCCTTCTGCGGCTACAACATGGCCGACTACCTGGGCCACTGGCTCGAGATGGGCAAGCGCGTTCCGCACCCGCCGAAGATTTTCCACGTGAACTGGTTCCGTAAAGGCCCGGACGGCAAATTCCTTTGGCCGGGCTTCGGGGAGAACGTGCGCGTGCTGAAGTGGATCCTCGAGCGCATCGAAGGAAATGGAGACGCCGTGGAGACGCCCATCGGCTGGGTGCCCAAGCCCGGGGCGCTGACCCTGGATGGGCTGAAGATCAGTTCCGAGGCCATGGACGAGTTGCTGCGCGTGAACCCGGACGACTGGGCGCCCGAGGTGGAGGACACGCGGAAGTTTTTCGTTCAGTTCGGCGACCGGTTGCCGCCGGAACTCCGCGAAGAGCACGCACGGCTGGCGCAGCGGTTTGAGCGCCGCGTTGCGGTCCAGAAATAGCAGCACGGCCAGCTCCGGAGCTTGTTTCGCAGGGCGAAAACCCTTAGTGTAAGTGGCGTCCAAGCGCGAGCCTGGCTGCGAAACCCATGGAATGCCCTCAGTGCCAATCGAGTAATCCCCCCACGGCCATCCGCTGCACAAAATGTCAAACGCCGCTTCCGGGCGGCGTCACGCTCACCGAGACCCCAGCCGCCGATGGCGGCGCGACGCTCACCGACTCGCCGGGCCCCTCTGAAGATGCCACGATCGTTGACAGGGCACCCCGCGCATCGGGAGTGGCGACGGGCTGGTCGGTCCCCGTTCCCGTCCAGGCAACGGGCGGATATACTGCCTCGCTCGCCGCGCTTCAACCCGGCACCCTGCTGGGCAATCGCTACGAAATCATGCGGCAGCTCGGCCAGGGCGGCATGGGCGCGGTCTATCAGGCCAACGACCGTGAACTCGACCGCAGGGTGGCGCTGAAGGTCATCCGCCCTGAGCTGGCGGGCCATCCCGAGATCCTGCAGCGCTTCAAACAGGAACTGATCCTGGCGCGCCAGGTCACCCACCGCAACGTCATCCGCATTTTCGATCTGGGCGAAGCCGACGGGATCAAGTTCATCACCATGGAGTACATCGAGGGGAAGGATTTGAAGACTCTCCTCGTGGAGCGGAGCAAGCTGCCGGCCGCCGAGGCCGTCGCCATC
>JBGPZW010000178.1:0-6403 GCA_041493955.1 Terriglobia bacterium
GTTCCGCCCCGGGACGCGGGAGCAGAAACAGGGCCGGAGACGAACAGGCCGCGGGCCGCTACTGCTTGGTGACCGGCCCTTCTTTCGGGGTGGTCAGGTAGCCGGTAGCGCGGTCCTTAGCCACTTCAAACACCACGATTTCATACGGTGTGCGGGCGCCCTTGACGTAAAACTGCACGGGCTCATTCACCGTCCTGTCTTTCTTCTCGATGGACTTATCGTCTGCATTAACGGTCATCGTGTATTTGAACCTCTTCGTGTCCACTTTCTGCAGAGTGATCTGCACCGGGCCGACGCGCTGGGGCGTCTTGGACTTACGCAGGTCAAACTCGAAGATGTTGCGTTCGCCGCGGCGCTTCAGCTCTTCGAGATCCTCACGGTTATGCGCGATCAAGCCGCTGGCCACGCCGAGGTCGCCGACGGTGCGCTCGAGCCTGCCCTTGGTAGCCTCGAGGTCTTTCTTCGTGGCTTCGATGTCTGTCTTGGCTCCGCCCAGTTCGGTGGAGACCTGACCGATCTTGGATTCGCTCTCCTGCTTCACCTGCCCGATCTGCGCCCCCAGCTTCTGATCGCTCTCCTTCTGCTCCTTGCGGATAGTTTGCGCCAGGGTGCGGGCGTGGGCCACCTCTGCCTGGGTCAAGCCGACCTTTTGCGAGGTCACCTCCACCTGGCCCTTCAGGTCGGCCAGGCGCGCATTGGTCTGGTCGATCTGCGCCGCGAGCACTTTATTCTTCTCAGTGGCTTGGGCCAGTTGAGCTTCCAGCTTGGTCCGCGCCTCGTGGCCGGCATAGAGCAGGTATCCCACCAAAACGAAGAGAACTACGAAGACGACTAAAATCCACCGGGGCAGGGGCGAGGGCTCACCGTGATGCGCCTCTGTCGATTCGGGGACGTTCGGGCTCAAACTCATCTTTCCTCCTATCCTCCTTGCGAGCCGGCAAGGCCGGGGGTGCTGCCAGGTGGCTTTGGATTATCGCCGAGCCACGCGGGGTTGTCTATGCCCTGCGGCGGGCGGGTTTCCGTCCCGGGGTGCGGGGCCAGCGCGCCTCCACGGTGGTACTCAAACCGCCGCGCGGGGTGAATTCGCCGCGTACCAGGCACCATGCGGGCCGGGTGGCTTCGACGATGTCCCGCAGGATACGGTTGACGGCGTTCTCATAGAAGATGCCGAGGTCGCGGTAGGCCAGCAGGTACATCTTCAGGGCCTTCAGCTCCAGACAGAGTTTGCGCGGGCGGTACTGGATCGTGAGTGCGCCGTAGTCGGGCAGACCGGTCTTTGGGCACACCGAGGTGTACTCGGGAAAGCGCGTGGTGATTTCGTAGCCGGGGAACTGGTTGGGCCAGGTGTCGAGCCTGGGAAGCTTCGCGTGGATGCCGGCCTTGGCGTGCGCGGCGGTGTAGTCGGGCATGGCAGCACCTCACTTTTATTGTACACGCTTGCCCTGGCGGACGTGGACCGCTGACGGGCCGCGCGCCCGGCGCCGCGCCGGCCGCAGTTGCCGCCGGAGCGGGTTCGATGAACTTGCTTCTGCTGAGAGGTTTCGCTTATGCTTTTGCCCGAAATTTAACCTTCCGGGTAAGATGGCGCTTTGATCTGCCCTCGGTGCAATAGCGACCACTGCCGGCGCTCCAAGCGCCATAATCTTCTTGACTATTTGATCGGCCTGGCCGGGCTGCGGCCCTGGCGCTGCCGGAGCTGTGAATTGCGATTTTTCGCCTGGGCCGTTCCGCTGCAGTATCAGCGGTATGCCCACTGCGACCTGTGCGGCAGTCTGGATCTCCAGCGCATCTCGCGCGAGTACGTGACCGAAGGCTCGTTGATCTGGCTGCGGCGCTTGCTGCAGTTTCCCGCTTATCGCTGTGACCCCTGCCGGCATCGCTTTTTCTCCGTGCGCCCCTACCACCGCATCTTGCCGGTCCACTCCGAGTCCTCGCCGACCCGCTAGCGCCGGCAAGGCCTGCTCTGGCCCGTGAAGATCGCGCGCCGGGCGTGCTTTGCAGCGCGGCTCAGCACTTTGAGCTGGCTTGACGGCTCCTGCTATTCCAAGCTATAAAATAAAGCGCTTCTTTCCTTGCTGCTGAACGGTCCCTGCGGATTGTCTTTCTGCGGCTCGTCGAAGGATGGCGGTATCGTCTAGGGGTTAGGACGCCAGATTCTCAATCTGGAAACCCGGGTTCGATTCCCGGTACCGCTACCAAATGCACCACTTAGCTGTTTTCCCCAGTGTTGTACTCGTCCAGAATGATACGTGACACACGAATAGGGGCTTCCTGCCGCTGTTTTTCACTCTAAGGGCTCTTAAGCACTTACCGCTCGATCGGCGGGTAGCGTTCTGACCGCATTCGGCCTGGTTGTTGTGAGCCTCTGCGAGGCTCAGGCCTTGAATTCAGACTAATCGGTTGATTCTTCAGCCAGATCTCCGAGGCGGAAAGTGTCACTACTCATGTGGACGAGTACAATCTCTTGACACGCGCCCAGTCGTTCGCTTAAAGTGCTGGCTGGAATTGTGAAGGGATTTGGAAAACGCTTGATGCAGAAGCGATTTAACAGCTTCGCCTTTACCTACCGCTTCTTCTCGGGAGGAAGCGGACCGGCGAAGCCCGCGCGTGCAAGACCAGAGACCTAAGAGCTAGAGACCAAAAAGGGCTTTGAGATACCGGCCGCAACCTCCCAAGGAGGGTGCGGCCGGTTTTTTGTTGTCTGCAACTAGGCGGAATGCACGTACAGGAGGATTTATCGAATGAGGAGGATTGAGGAGCTGCGCGGCCAGATCGACGTGATTGATTCTGAATTGCTTCGATTGCTGAATCGCCGAGCCCAGATCGCCATCGTGATCGCGTCCGTGAAAAGATGTGCGCGCTTGCCGATCTATTGCCCGGACCGAGAACGTGATGATCTTTCTCGAGCCTGCCGGGCGAACGCCGGACCGTTGGAGAATCCGGCGGTCAAAAGGCTGTTTCGACCGATCATCCGGGAGATAAGGCATGCCCGAGCAGCTAGCGCGAAACGCGGCCAAGCCGGGGAGGCGATGAAATGAGCACCAAGAAGTCTGTTCCCCGCGTGGCTTTTCAGGGAGAGCGCGGAGCCTTCAGCGAGGAGGCTGCCGTCAAACTGCTTGGCGTCAGGAACGAGCTCGTGCCCTGTCTGACGTTTGAAGCGCTGTTCTCGGCTGTTGGTGAAGGCATTGCAGATTACGCCCTCGCGCCGATTGAAAACAGCTTGGTCGGCTCCATTCACAGATCCTACGATCTGCTCCTCGAAAGCCGGCTTCATATCACCGCAGAAGTCATCCTCCCGATCGTGCACAATCTGATCGGTCCGCCCGGTGCGACTTTCGAGCAGGTCACCACGGTGGAATCCCACGCGGTGGCCTTGGCTCAATGCGAGCAATTCTTCCGCAAGCACCCCCATTTGAAACGCGTTGCGGCCGAAGATACGGCCGGGAGTGTCCGAGAGGTGGTCCGCCAGCGTGACCCAGCCCGCGCCGCGATCGCCGGAAGCCGAGCGGCGATAATCTACGGGGGTTGCATTCTGCGCAAGCACCTGGAGGACCACCGGGAAAACTATACGCGGTTCCTCCTTCTTGCCCCATCGCCACAGTTAGCCGAAGAAGCGGACAAGCTTTCGCTCGTCCTGCGCCTAGCCCATCGCCCCGGTGCGCTGCATCATGCATTGAGTGCATTCGCCCGCCGCAAGATTAATCTGCTCAAGATCGAAAGCCGCCCGCTGCCGGGCCGCCCGTGGCAATACCGCTTCTATCTGGATGTTCAGGGTTCTTCAACCGATCCAAAGGTCGCCGCCGCGCTGCACGAGCTGGGGCGTTTCGCCGAGGAGGTTCGTTTGCTCGGCTGCTACCCATCGGATCCGCGTTCGGCAATCCGAACAAGAAAAGGCAATCGAGGAGCAAAACCATGATCGTCAAAATGTCCATTGGAGCCACCGAGGAACAGATCGGCCACGTCGTCGAACGGATCAAGGATTGCGGGTAACGGGCGCAGTTGATCCAGGGCATCGAGCGCACGGTCATCGGCGTCGTGGGGAACAGCAACCTGCGACGGAATGAACTGGAGGCCCTCATGGCCGCCCCGGGGGTTGAGGAAATCATCCCGGTCGCGCATCCCTTCAAGCTTGTCAGCCGCGAGTTCCGGCGCGAACCGAGTCCGGAGCGGGCACTCTCGGATGGGCCGCAGTCACTTGACTTTCTTGGTTTCGCCGAACTGATGCGAGGCCTTGCGCAACCCCGGGTGCAAGCCGCGGCTGGGGCTCACTCATAGTGAGGCACCCTGCTTTCAGGGGGTGAATCCCCTCTAGCGCGACCTTGGGCTGGCCTGTAAGCGCGCCACAGTCTGCCGCGCGGCGACTGCCATCATCGCATGGCTCCAGAACCGTGCCACGGTAAACCGGAAGGGCGTGTGACGGGCCACCGATGAAGATAGCGGCGCAGCGAGAGTCACGAAAACAGCGGGCCGACGGAGCATGGTCTTGCCCAAAGGTTTGGTGTACCCTTTCCTGCCGTGCAAACTCCGCTCAAGTTCACCGTGGGCTTGGTGCAAATGGCCATGGCCCTTGACCCTGAGGAAAACTTGGCGCGCGCCAGTTCCCGGGTCGAGGAGGCAGCCCGAAGCGGTGCACAGGTGATCTGCCTGCCCGAACTGTTTCGGTCGCAATACTTCTGCCAGCGGGAAGATGCCTCCTGTTTTGACCTGGCTGAGCCTGTGCCAGGGCCCACCACCGAGGCACTCGGGCGCGTGGCCCGAAAGACAAAGGCGGTGATCATCGCACCGATCTTCGAGCGGCGGGCGCCGGGCCTCTATCACAACGCCGCCGCAGTAATTGATGCCGATGGCCAATTGGCGGGGCTCTACCGCAAGATGCACATCCCCGAAGACCCTGCCTACTACGAAAAATTCTACTTCGCGCCCGGCGACCTCGGCTTCCGCGCCTTCGATACGCAGGCGGGCCGGATTGCGACGCTGATCTGCTGGGACCAGTGGTACCCGGAAGGAGCCCGATTGGCTGCACTGGAGGGCGCGTGTGTCTTGTTTTATCCGACCGCCATCGGCTGGCATCCGAGTGAGAAGGAAGCACAGGGCGCGGCCCAGCGCGACGCATGGCGCACCGTGCAGCGAGGGCACGCAATTGCCAACGGCGTCTATGTGGCGGCGGTGAACCGAGTGGGACATGAGGTTTCCCCGGCAGGCGGCGGGGGCATCGAGTTTTGGGGCGCATCGTTCCTCTGCGACCCGCATGGCGTGGTGCTGGCGGAGGCCGCCACGGACCGCGAGGAGATCCTCCTCGGCGAAGTGGATCTGGCGCACCTGGAGGACGTTCGGCGAAACTGGCCGTTTCTGCGCGACCGCCGGATCGACGCCTATGGAGGGATAGATCGCCGATTCCTTGACGAGGAGCCGTGCGGCAAGAAGGCTTAGCCGTCCGCCAGGCCCCAACACCGGCGGCGCTGGGCTTCCGCATGCCCGCCGAGTGGGAACGCCATGAGGCCACCTGGATCGGGTGGCCGCACAACCCGACGGACTGGCCCGGAAAGCTGGAACCGATCCACTGGGTCTATGGCGAAATCATCCGCAAGATCGCGTCGGGTGAGATCGTTCGCATCCTGGTTAACTCGAAAGCGCACGAGGCGCGGGCGCGGGATGTCCTGCGGCGCGTTGGCGCGGACGCAGCGCGCGTGCAGTTTTTTCGCTTTCCTACTAACCGTGGTTGGACACGAGACTCCGGTCCCATCTTCGTCCGGCGGGCAAAACCACGCCGGGAAGTGGCCATTGTCCGCTTCGGCTTTAATGCCTGGGCGCGCTACCCGGACTGGAAGAAAGACGCTTCAGTTCCTGAGCGGGCGGCGCGTGCGCTGAAATGCCGGCTGTTTCACGCGGAGGCGAGGGGCGGGGACATCGTCCTGGAGGGCGGAAGCATCGACGTCAACGGCCGCGGGACACTGTTAACCACCGAAGAGTGCTTGCTGGATCAGAAGAGGCAGGTGCGAAACCCGGGCTTCAGTCGGGCGGAGACCGAAGCCGTGCTGCGGGCGTATCTGGGTGTTACCCGTGTGCTGTGGCTCGGGCGAGGAATCGCAGGTGACGACACCCACGGCCATGTGGACGACCTGTGCCGATTCGTCGGGCCGCGCACGGTCGTGGTATGCCGCGAGAAGAATCCGCGCGACCCCAACTACCGGCCACTCGAAGAGAACAGCGAGCGGCTGGAAGGGATGCGTGTCGAAGATGGCGGCAAGATCGAAGTAGTGCCGCTACCGATGCCCGCACCGCTTTGTTTTGAAGGCCAGCGTCTGCCGGCAAGCTACGCGAACTTCTACGTTGCTAACTCCGCGGTGTTGGTCCCCACATTTAATGACCCGAAGGACCGGGTCGCGCTCGGCCTTCTCGGCGA
>JBGPZW010000046.1:0-21730 GCA_041493955.1 Terriglobia bacterium
GAGCACACCCTGGCTGTGCGCGTCCACGACCAGTTCGAAAACGCCGCGACCTCGAAGGTGACCTTCAGCTTACCCGCGAAGAAACGCTGAGTGCTACAGCAGATTGCCCGGCGGGCCGAAGGGCTCGGTGGCGAAGCTCTAGCTTGCCTGGCGCTCCGCCGACATCATCGATTCGTACCGCACGATGTACACCCCGACGCCCGATCTGCCATTCGACAAGGGGTCCTGGTGCACGTGAATGACGCGCGCCACGCAGCGAAGCTCTGTCGGCGCCCGCCCCGTGAGTTCGAACGGCATCCTCAGGACCAACTCCACCGGCGTACCCACCGCCGGGGCGACGTCTGTCTCGAAGTAAACACCGCGCTCGGAAAGGTTCACCGACTCGGCGTCTTGCATGGGCAGCGCGGGGGTGGACAGGCAGCGAAATTGCAACGGGATGCGAAGGTAGACGCGCGTGGTGAGGCGACGGTTACTCGTAATCATGGATTCCTCCCCGCGCCGAGGAAGGAGTCTGCGCGGTTCTAGATTCGGAAGGGTTAACCCAATTTTATAAGTCGCCCCAGCGATTGCAAGGTTTTTTCTTCAGGCGTGTGTCGTTTCCTCGGGGGGCCGGATGCGCCGGAAGGAAAAGTAGAGCAACAAGTCATACGCGATCTTCGTGGCCGCACCGAAAAACAGCGGGCTGGCCAGCGCCAGACCGCTCATGGTCAGGCCCGCGCCGACCGGGGCGGCGGCGTAGGCCACGTTGCGGGTCAGTGTGGTCATACCGCTGGCGAAGGCGCGTTCGCCGGGCTGCACCACGGCGAGAATGTAAGATTGCCGCGTCGGCACGTCCATCTCCACCAGCGCCTCGCGCGCCAGGAACAGCACGGTGGCCCAAGCCATGTTCGGCGCGAACGCGACCGCAATCAGGAACAGGCTCGAGGGGATGTGCGTGAGGACCATCGTGTTCAGCAGACCGATGTGACGCGCCAGCCATGCCGCCACCAGATGCGAGGCGGCATTGGCCACCCGCGCACTGAAAAACAGCGGCCCCAGCCACTCCTCGCCGATGCCGAAGCGACGAAAGAACCAGTAGGACACCAGCGCGCTAGTGAGGAACCCCCCGCCCAGGCTGTCCATCCCGGTCAATGCCGCGAGCTTGGCGATTCGGCGCCTGGACTCCGGGGCGATGCGCCGAAACAACCCGCCAAGCCCCTGGTCGCTCGGGGAAGAATCCGAGACGACTTCCACCCGCGCAGAGAGCGTGGCCGGAAGAACGGCTGAGCCCAACGCCAAAGCCGCCGCGAGGAGCCAGGCGGCCTGGTAAGCGGAATCGGGGTTCCACCCCCAGCGCGTGCGCAGCAGAAAGGGCAGCCCGGCGAGAAGGCTGCCCAGGGCCAGGCCAGCGTCGAGCGTCAGGCCATACCAGGCCAGGGCAATCGTGCGGCGCACGGGCGTGGTGGTCTCGGGCAGGACTGCCTGCTCGAGCGCATAAGCTGGGCCGCGGTCGCGCCCGAGGCCGTTGATCATGCCCAGAAACGCTGCCGCGAGCAGCAGCGTCGGCCGACGCGTTGCGGCCAGAGCCAGCGCGCCCAACACGGTGAGCAAGCCCAGCGTAACCAGCGTTCGGCGGCGACCGGCGCGACCGGCGAGCAGGCTGGTGAGCAACGTGGCCATGGCGCACCCTGCCAAGCCCACCGTGACCAGCAGCCCCGTGCGCGGAACACTCCAGCCGATCGTGCTCAGGTAGATGGCCAGCAGCACGCCGGTCATCCCGACGCCGAGCGAGCGCAGGAAGGCGGCGATGTAGATGCGCAACCGGTCAGCGGTACCCGAGGTGAGCATGACGGAGGAGACTATGCCATAATCGCCGGCCAAATCTCCCACCGAGGTTAAGAACGATGGGCGTCGTCCCCAGAGCCGAAGGAACGAGCCACACGGGCCCCGGCCTGGAGGCCATCCGCGAAGCGCACCGCCGCATCGCCCCGCACATCCACCGCACGCCGGTGATGACCTCGGAATCGCTCAGTGCACTGGCCGGCGCGCAGCTCTATTTCAAGTGCGAGAACTTGCAGAGGACCGGCTCGTTCAAGATCCGCGGCGCCACCAACACGATCTTTTCACTGAACGAAGAGGAGGTGCGCCGGGGCGTGGTGACGCACTCTTCGGGGAATCACGCCGCGGCAGTAGCGCTAGCAGCGCGGTGGCGCGGCGCGCCGGCATGGATCGTGATGCCCTCGAATAGCCCGCTGGCGAAGCGCCGGGCAGTGGAAAGCTACGGCGGCGAGATCAGCTATTGCGAGCCAAACCTCGCCGCGCGCGAAGCCGCCGCAGTAGAGATTATGCGCCGGACCGGTGCGGTCATGGTCCATCCGTACGATGACGATCGCATCATCGCCGGGCAGGGCACTGCCGCGCTGGAGTTTCTCGAGGAGATTCCAGACCTCGATTTCATCCTCGCACCGGTCAGTGGCGGAGGGCTGCTCAGTGGGACGGCCATCGCGGCGAAGAGTTTGAAGCCTTCGATTCGCGTGATCGGCTGTGAACCGAAAAACGCTGACGACGCCTACCGCTCGCTGGCCGCAGGGCGGCTGGTGGCGGCCGAGCACCCCAACACGATTGCCGACGGCCTGCGCGCGTCGCTTTCGGAACGCACTTTCGCCATTCTCCGCGAACGCGTGGACCGCATCGTGCTTGTTACCGAGGAGGAGATCATCTCCGCCATGCGGCAGGTCTGGGAACGCATGAAACTGGTGATCGAACCCTCTTCGGCCGTGGCCGTGGCCCCCGCGCTGGAGAGGAAACTGTCCACTTCGGGGATCTCCGTGGAAGGCAAGAAAATCGGCATCATCCTCTCGGGCGGCAACGTGGACCTCGCTGCACTCCCCTTCGTCTGAATCCAGCCGGGGTCTCACAGGGGCGCGTGGCCATGCGCTTCTGCAAACGGTATGGTGATCCTGCCCGCGCCTAGTTCACGTTCAGTGTGACCGTGATGCTGTGCGGCGGGGTGCTCGACGTGCCCGTCACGGTCACCGGGTAAGTGCCCGCGGGGGTGCCGTTCACCGGCGGCGGCCCGCCGGAGGGATTGCCACCACAACCGACTACCTGAATTGCCAGCAAGACAAACAGAATCACCAGGGGCACAGCAGCGGCCCAACGCCGCTGTCTTGCGCGCAGAGCGAGTGCCGCCGCTGCGAGCGCCAACAGCACCAGCATGGGCCACGGCAACAGGAACGGCCGGGCCCGGGGCATGCGGAACGCGGCAGGAGGCACAGCCGAACGGGCGGTCGTAGAAATGGTAAGTGTGGAATTGGCCGAGGTGCCACCCGGCGTGACCGAAGGGGGGATGAAACTGCAGCTCGACTGTAAGGGCAGCCCGGTGCAGCTCAGCGACACGGCGTTGTTGAACGCCCCGTTCACCGCGCCAACCGTGATCGTGTAGGTGGCGGGTTGACCGGCGTTGACGGTCTGCGGGGGGGTCGGGCTGGTCACGGAGAAATCGCTTCCCACGGGCACCGATGTCGTGAGGTTGAAAACTGTCTTACCGCCCTGCCCGAGGGAGTTGGGATCGGCTGGGCCAAACGCGCTGACCATCAGGAAATAAGCCGTCCCGGAGTTGACGTTAAACGTCACGCGAGACTGAAGTATGATTCCCAGGGTGATGTCGTCGTTGCAGGCCACCTGCGTGAAGCTGCCCGGCGCACCCGTGAACACCGTGAGGATGGTGTCATAGGAGCTGCCCACCGTGTCCGCGGTAACGCTTCCGCTGCCCCCCGGAGTGAACTTATACCAAACCGTCTTGATGGGCGGGCTGGCGCTAAATTGGGCGCAATTGGGAGTGGGGGTGGGGTCGGTGGCTTCAGTGGTTGCTCCCGAACTGTCCACGGTGTTCGTAAACGATCCGCTGCTGACCACCGTGGCGAAGGCGAAGTTGTCGTTCGTCGGTGGTGGTGCCGCGACCGTGAACAGCGCGGGGAGCGACGCCCCACCGCCCGGCGGCGGATTCACGACCGTAATGTCGTTGCCGCTGCCGAACGCTCCGCCGAGAAGCGTACTGGAGAGCACAGCAGTCAACTGCGTTGAGGTGCCGCCGGGATTCGTCGTCACGCCGGTGGCCGAGCCATTGAAATTCACTTGTGCGCTGGTACTGAAACCCGAACCATTGACTGTAACGGTCGTAGTCCCGGAGCCGAGTGGGACCGTAGATGGCATGACGCTGGAGATCGTCGCTACCCCGGCGGTGACGACGAAGACGAGCGAGTTGGTCGGATTGGCCTGGCCCGGATCGGTGACCGTGACCTTGGCGGTCACGGGCGTAGCCAGCAGACTCGCGGCAATCATGGCGGTCAACTGGTTGGCCGAGACGAAGGTGAGGGCGCTGACTCCGGTCGTTGAACCGTTCCACCTCACCACGGAGTTTGCAGTGAAGCCGTTGCCGTTGACCGTGAGCTGGAAGCTCGCCGATGGGGCGGGTTTGCTGGACGGCCGAATCGAGCTCAGGCTGAACGTCGGCGTGCCGGCCAGATTGGGCAGCGTCAGGTCCCAGACACCGCGGCCGTGGGTGGCGGCGCGCAGGGTGCGCGATGGCTCGTGCAGGCGAAGGGAAAGCACTGCCACACGAGGCAGGCCAGATGCGCCCTGCGTTGCCGGGTTCATCGCCGACCAGGTCGCGCCGCTGTTGACTGTCTGGAAGACGCCGATGTCTGTCGCCGCGTAGAGCGTCATGCGCGAGGCGTCGTCCGGGTCAATCACCAGGTCGTTCACCGGAGTATTGGGAAGGTTGCCGCTGATGGGGAGCCAAGCCGTCCCGCCATTTGTGGTCTTGAACACGTGGCCCAACATGTCCGCAGCAAAGTTGAAACCCGAGAAGGTCACGTAGGCCGTTGTCGGAACGACGGGATCAACCACAATTTGCGTTACGGCGCGCCCCGGCAGTCCGGTGGAGACATCGGCAAAGGTGGCCGAGCCGGCGGCCACATTGGTGCTCACCTGTACGTGACCGCTGCTGCTCCCCACATAAACCGTCTTGGAGTCGCTGGGAGCCACGGCAATGGCGGAAAGCGATTCACCGACGCCGCCGCCGGTCAAGTCGCCGGAGATGGAGGACCAGGTCCCCGCGCCGTCGGTGGTCTGCCAGAGGCGGACAGTCCCGAAATACAGGCGCTGGGGAGTCGAGGGATCAATGACAAAGGGCGGAATGAAGGCGTTATTGTCGTTCGGGTTGATTCCGACGGCGGCAAATCTAAAGGTGTTCACGTCGCCGTTCTGCGTGGACTTCTCGATGTCCACGTTCTGGCAGGTCACATAGACGTTGCTCGGCACGGCGGGATCAATGGCCGTCCAGCCGCCATCGCCGCAGGTGTTGTTGTCCACCCAGCCCAGGGTGCCGGTGTAGTTCTGTGAGCCGTTGTCCTGTGTGCCGCCGAAGCCGATCTGCTGATCGGAAGGGTGAATGGAGTGCGCCGGATAGAACTGGGTAATGTTGAGCGTGTCGTTCAGGTTGACCCAGGTGATTGATCCGGGCATGGCGAGGATGTTGGTCGTGCTCCAGGCGCCGCCGTCGTTTCCCACGTAGAGTTTCAGCGTGCCCGTGCCGGGTTTAGAGAAGGCCAGGGCGTGATGGTCCACGTGCAGGCGGACACCACCAACCCCGCTGGAAACGTTCTCCCAGTTCGCGCCGCCATCCTTCGAGCGGATCAGCGTGACCGTGCCGTTGCCGGTGGCCGAGCCGCCGGCAAAGACGGTCATGGGGTCGTCGGGTTTCACACGAACGACCATGTCGTACCAGCACTGCGGATTGCAGAAATCCGGCGTGTTCGTCAGTTTTGTCCAGTTGGTGCCGCCGTCGGTGGTCACGAAGAAGCCCGCGAGGGCGGCCGGGGGGGGGGCCGGATCCTGGATGCTGGCGTAAATTGTTGTAGGGCTGGAGGGCGCCAGAGCCAGTGAGATGCGGCCCGCTTTCAAGTCGCTCGGCAGGACATTTGCCCCGGTCCCGTTTTGCAACGTCCAGTTTCCTGCCTGGGCCTGCACCGAACACGTCTGGTCCGCTTTCAGCGTCTTGTAAACACCGTTGGCAGCGTTCCCCATAACCCGTCCGATCGCGGCATAGGCGATCTTGCCTCCGGGGTCGAAGACGACATCAGTGCCGGGCGCTCCAGAGATGACTTGTGTCCAGGTGGTCCCCCCGTTATCCGAGCAATAGATTCCGGAGGTGGAGCTGCTGGAAATGGTCTGCACGCCCGCGAGCAGAATCTGGCCATTCGTGGGATTTATGGCTAGAGAGCCGATGCGCGCGCCGCCGCTCACAGAACTGATCGGACCGCTGCCGGTTCCGAGGAAGACGCTCTGACCCAGTTGAGTCCAGGTTACGTTTGCGGGAATCGGGTCCAGAGCGTTGGTGGTCTTCAGGATGCCGGCGCCGTAGTAGCTGTCGGCGGCAAAGTTCTCCTCGCCGGTGCCGACGTAAACGATGTTGGGATTGGTGGGGTCAATCGCGATGGAGCCGACGGCGAGCGAAGCCTGCGAGTCCGTCAGCGGTGTCCAGTTTATGCCCCCGTCTGTGCTCCGCCAGATGCCGCCTTGAGCCCCGCCCAGGAACACGTTGTTCGGGTTGGTGGGATCAACGGCGAGCGCGTTCACCCGGCCTGAGGTATTTCCAAAAAAAGTGCCGACAGTGGGCTGTGGCCCGATCGGTGTCCAGATATTTGTAGTGACGCTCGCAACGGCCGGGGCCAGCGTCAGGCTGCCGTCTGCCTGGCGTACGAGTTTGCCTTCCCGCTCGAGCATCTGGTCGAGCTCGCGAAGTGCGTCGCCTCGCGCATTCGCGGGGATGCGTCCCAACGGGTAGGCCCTCTGGTTGTAAAACCACTCGATGCGTTTTCGCGCCGTGTCTGCATCTTCCTTCTTCTCGCGCGCCTCTTGGCCGTCTGCTGCTGCCCCTTTTGCCTGTTTGACCTGCTTCTCCTGCGCGGCGGAGGGCCAGCAGAAGAACAGAGCCACAAGCACGCTCACGCTGGCCAGCTTGGACCAGAGACCGAACCGGTAGGACATGCTCATCCCCCCTGCCTGGCGCTCAGCTTCATCTGCTTGTCCAGGAGGCGCTGGGCGGCCAGTGGCTGGCCGAGGCCAGGTTTCACTCTCGCGTACCGAAGACGCTCAATCATAGACTCGTAGCGTCTGCATTTCCAGGCCGGAAGCTCTCAAGGGAAGTGAACAGCCGCAGGGAGACTCGCAAATCATGACCAGATCGTGTTGCCAGGATGCAGCACCCCCACAGATCCTTTTAGATTAAATGTGCTCGGTACTTGGACGCAAGTCGCACGCCGAAAGTTGCCACAAAGATTCGGCCCCACACCGGCTCCCGGCCCCGGCGGACAGCCTCAGTCTTCCACCGGCTTCCAGTTCGCAGGCGGGAAAGAGATGTGCCAGAAGCCCGGCTCTGCGGCAGCAAACTCCACGGGGATGAGATAGCCCTCAGGGGTGTCCCGCGGCGCGCGCGTGACGCGGCAGGGTAACCGCTGGCGCGTGCGGTCGTTCTGGATTTCCAGCTGCATGTCCGCGGGCAGGGTACGCGAACAAAGCAGCATAGCGCCGTGGTCATTGACTGCGACGGTGTCGGCGCGAATGGTCAGTTGCTGGCCGGCGATGGTGAGGTATAGCGTCACTGGCGTGCGCACCATCACCCGCTGGCTGCGCCGGCGTTCCTCGCCGGGCAGAACCTGCTGCCCTCTTTCCGAATGCCTCCTCGATTGTGTCACAGCTCCAGCCCCCAGAAACCCATCTCCGGCTCGATCAGCTCAATGCCAAGTTCCCAGCCCTCGGCGCGCTCAGTTCCCTTCCACACGACTACCGCGAGACAGTCCCAGTGATTGGCCAGATTGGTGACCCGCAGGCGCTTTTCGAGGTCGAGGTTCTGCGGCAGCACCACCAGGCAGCCGTAGGGACCCACCACGCGCGTATGAGCCTCCACGCGGACGCTTTGGCTGGCTTCGCCTTCCCATTCGATCGCCACCGGCACCCGCGAATTCAGGCGCACCCCGCGGCGCTTTTCCTGCCTCTTCCTCTCCCGAGGAGCTGTGTTTTGAATCCGCATCTGGTTTACCCCACACGGCACCCCTCGCGTCCCGGCAGTAACCGCGGGAGTGCCTTCGGCGGGCAGGCATAAATCGAACGGCGTACGGGTCGCACGGACCCGCACTTCGATGCTAGACGCAGCCCGGCGGGGCGTCAATAGTACGGCGTGCGCAAAGCGTCAGCGGCGAGTGAGCGTCTCAGAAGGCCCGGCAAGGATGGTGCCCTCGGCCGGTTGCGTCTCGGCCGCGGCTGCAGCGGCCTTCCGGCGCCCGCGGAACACCTGGGAGATCCACTGCTGGAACATGTCCATATAAATGTAGAACACCGGGGTCAGGTACAGGGTGACGACCTGCGAGAACAGCAGCCCGCCCACTACCGCCAATCCCAGCGGGCGACGCGATTCGCTGCCCGCGCCAAAGCCCAGGGCGATCGGAATCGTGCCCATCAGCGCGGCCATGGTGGTCATCATGATGGGACGGAAGCGCACCAGGCAGCCGTAGTAAATCGCGTCGGCCGCGCTCTTGCCCGCGGTCCGCTGCGTTTCGAGCGCGAAGTCGATCATCATAATAGCGTTTTTCTTCACGATGCCGACCAACATGATCACGCCCACGAAGGCGTAGAGGTTCAGCTCCACCTTGAAGAGCATCAGCGTCAGCAGCGCGCCGAATCCCGCCGAAGGCAGCCCCGACAAAATCGTCAGCGGGTGGATGAAGCTCTCGTAGAGGATGCCCAGGACGATGTAGATGACCAGGATAGCCATAATCAGCAGGATGCCCAGGCCGCGCAGCGAGGACTCGAACGCCTGGGCCGTTCCCTGGAAGCTCGTGCTGATCGTGCTGGGCAGGTTGGCGCGGGCCAACTCATCCACGTGGGCGACCGCGTCGCCCAAGGCCGCGCCGGGCTTCAGGTTGAACGAGAGGGTCACGGCCGGGAGTTGCCCGAGGTGGTTGACCGAGAGCGGTCCCAGATTCGCGGTCAGGTTGGCGACCGCATCGAGCGGCACAAGTTGACCGCGGCTGGAACGAATATAGAGCAGCGAGAGAGCAGAAGGGTCGCGCTGGTACCGGGGTTCGAGCTCCATGATCACGCGGTATTCGTTGTTGGGCGCAAAGATGGTGGAGATCTGCCGGGCGCCGTACGCAGAGTAGAGGGCGTCTTCCACCTGTTCTGCGCTGACCCCCAGGGCGCTCGCTTTGTCGCGGTCAATGATCACATTGATCTGCGGGTTCTTGATTTGCAAGTCGCTGGTGACGTCCTGCAGGCCCGGAATGTCCCGCATCTTGATTTCCAATTGCTGCGCCGAGCGGTAGAGCTCGTCGGTGTCCGGGCTCTGCAGGGTGAACTGGTATAGGCTCTTGGTGAGCTGGCCGCCGATGCGGATCGGCGGAAGGTTTTGCATAAAGGCGCGGATCCCCGGAACCACGGCGAGCTTGGGCCGCAGCTCTTCCATCACTTTGTCCACGTGGGGGCGCGTCTTGCGCGGTTTCAGCCGGATGAAGATCCGGCCCGTATTGGTGTTGCCAGAAACGCTCGGGCTGCCGCCACCCACGCTCGACATCACGTTGTCCACGTACGGATCCTGGGCCACGATATCGGCCAGTTGCCGCTGGTGCAGCACCATGGCCTCGTAGGAAATCCCTTCGGCTGCCTCGGTGAAGGCGAAAATCGACCCGGTATCCTCGCTGGGAAGGAATCCCTTGGGGATCTTCACGAACAGGTACCAGGTGCCCGCCACCAGCAGGAAGGAAAGAACCATCGTGGTCAGGCGGTGCCGGAGAGCGACCTGGAGCGTGACGTCGTAAACGTGGGCCATCCGGTCGTGGATGCGCTCGAACGCATTGAACAGCCGACCATGCTTTTGCTCGCGGGGCGGACGCAGGAACCGGCTGCACAGCATGGGCGTCAGCGTCAGCGAGACGAAACCGGAGACCAGGATCGCTGCACCAATCGTCACGGCGAACTCGTGCAGCAACCGCCCGAGGATGCCGCCCAGGAACAGCACCGGGATGAACACGGCGGCCAGCGACAGCGTCATGGACACAATGGTGAAGCCAACTTCCTTGGACCCGCTGTACGCCGCCTCCAGCACCCCCTCGCCCAGCTCCATGTGTCGAACGATGTTCTCCAGCATGACGATGGCGTCGTCCACCACGAAACCGACCGAAAGTGTCAGGGCCATCAGCGAAAGGTTGTCGAGCGAGTAGTCCAGCACGTACATCACCGCAAAGGTGCCCACAATCGACATCGGCAGGGCCAGGCTAGGGATGATCGTGGCGGAAATATTCCGCAAGAACAGGAAGATCACCATCACCACCAGCGCGACCGTCAATAGCAGGGTGAACTTGACGTCCTGCACCGAATCGCGAATCGAAACCGAGCGGTCGTACAGAGTGTCGAGCTTGACCGCCGGCGGCATCTGCGCGCGGAAAACGGGCAGCAGCGCCTTGATGTTGTCCACAACTTCCACCGTGTTGGTGCCCGGCTGCCGCTGGATGGCCAGGATGACGGAGCGCGTGCCGTTGAACCAGCTTGCGATCTTGTCGTTCTCCACGCTGTCAATGACCCGGCCCAGCTCCTCGAGGCGCACCGGCGCGCCATTGCGGTAGGCCACGATCAGGGGCCGGTACGCGGCGGCGTCGGTCAACTGTCCGGTGGCCTGCACGGTCACCGCTTGTTGGCTGCCCCACAGCGTTCCGGTCGGCAGGTTGACGTTGCCGTGCGCCACCGCGCTGGCGGCCTCATCAATGCCGATTTGCCGGCTGGCCAGTGCGCGGGGATTGAGTTGCACGCGCACCGCATACTTCTGCGTGCCGAAGACTTGTACCTGCGCCACACCGCCCACCATGGAGATGCGCTGGGCCATAAACGTTTCGGCATACTCGTCCACCTCCGAGAGCGGGAGCGTGGACGAACTCAGCGCGAGATACAGAATCGGCTGGTCAGCCGGGTTCACCTTGCGGAACGACGGCGGGCTGGGCATGTTCTGCGGAAGCTGCGAGGCCGCTTGGGTGATGGCCGTCTGCACATCCTGCGCGGCGCCATCAATGTTGCGGCTGAGGTTGAACTGCAGGGTGATCTGCGTGCCGCCGAGCACGTTTGTAGACGTCATCGAATCGAGGCCGGCAATGGTGGAGAACTGCCGCTCGAGCGGCGTGGCCACCGAGGAAGCCATGGTCTCGGGGCTGGCGCCGGGCAGGCTGGCGAACACCAGGATGCTCGGAAAATCCACGTTGGGCAGGTCGCTGACCGACAGCGCGCGATAGCCGATCGCCCCAAAGAGTAGAATGGCGATCATCACAAGAGCCGTGGCGACTGGCCGGCGAATGAAGAGTTCTGTGATGCTCATAGTGTTTTATCCCGAGCCCGTGGCTTTAGTCTCTCTACCCGCTGGCAGCCGGCATAGTTCGGCGGCCGCCTTCCCGCTCATTCCTTCACTTTCACCTTGGACCCGGGGACCAGCCGGAGTTGTCCATCTGTGACGACAACCTCCCCGGGCTGGAGGCCCTTCTCGACAATCGTCTCGCCTTGAACCGTGCTTCCGACCGTCACCGGGCGCGACTCCACGGCGTTGTCCGGCTTCACTACGAAGACAAACTGACCGTTCTGCCCGGTCTGCAGCGCCGGCGCCGGTATCACAACGGCGTTGGGCTGGGCGGTCAGCGTCATCACCACGTTGACGAATTGCCCCGGCCAGAGCCGCCGCTGCTGGTTGGCAAACGTTGCTTTCAGATGGATGGTGCCGGTGGTGTAGTCTACCGCGTTATCCACGAAGCTCAGTGTGCCCCGCTCCGAGTACGCTGGCTGCGTGCCGACAGCGCCCCCAGCGCCCTTGGAGTCGTCCGGCAGGGAGGCCTCCACCCGCAGCTTACCTGCAGCCATGTACTTCTTCACCTCGGCCAGCTCGCGCTCTGGCAGCGCAAAAATGACGTAGATCGGGTTGAGCTGATTGATGACGACGAGGATGGGCACGTCATTGGCTTTCACCAGGTTCCCTGGATGAACCATCAAGTATCCGGTACGCCCATCGATCGCAGAGGTGATGGAGCAATATTGCAGGTCGAGCTTGGCCTTTTCAATGGCGGCCTCGTCGGCGCGAATCGTGGCATCGGCCGCGTCGGTGTCGGCGACCGCCTGGTCCCGTTGCTGGCTCGAGACCACACCTTCCTGGAAGAGTTTGACGTAGCGCTCCGCCTGGAGGCGGGCGTTCTCCGCGCGGGCTTTGTCGCGAGCCAGATTGGCCTGATCCTGCAGCAGCGCAACGCCAAACGGCCGGCGGTCGATGCTGAACAACAACTGGCCCTTGCGCACATCTTCGCCTTCGCGGAAATGCACCTCCATCAGCTCGCCAGAAATCTGCGCCTTGATGGACACAGTTGAATAGGCTTCGACGTTGCCGATCGCCCGAACCTGCACCGGCATGGTCTTCTGCACCACCGTGGCGACCCGGACCGGCACGGGTGGCGGCGCAGCAGGCGCCGCCTGCGGTTTGGTACAGCCTGCTGCGGCGAGCAGGCCGGCAAGCGAAACGAGAAAAAGCGCGCGCCGCATGAGATAGCTATTCATAGTCACCTGCAAGTATAAGAGTAATCGACAGACGCGTCTCGAAAATCAGCCGACAGGCAGCCCACGCGTCCGCGGCAGTCCCTGCACAACACGTTCATTTTCCCTTCCCCTTAGCTGTGCGCGAGGCGCGAAGGTCGCCGCGCCGCTGCACGCACATACCCTGGAGCCAAATCCCCGCCAGCGTCCGGCAAACGCGCTGTGGATCGAACCGCTGAAAGCGTTTGCCGCCAAACAGCTCCTGGATCAGGAAATGATAGACCACCATGCCCAGGAAACCCCGGGCGGCCAGCAGTGGATCGACCCGGCGATATTCCCCCTCCCGGATGCGCAGCCGGATGTGCCGGGCCAACGCTTCGTAATAACTGGCCACGTGCGTGCGAAAAAAACGATGCGAAAGCCGGTGGTTTTCCAGCGCGCTGAACAGCAACAGGCGCGAGAGGGTGCTGTCTTCGGTATTGCGGCGCAGGATTCCTGCGGCAATCTTGGTAAGCATTTTTTGATCGCGCACGGTTGCGCCGGAATTCCTCTGACCCGCGGGGGCACCGAGCACGGCTTCGAGCTGCTGGCGCCCGCCGGCCCGCCGGCACTTGTCGTCCAGAATGGCCCAGTAGAGGTCTTCCTTGCGCGGAAAATGGCGGAAGAGGATGGCCTCGTTGACGCGGGCGCGTTCGGCGATGTGTCGCGTAGTAGTGCCGCGGAAGCCGCGCCGGGCAAACAAGTCCATGGCCACGGCAAGGATTTGCCGACGGCGATCCGGCGCAGCAAGGCGAGTTGATTTGCCCAGCATGTAAGTGTGCACTTACTTTGTAACTTGAACTTTCAGACGTGTCAACCGAAGGAGCGGTTACACCAGCGCCTGGTCGCGGTGCGCTTTCCGCTGACGCGCCCGCGGGGCGGGGGACTCGCCAATGAGCTCAGGAGTCCAGCACCTGGCGGACGATGCGTGCCAGCGAGTCCAGCGAGGAGGCGGCGCGCCGCGCGGGCACATGGGCAGGAAGCGATTCGCCGCGGCGCGCGTTGACTTGTCGCCCTGCCTCACCTATAAGTCGTCTCCACCCCTTTCGGATCAAAGGAGAGAACAAATGCGGGAATGGATTTTCGCCCAAACCGATCCTGGTGATGAGCTGGCCCAACTTTGCTTCTTCTCGATGAAGAAGCGCCAGCCCGGCGGCGACATCGAGTTTCTGATTACCGTGCGGGAGCTCGCCAAGCCCGCCGATGCGTCCTTGAGGTTCTTCGCACAGGCCGACAAGCAAACCAATCAGAAGACCGTGCCGTTCACTCCTTCGGGTTGGGGGGATACCCTCCTAAAGGCGCTTTCGGAATGTGTCCTGGCCGTCCACCGTTTCCCTTATGAGGGCTAGCTGGAAATTCGTCGAAACTCTCCGCGATACGCTCCTCCAGTTGGACGTGAAACGCGCCATGCTTTTCGCCTGGCAGGAAAAACTCACGTCCTTGAGTGTCAAAATGCTGTAATCTCTCCCCCTGAAGAGTTCCCATAACAGGGGGTTCCCGTTTTCCAATGGGGAAAACTGCACTATTGACCGTATCTTTCGATCGGCGTTGGCTCCCGCGGCCGTGCGCCGGAAGTGTGCGAGTTCAGATCTTTCCAACGGTCCCTCTGAGATTTATCCCGCGAATCTGAAGGAGTGATAGCTATGAAAAAAACTGCCAAAGCACGCCATCCGCTGGCGTCTTCCATAGCTCTCGGCCTAGCTCTGTTCGCCATAGCTGTGCTCGTGCCCACAGGGTGTGGGAACAAGGCCAAGCCCGGCAGCGGAGATATCGCCATAGGCGTCGTTCTGCCCCTGACCGGGCGAGAAGCCAAACCCGGCCAATACCAGAAGGAGGGGATTGAGCTGGCCATCAAGCAGGTAAATCAGAGGGGTGGCGTCTTCATAAAGGAGTTGAACAAGAAGCTTCTCCTCAGGGAAGTCTTCTATGACGACGGTTCCGATCAGGCCAAGTCCGCGGGTCTGGTGGAACGCGCGATGAGTTCGGACAACGTGGTGGCCGTGCTCGGCGGCTACTCGACCGCCCTGGGCGAAGCCGAATCGGTCATGCCCGACCGGTACCAGACTCCCTGGATCACCACCGGCGCGGCGGCCACGACCATCTTCAGCCGCGGCTATCAATGGACGTTTGGCACCCTGAGCCCGACCGACACCCTCGGATACACGACGGCGGAGTTCCTCGGCAGCCTCGTGGACCAGGGCAAGCTCAAGAAAGGCCTGAAGATGGCTCTGGTGCTGGAGAACACCGACCACGGCGTGGACTACGGCAATGGCATCAACAAGTGGAATCAGGAGCACCCGGGGTATTTCCACGTGGTGTTCAGCGAAAAGTTTGATCTTGGGTCTCCGGATTTCTCCGGTTTGCTCCAGAAGGTGAAGAGTTCACGGGCGGATATTTTTCTGGCCGATGCACACCTGCAGGACTACATCACCATGCACCGCCAGTATGTTCAGACCGAAATGCGCCACCAGATGATCAGCTATGGCGCTCGCGGCCCCGAACTGGACGCGAGAAAGGCGCTGGGCGATGCCACCGACTACATTTTTGCGGGCATCTGGTGGTCCAAGAACCTGTCTTATCCCCAGGTCAAACAATTCATCGAGGACCACAAGGCCTTCACCGGGCGAGAGCCGGATTCCTGGTACCCCGCCACTGCGTATGACGCCATGCGGGTACTGGCGCTCGCCATCGAAAAAGCCGGCACGCTGAACAAGACTGCCATCCGGGACCAACTCAAGACCATCGAGCTGAGGGACTCTCTGCTTCCCGGCCAGGTGCTGCGCTTCGGGAAGAATGGGCAGGTCAATACGCCGTTTGTCATCGTGCAGAACAAGCCGGGCGGAAAGGTGGACATCGTTTACCCGATGGACGCCGCCAATGGAGAGGCCATCGCGCCCCAGCCAGCGCATAAGTGATCGCATATGAATTTGGCTGATTTTGTCAACCTGCTCATCTCCGCGCTGCTGTTGGCCGGCATCTACGCGGCGATGTCGGTCGGGATGACCGTGATCTACGGCGTGATGAAGATCGTGAATCTGGCTCATGCCGGATTTCTGATGCTGGGCGCCTACTTCGTGCTGGAGCTGTACGAGCGGCTCGGCCTCGACCCGTTGCTCGGCGCCCTTTTCGCTTTTCCGGTCTTTTTTCTTGCCGGGATGCTCGTTCACTGGCTGTTCGTGAAGCGGTTACCTGAGTCCGACCAGCCGACGCTGACCTCTCTGCTCCTCATGTTTGGAATCTGGCTGGTGCTCCAGAACATCGGTTATTTCATCTGGGGAAACAGTGATCGTTCGATCTTGACTCCACGGACGTTGTCTAGCCTCCATCTCGGGCCCATCCACATCCCGACCGTTCGCGTGATGGTTTTTGCCGCCGCGGTGGGTTCGCTTGCTCTGCTGGAGTTCGCCCTCCACAAAACCTGGTTCGGCCGGTCAGTCCGTGCGCTCATGCAGAACCGCTATGCGGGGCGCATTGTGGGCATCCCCGTCGAGCGAACCGCCCGCCTGACCTTTGGCCTGGGGATTGCTTTTGCCGGCGCCGCGGGCGGATTGCTGGCGATGCTTTATTCCTTCAGCCCGGATTTCGGCAGGGCGTTCCTGATTCGTTCGTTCGTGATCATTGTGCTGGGCGGGCTGGAGTCTTTTTCGGGCGTGGCCATCGGCGCGTTGATCTTGGCACTCGTCGAAACCTTCAGCATTCTGGTGCTGCCCGCCGGATACCAGCCGGCCATCGCTTTTTCACTCTTAGTCCTCGCTTTGATCATTCTGCCCGGCGGAATTGCCAGTCTGTTCGGCAAGGGGCAGCGTTGGGCATGAAGGGCACGCCGGGCCGGGGCACCATGCTCATCGCCGAGATCGGGCCTCGCACCCTGCCTATCCTGCTCCTTCTGCTTCTGCTTGTTCTCCCCTGGTTCGGTCTCACCCCAAATCTCACGCGGCTGCTGTTCTTCACGTTTGTCTGGATCACGGCGAGCGTCGCCTGGAATCTGCTGGGCGGCTTTACCGGGCAGGTTTCTTTCGGATTCGCTGTTTTTTACGGCCTGGGCGCCTACACGGCCGCTCTCTCCATCAACGAGGGAGTAAACCCCTATGTTGCCTTCCTGCTTTCGGGGGTCGTCGCCTCAGCAGCCTCACTGCTCATCGGAGTGCCGACGTTCCGGCTCCGGGGTCCTTACTTTGCCATCGCGACCATCGGCGTCAGCGAAGCGGTCCGCGTGGTCATGACGAACCTCGCCATCACGGGTGGCGCCAGCGGCTATCGCATCGTGGAGCGGAGGCCGTTCCATCAGACAGAACATTTCTATACCGGGCTTGTGCTGGCGACCGTTGCGGTTAGCATCTCGATGTGGGTTCGCGGGTCGAAGTTAGGCCTGGCTCTGCTCGCCATCCGCGAGGACGAAGAGGCGGCCGCGGACGTCGGGGTGAATCCTTTCGCCTTCAAGTTGGTGGCCCATGCGCTTGCCGCGGCCTTGGTTGGAGCCGCGGGAGGCGTTTTCGCCCGGTACGCCGCCTTCATCCACCCCCAGGGAGTTTTCGCCTTTCACACCAGTGTGGCCATACTACTTATGCCCATCATCGGCGGCATCGGGACGATTTGGGGACCCGTGATCGGGGCCGCGGTGTACGGCCTCGTGCAGGAGGAGCTAATCGCCGCCTTTCCTCAGTTCCATCTCCTGCTTTACGGATGTCTGCTAATATTGATCATTCTCTTTGAACCTGGAGGAGTCGCGGGCCTTCTGGGCAGGCTCTTCCGGCTCATCGAAAAGGCAAGGAGCAAGCGTGGCTCCCATCCTGAAAATTCACCTCCTGACCAAGTACTTTGCGGGCCTGGCCGCGCTGAAGGACGTGAGCTTTGAGGTTGTCGAAGGCCAGATTTGCGGGCTGATTGGTCCGAATGGCGCTGGTAAGACGACTCTGTTCAGCATCATCGCCGGCTCGTTGCGGCCGACCGCGGGCACAGTGTCGTTTCGGGGCAACGATTTGGCCGGCGCGAAATCCTTCCAGGTTGTCCACGCGGGAATTGCGCGGACCCACCAGATCACCCGGCCCTTTCGCTCGATGACTGCGCGGGAAAACGTCGAGGTGGGCATTCACTTCGGCCGGCGCCCGGCTTCCCGAAGCGTGAGCCGGGAGGCGATGGATATCCTCGAATGGGTGGGCCTGGGGCACGCGGCGGACTCGCTCGCCTCCACCCTGTGCGTCGGCGACCAGAAAAGGCTCGAGCTGGCTCGCACTCTGGCCACGCAACCGAAACTCCTCCTCTGCGACGAAGTCTGCAGCGGGCTCACCCCTAAGGAGATGACCTCGGTGCTGCAATTGCTTCGCCGCATCCAGGAACAGGGTACGACGATCATTTATGTCGCGCATAACTTGAGAGCAATTACGTCGGTTTGCGACCACGTCATCGTCCTGAACTATGGGCAGAAGCTCGCCGAAGGCCCGCCCCGCGATTTGCAGAACGACCCCTCGGTGATCGAGGCTTATATCGGCAAGTCAGCCAGCGCTTAGGTTCCAGCCTCGCAGCGTGGAAGAAGCCTTGCTCAAAGTCGAAGATCTCGACGCCGCCTACGGCGCGGTCCAGGTTGTCTGGGGCATATCCCTTCGCGTGAACCAGGGCCAAGTCGTCAGCCTCATTGGCCCCAACGGCGCTGGCAAAACCACGACTCTCAACGTCCTCGCCGGCCTTCTGCCTCCGAAGAAGGGCAGAGTTCTCTTTCGAGGCCATGATGTCACAACCGAGTCGGCTCATCAGCGCGTACGGCGCCAGATCAGCCTCATCCCCGAGCAGCGCCAGTTGTGGCCCAAGATGACCGTCGAAGAGAACCTCCTGATGGGGGCGTTCCCAGAAAACGTCAGGCCCAAAGCACATCAGAATCTCGACAAGATCTACGCAATGTTTCCGCGGCTCAAGGAACGGCACAGGCAGCTTGCGGGCACTCTGTCCGGCGGCGAGCAGCAAATGTGCGCCATTGGGCGCGGCCTGATGGCGGAACCACAGCTCCTCATGCTGGACGAGCCTTCACTGGGTTTGGCTCCCATGCTTGTGGAGGAGGTCTTCCGCTTTGTTCGCCAGATCACCGGTCAGGGGGTCACCGTTTTGCTCGCCGGCCAGAATGCCGTCTATGCGCTTCAGGTTTCCGATTATTGCTACGTGATGGAATCGGGCCGGATCGCCATGGAAGGCCCCAGCGAGAAGCTCCAGGCCAATGATCATGTCCGGCAAGCCTACCTCGGAGCTTCTGAAAACGCCGGGATGTCGCCCCGTTCGTGATCCAGCGTCCGCTCGTGAATTCTGCCATCCGCGGTTGCGCAACTGTCGCGAAGGAAATTGGGGTATGACACGCTGGGGCACGAACCGAGCTACGGGCAGCTTCCTGCTACCGATCGAATTGAGCGACGATGCAAAGTGGTGATGGAGGAGCTGCAACAGGAGTATGAACGAGTCCGACGCCGGGGATCACCTCGCGTATAATCTTGGAAGGTTGGCCGCGCCGCGCAACACGTGCATTGCCAGTCCGGAAGGAGAAAGACCGTCATGAAACGCATCTACATCGCCACCTACCACCAGTCAAAGTTCGGGAAACTCATGGGCATGTCCGTCCCCGAAATCGTGAAGAACGCGATCGTGGGCGCCTGCAAGGAAATCCGCGTGGAGCCGTCCGCGCTGGACGTCGGCTCAATCGGCGCCACCTGTCACATTTCGCTGAACGAGCAGGGCCTGCTGGCCGGCTTGATGGCCATGGTGCCGGGGCTGGAGGGAAAACCTATCGAATCGGTGGAGAATGCCTGCGCCTCCGGCGGCCAGGCCGTGCTCTCCGTTATCCAGAAACTCCTGCTCGGGTGGGGAGAGACCGGAGTGGCCGTCGGTTACGAGAAGATGCGCGACGCCGAAGGCAAGATGGACGGCAAGCTGGTCGGCAAGGCCCTCGGCTACTTCTCACATCCCGGCGAGCGCGAAGGCAAGGTATTCGTTTTCCCGCATCTGTTCGCCGAGGTCATGGAATGTTACATGAAAGTCCATCACGCCAGCGAAGCGGACCTCGCGCACATCGCCGTCGCCGAATACTGCAACGCCCGCCACAACCCCTACGCCCAGATGCAGAACGTCCAGATCACGGTGGACCAGGCCCTGCGCATCGAGGGCATCAATCGGTACATCGCCGAGGGCCTGCCGCTGAAAACTTACGACTGCTCGCAGATCACCGATGGCTACGCCGCGCTGATCCTGGCCACCGAGGAGGGCCTGAAAAAACTCGGCGTGGCGAAGGCCGACTGCGTCGAGATCGCCGGCTACACCCAGGCCACCGATCCGCTGCAAAAGGCGGGACGCGATGTCCTGCGGCCGGCCGGTGCACTGGCGGCAATGAAGAAGGCGTACGCCATGGCCGGCGTGACTCCCGCAGACGTCAACGTGGCGGAGATACACGACTGCTTCACGGTGATGGGAGCCATCGGCACCGAAGTGCTCGGCAAGGCGGCCTACGGCAAGGGCGCGCAGTACTGGGTAGAAGGCAAGGCCCGGGTGGACGGCGAGTGCGGCATCAACACCTCCGGCGGCTTGATTGCCAAGGGGCACCCCATCGGCGCCACCGGCGTCGCCATGCTGGGTTGGAGCGCCTGGCAACTCCTCGGGAAGGTGCCGCCGCCGCTGCAGGTGAAAAACGCCCGAGTGGCCGCGACATTCAATATCGGCGGGCCCATCTGCGCCTCCGTCTGCACGGTGCTGAGACCGGCCGCCTAGGAACAGCAACGGCGTTGGCAGGTAGTCGAGTGTCTGCGCGGCAGTTTCCACGTGAGCGGGCGACTCGCCTGCAGCGGTGCTCGGCTGAATCGAGGGACCTTCGGGTATCGCAGCCATAAGGATCCGCAGGCGAAACTTCGCATGCGGATTCGGGAGGTCGCCCAGACGCGAGTGCGCTACGGATACCGGAAGATCCGCATGCTCCTCAACCGCGAAGGCTGGAAAGTGGGGGAATATCTGGTTGAGCGCCCGTATCGGGAAGAGGGATTAACGCTGCGGCAGAGGGTGAAACGCTGGCGTCGAGCGGCGAAAGATGGTCGCGAACGGTTTCATCCTACGGCGTCCAACCAGGTGTGGTCGATGGACTTTTTTGCGGATCAGCGGGCCGATGGGAGAAGGTTCCGTTCCCTGACCGTCGTGGAGATCTACACGCGCGAGTGCCTAGCCATTGTGGCGGAGCATGAAGGGGGAAGATGTCGTATCTTGTCCGTCGGCTCCTTTGGAGGCTGTTACCACGACGGCCAGGAATAGGATTCCCAAGGGACCGGAGCGAACCTCGACAGGAACTCAGAGCCATCACGGCGCTGTTTACTTTCGTGGTGGCCACTGGCGAAGTCTCGCCGCCTGCTGTGTGTCGAGGAGATCACGTTGAACTCAATAGGGTGGCTTGTTAGCGTAGACTAACAGCCTGTTGTAACGTGGTCGGCTCGATCTGTACTTGCTCATTTGTCGACCGCCCCTCTGCATACGAGTACTCTGGCACGATTTGCTTTAGCTTTGCGCGGAGTGCTCCGGAACCGCCTAGTATCAAGGTGGCCTTCAAGTCTTCAAGCTGGCGCATTAGATTGGACCATTCGACAGGCATTCCGCGCGCTCTCTTAATCTTCTGGCAGGATGTAGGGAGCACTTGTTCCGTCGGGTAGAAGAGCTCTTCGTACAATTTCTCACCTGGACGCAAACCCGTGAATTGGATTTTCACCTGATCCTCAGTCTTCCCCGACAGACGGATCAAACTCTTCGCCAGATCAACGATGTGCACTGGCTCTCCCATGTCGAGCACCAGGATATCGCCATGCTCTGCAAGTGCAAACGCTTGGAGAACCAGAGAAACTGCCTCTCGCGTGGTCATGAAGAACCGTTTGATTCCTGGGTGGGTAATCGTCAACGGCTGATCGTTTCGCAACTGTTCTTGAAACACCCGCACAACGCTGCCGTTAGAACCAAGCACATTTCCGAATCGCACATTCACGCAGCGCATGGAGTTAGCCGGGCGACAGGAAAGAACCAGTTCCCCCGCTCTCTTCGTAGCGCCCATCACGCTCGTCGGATTCACTGCTTTGTCAGACGAGATCAAGAC
>JBGPZW010000106.1:0-11937 GCA_041493955.1 Terriglobia bacterium
ATCCATTCGCAGAACCAGACCCACCTGGGAACCGCGCATCGGAGAACCGGAGCGGCCCGCGATCGCGCTGTATTCCACGCCGATGCGCCCGCGCCTGCGGTTGATTTCCGGTAGGCGCGGCCGCGGCACGGCGGCGCGCACTTCTTCGTCCAACGGATCGCCCATAGTGAAGGAGACCACCTGCGGGTACCTGCGTCCGGAAGCTGCCTCGCGGCGTTTGGCTAGGGCCTGGGCTTCGTCGGCGACTACACTGGCAATGTCCCCAGCCCGCAGAGGTCCATTGGTTGAGCGCACATCGCACACCGCGGAGGCCTCGGCGACCGAGATCACTTCCAGCTGCGCGATGATCCGCGTGGCCTGCACCTGGCCCGTCCCGCTGCCTGTGGCCGTGGTTCCGGAGCGTTTGACCACCAGCTTCTGGCCTTCGACCAGCCCCGCGCTGCTGCCGCCGTCCAGATAAACCGCGCCCTCGGCGATGTACTTCACGCGAAACTTCGTGCGCACCTCCGGCTGTTGCGCCTGGAGGCAAGGCGCACCGAGACCGCATCCTAGCAGGAGTACCAGAGCGCGGCAGAGGTGCCGGGCGCTAATTGACTCTCCCTGCTGGGTGGCACGAGTAACAGTTCGCGCTGTTATAGACGTAGTTGCGCACACCCGAGTGCTTCGGATCCATGGCGGTCTTGTCGTGCGCGTGGCAGCCCACGCAGGAGAAGACCTGGAAATTCGAAGGATTCACGTGGCAATCGTTGCACGTCGTCCACTTGCCCGCGTGGACTCCGGAATATATCGGGAACCAAGTGTGGTTGAACTTTGCGCCGGTCCAGGCCGTCGTGGTGTGGCACTGGGTGCAGTCGGTGGGGAAACCGGCGGCGACGTGATTGGGATTGGTCACGCTGTTGTAAACCGCCTTGTGACACGAATAACAGTCGGTCGGCGTCCCGGCGTACTTGCCCCCGACATGGCAATTCGCGCAAGCCACCTTGACGTGCGCGCCGGTCAGTGGGAAGGGTGTCTTGTTGTGGTCGAAGCTCGCCGGAGTCCAGGCCGTGGTGGTGTGGCAGACGGCGCAATCGAGTGGGAATCCAGCGGCCTTGTGATTCGGGTTCGTCGTGGCGTTGTAGTTGTTGATGTGGCACGACGAGCAGGACGTGTCCAACCCGATGTACTTCCCGTTGACATGGCAAGTGGCACAGTTCACGGTGACGTGGAATCCCGTTAGTGGGAACTTGGTCGTGGAGTGATCGAACTTCGCCCCCGGCCATCCGGCGGTCGTATGACAGATGGAACAGTCGGTCGGGAAGCCGGCAGCCACGTGGTTGGGATTCGTAGTTTTTTGAAAGGTCGCCAGGTGGCAGGAAGCACAGTCCTTCGGCGTGCCCGCGAACTTGCCGTTGATGTGGCACTGCGCACAGCTAACGTTCACATGCGCGCCCGTGAGAGGGAACTTTGTCAGCGTGTTGTGGTCGAATTTAGCCCCGACCCAGCCCGAAGTGTTGTGGCAGGTAGCGCAGGTGGTGGGGAAGCCGGCGGTCACGTGGTTCGGATTGGTGGTCTTCTGGTACGCGCCGATGTGACACGAGGCACAATCAGTCGGAGTGCCGGCGAATTTGCCGTTGATGTGGCACTGCGCACAGCTCACGTTCACGTGCGCGCCGGTGAGCGGAAATCTCGTCAGGGTGTTGTGGTTGAACATCGCTCCGGCCCAACTCGAGGTGTTGTGACAGGTGGCGCAGGTGGTCGGGAAACTGGCCGCTGCGTGGCTGGGAGTGGTGGTCTTCTGGTACGCGCCAATGTGACAGGAGGCGCAATCCTTCGGCGTGCCCGTGAACTTGCCATTGATGTGGCACTGCTGGCAAGCGACATTTACGTGCGCGCCAGTGAGTGGGAATGCAGTCCGGTTGTGGTCGAAGTTCGCCGGAGTCCAAGCCGTGGTCGTATGGCATGTAGCGCAATTCAGCGGGAAACCCGCGGCCTTGTGGTCCGGGTTCCTCGTGGCGTTGTAATTGTTGAGGTGACACGAAGAACAGGACGTATCCAGCCCGGCAAATTTCCCGCCCACGTGGCAGCTCGCGCAACTCACTGTGATGTGTGCGCCAGTCAGCGGGAATCTTGTCCGTGCGTGGTCGAATTTCGCGCCGGACCAACCGGCGGTGGTATGACAGACCGAGCAGTCGGTGGGGAAGCCGGCAGCCACGTGGTTCGGGTTGGTCGTCTTCTGATAAGTAGCCAGGTGGCAGGAGGCGCAGTCGGTCGGCGTGCCCGTGAATTTACCGTTGATGTGGCACTGCTCGCACGAAACGCTCACGTGCATGCCGGTTAGCGGGAACTTAGTGCGCGCATTGTGATCGAAGCGCGCTCCCGACCAGCTCGAGGTCGTGTGACATTGGGAGCAGTCCTGCGGGAAGCCAGCCTTGACGTGATCCGGATTCTTGGTCGCGTTGAAGTCCTTCGCGTGGCAGCCATAGCAATTGGTCGGAGTGCCCTGGAAGCGGCCCCCGGCGTGGCACGCCGCGCAGTCCAACCGAGCGTGAGCGCCCGTCAGCATGAACCCGGTGAACTGCGCGTGATCAAACTTCGCGCCCTGCCAAGCATCCATGGTGTGACACGACTGACAGGTGGTCGGGAATTTCAAGGCTATGTGATCGGGAATCTTCGCTTGCCGGAATGAGCTGAGGTGGCAGGCGCCACAATCGGTGGGCAGCCCGGTGAACTGGGCCGTCGCGCCACCCTTGTGGCAAGCCTCGCACTCGAGCACGGCATGCGCGCCCACCAGGGGGAACCGGTTCTGATGCTGCTTGACCGCTTGGAGGGAAACGCGCCAGCCCTTGACCGTGTGGCACTGCTCGCAATTCGCCCCGAACTGGCGCCGGTGGATGTCGGCGTGGCAATCGGCGCACTTTGTGCTCACGTTGGTGAACACCAGCTTGGTATGGCACTGCCGGCATTCCACCTTCTCGTGAAGCCCGCGCAGCGGATAGCGCGTCGTGTTGTGATTGAACTCCGGAACGCTGCGGATCGGCTTCCAACTCGTGAAAGTATGGCAATTCTCGCAGGGAATTGTGATCGCACCGTGGGGATTGCGCGTCGGCCCGCGGTAAGGAGTTTGAGCGGTCCCCTGCGGCGACGCGGGAAGCGCCAGCAGCCACAGCACAATTTGAATGACTGAAGTCGTGAACAATCTACACGACCGCCTGAACTCTTTTCGTGCGAAACCGGGTCGCGGCAGGGCTTGACCAGACTAAGGGCTCTGAAATCTTGATACAACTGTACCCAGGGACAGTTTCCGGGCAGCCCTCCGGGTTCTATTCAAGAATTCAACGGAAGGGCTGAAGTTGCCTTGTCACGGCTTTCGGACGCCGTTGCGAGCGTACGCGTCGGCCCGCAGCCGCACTAGACGGTGCCGTGGCACGCCTTGCACTCGCGAGGCGTCGGCTTGTAGAAGAGCACGGGTTTCGACTCCACGATTTTCGTTGTCTTGTGACAATCGGCGCAGCGCACGTCCTTGTGCGCGCCCTGGAGCGGGAAGGGGGTGCGCTTGTCGTGGTCGAAGAGCGAAGGCTTCCACTTCGTCGAATTGTGGCAACTGGCGCATTCCGGCGGTTTGCCCCGCGCCGTGAATTGTCCGGCGTGAACGTCCAGGTGGCACCCTTCGCAGCGGGCCGGCGCCGAGCGGTAATTCACGTTTCTCGGCGTCGTCTCCGGTTTGTCCGGTTTGTGGCAACTCGCGCAGGGCACAGTGCGATGGGCGCCCAGCAGCTTAAAAGAGGTTGAGGAGTGGTCGAAGAGGGTAACGTCGCGCCACGATTTCACGGAATGGCAGGCTTCGCAGCCCGGCAGCGTGCCGTCGCGGCGAGGTTTCCTCATCCGATCGAGGAACTGACCCCGGTGCGGATCGGCATGGCAGGCGGCGCAAGGGTGGTCGTCGAACCGAAAGGGCACAGGCGGCGCCGGTTTGCGCGCGGCGTCCACCTTGTGGCAGTCCATGCAGGCGACCGCGATGTGACCTCCACTGAGCGGGAAGCGGCTGGTCTGGTGCCGGGCAAGGGTAAATGTTGAGGGTCGGAAGCCCTCGACCGAGTGACAACCCTCGCAGCGGTTCAGGTGCGGCGCGCCGGCGAACTGACCCTTATGCGTGTCGGAGTGGCAGTCCGTGCAGAGCGCATATCCGATCCTGTAGCGTGTGGCCCGCCCCGCAGGCAGATGGCATTTCGCGCATGAAACCTCGGCATGCCGCCCTTCAAGTGGATACTGCGTGGCGGCGTGCTCTTTGACACCGAACTTTGCTGGCTTAAATCCAGCGAGCGTGTGGCAGGCGGCGCAATCGCCTCCGTCGGTGCGCTTGGCGAACTGCCCGCCGTGTGGGTCCGGCTTGTGGCAGTCGGAGCATTTCTGGTATGCGACAGGCTTCTTGAAATCCCCCCCCGCGTGACACTGGCTGCAGCGCACCTCGGCATGCTTGCCGAGCAGGGGGAAATGTGTCTTCGAGTGATCGAATTTTGCCTCCATCTGCACCTGTTTCCACGCGCTGGTGGTATGGCAGGACTGGCAGGCATTGGGAAATGTCCCGCGATGCGGGTCGGTGTGGCAAGCGACGCATTTGTCGAAGATCAAGCCCGTGTATTTCACAATTTTTTCCGGAGCGCCTGCTGCGGGATGGCATTTCAGGCACGCCACATGAGCGTGCGCTCCAGTCAACGGGTAGCGGGTCTTCGCATGGCTGAAACGCGAAGCTCCCTTCCACTCTATGAAGGTATGACACTGCAGACAGTTCGTGGACAACTGGCCGCGATGCATGTCCCCGTGGCAGCTCAGGCAGTCGCGCGATAATCCCAGGAACGTCCGCCGCAGGTCTTTCATCTGAATCGCGCGGCGTTCAGGTTCCCGGAGATGTTCGGGCGTGTGACACCGGTTGCACGCCAATCCGGCGTGCTTGCCCTCCAGTACGTAGCCGGTCTTATTATGGTCAAAGTTATTCGGCGAGGGATCCCACTGGATCAGGTTGAAATTTTCTCCGTTGTGTTCAGAATGGCAGCGAGCACAATCCTGTGTGGTGCCGCTCTTGCCCATCAGTGTCGCATGCAAGCCGCGCTGATCGGCGAGACGCCGGGCGATCTCTCCATGGCAGTCGAGGCATTTCAACTGCGGGGCTCCGGCGCCGAGCTTGTGGCAGGTCGCGCATTGCGTCGGGCCTCTGAGAGATTGGTGCGCTCTGGAAAGCGAACCGGGAGAGATCTGCGCCTGAGCGGTGCTCGCCAGCAGCAAAACAGCCAAGCCGGCGGCAAGAAAGGCCACCCGAGAAACCATGCCCGGCCAGGATCGGCTGCCTGACCAGTCCCCGCCCCGCGGCAGGAACTTGACCGGGAGGAGCGTTTCCAAACCCTTCGTGGCAACCCGCGACGATTGCCGCTCGACTTCACCTTGCATAAGGGAACATCTCTAGGTACCGCAGGATTCCCACGTGACAGTGGGATTTCAGGGAGGGCAAGGTCAGACTACCACAGGATTTCGGTGCCGGAACCAGGGTGTTGCCTACTGGTACTGGCGCTGTCTCTGGAGTGTCGCCTCGCGTGGCCAGAGCCCAAGCCCTGGTTGGAGTTTCTCACTCCAGCGGGAATTGGCGCAGACCGGGAAGTTTGATCGCGGGGCTATTCACTGCTCGCTCCGCTCAACGCCTTAAGAACAAAAGGGATAATCGCTCCCAAGGGATGATCCCAGAGTGGCTAGTCGCATGCCGGTGTGGCCATTGCGCGAACCGGCCGGCGAAGTGTGGTTCCAAAGCGTCGCGCGAAGGAGATGCGCCAATATGCGAGTGGAGGAGATCACCAGGGCAGACAAGAGGGCGGACCTGGCCGGGTATCGGCGGCTATAACTGGCTGGAGAAAATTCTCCCGCAGGACTATAGGTCGCTCCTGACGCCCAAGGAAACGCAGAAGGCCCTCTTTGCGTCGAAGAACTACCTCGAGGGAAATTTTTGCAAGGAACTCAATCTGATGATGGTCACCGTTCCTCTGATCGTGGACGTGGAGAGCGGGATCAACGACTACCTGGACCGTGATGGCTCGCGCGCGCCCTTCTGGCCGGTACTTCTCTTCAGTCATTGATTGTATCCGGGGTCGAGCGTTGATGAAGAGGATGGAACGAAAGAGTGGAAGCCCAACCTGGAAGGCAGGCTCTCACAAGATTCTTGGAAGTGCAGGATGCGTGTGATGCCTAGTCTATCGGAAAAGGCCCGTCATCCAGCCGAAGCAACGGCATGCCTCCGCCCGACGGCCGGTGCGTGCGTCGCGGTCCAGGCGAAACGTCATGGTGAAGCCGTAGGTTCGCTCCGCGCCAAGCACGCGCAGGTTTGGAGAGTCGGATGTGGCGCTGCGGAAGCCTGGGAAACCGCCCCAGCCCGGACCGAAGCGTAGGGCGTTGTCCATCCGCCGCGTGCTCCCGAAGCCGCCCAGTTGCAGCCGCCCGCTCCAGAATTGGGCGAAGCCCAAATGGACCTGTCGAATAGTCGGATTCTTCACCACTTGCAACGACAAGAAGTTTCCCGAGGCGAGGTCACGCCCGTAAGTGGCAGCGAGTAGGCCCGCCGTGGGGGTCGACAGGGGATCGAGCGGGTGGACGAGAAGAGAGACAACCGAGGGAAATTGGGCCGGCGCAGCCGGCCGGCGTGGCGCCGACAGATTTCGCTTGGCCGGCTTCACCGGCGTTGCGGTTGTCTGTCCAAGGGCCGGGAGCCAGCTCCCGAGGAGGATCCCGAACGCCAGGGTGAGGCTTCTCCGCATGAACACTTCTCTCAGTATTTTCGTTATCGCGGGAGACGCGCCTGGGGGGACCTGTAGTCTTTAGGAGCATTTCGGGTGCCGTGGAGGCTGAATTCCTAACTCCTTGGCAGGCAATCAATTATAGGGCGTCGCATGCGCCCGGACCTCGAAACATGCAAGGGAGAATAGTCATTCCCTGCAAAAATCTTCCTCTGAGGCGAGGTCTGCAGGCGAAGAAATTCCTCAGTGACTTGTTGTCCGTAGAGCCGGGGAAGGTGCGCCTCTCGCTGTCGAACTCGCCGTCGGCCAGCAGCAGCCCGATGCCCGTATCCCGAGAAGCAGCTTCGATGACCGCGGGCAAATTCGCACAGTCATTCCACGGGCCGCGTCGCGCGATCTGCGGCAGCAGAAACTGCTGATCCAGATCCACCACGACCACCCACTCCAACCCGTGCCGCCAGGGCAGCGGTTTTTGCCCGGGAGGATGCATGCGCCGCACAAAGAACGTGCTCACCTCTCCCCGCGGCAAGCCCGTTGCGTCCACGGCTACGCGAGCTCGCCGCCGACCTTTTCTCCGCGTGCCGCGCAGCCGACGCACTGTCTCGCCGACCGCCCCATCGATGGTCTCCTCGTCCAGACGCTTCCGGAAGCGATACGAGGGCGTAAAGTCGGGCACGCTCACCAGCCCCAACATCTGGCGCAATTCGCGATGCTCGCCCAGGCGCACCTCGGCTTCGCGAAAGGTCCAGTCCTCGTAGCGCATCAGACAGAGAATGGCCAGAAACTGCGGCTGGGTGAACAGGTGTTTGCTGAATCGAGTTCGGTAGCGAGGGAGCACCGCCTTCGAGACGTGCAGGGCGATGCGGGCAAGAGGCAGGAGTCCGACTTCGGCCATCGCCCCTCCTGCCTGCGTAGCAAACAATTGACTCGACGAGGCCGCCAGCCCGAGTCCTCATCGTGGTCGCGAGGATGTCAACCGAGCCAGAGAGGTTTTAGACGCGCAGGAAATCCGGCCGCCATTTCTTGATCATCTTCTTTATGGTTTTGCGGTCCGTGAGGTTGTCCATCAAGACGCGGCGAGCCAGCTCCGGCAGCTCTTCGTCACCGGCAAAGCGCAGGGCGACGAGCTGGTCCACATTGAACTCGTGGAATCGCGACCGCAAATCCGGCGGGAGGAGCCGCTCGAGGCGCAGCGTCATCTCGAGACGAATGACGCGGTCCTGCACCGTGAGAGCAAAAAGCCGCGCGTAGAAGAACAGCAAGATCAACGCCACGGCCAGCAGGAACGCGATGCCCGCATCCACGCGCGCGAAGGCGGAGGCGGCGGAAAAGGAACGCTTCAGACGATAAATCGACCACGCAAGGTTCAGCATGAAGAGTGCGAAAGCGACAACATGAAATCCGAAGACGGTTCGGGCATGCTTTTCGTAGCTCTGGTTGTAGGGCTTTTCCATTGGCTCACTCCTTTTCGGCCGCGCGCGCTGTTCGGGGTTTCGCTATCGGATCGGCTCCGCGAACGAAAAGACGGGATCGACGTCCACGGGTACATCGGCGACCTTTGCCAGCGCGGCGGCCAGCTCCGGGGGCATCACCGCGTACTTCTGAAACCATTTTTCTACCCGGCCGCGGTCGCCGGTGGCTTCCATCTCCAGTAGCTCTTTGGCCAGCGCCGCAATCGCCTGCGGCATCCGCGCGTAATTCACGGCGTACCGGCCCGTTGCGGCGTCTTGCGTGATGGTGCCCTGCTCGGAAAGGTAGCCAAACTCCATCATCTCGGCGCGGCCGTGCGCTTCGGCGATGCTAAAGCGCACCGTGCGGAAGATTCCCGCGACGTAGGAGGCGTAGTATTCCTGCAGGCGCGCCGCGGGCAGGGCGCCGCGGTCCACCAGCCATTTCAGGCCGTACATGCCGACCACGTCGGCCTTGGCTTCCTCGAGGCCTGAATATGCCGGACCGATGGCTTCGCGGAGGTCCACCTCGTTGCCGCCCATGCGGGCAAATACCGGCCCCAGCCCGTGCGAGATTTCGTGCATCAGCGTCGCGGCCAGGTAGCCTTCGCCGGACGCTTTGGCAGCCTGATCGGCGCGCATGAGCCGCTGAGCGATCGGCAAGATGATGTAGTTCACGCGGGCATCCATGAAGTTCTTGAAGAAGATTTTCTTGGTTCCTTTTTCCTGCTGGACGCGGGGATCGTTGGGCAAGTTATCTGCGACGGCCTGGTAGCCGTGGCGCAGATCGCCCGCGCGGAAGGGCGTGTCCATCACCTCCATGGGCGTCGAGTGCCCGCGCTTCGAGGGGCGGTCTTCGGGAGCGAGTGGCAGGGCGTCCTGAATCTCAGGCACGTATTTCTGATAGACCTCGAGTTTCTTGCTCTCTGCTTCGTTGCGGATCAGCACTGCTGCCCCGTACGAGGTCTTTACGCCGAGCAGGTCGTCCAGATAGGTCTCATAGGGAGCCATGATCACGTCGAACTTCGGATTCTTCAGGTCGAGCCAGGCTAGATCGCTCGGATAATAGTCATCGGAGAGCAGAGCCTTGGCCCGCAGCCGAAGGAAGCCGGCGAAGGCGGGATCGTCGCTGAGGGTCGCGGCCTCGTTCAAAGCTTTCGCGGCACGCTCGAGGAACGGCCGGTAAACCTGGTGGTAGGGCACGCCGACCAGTTCGTTTCCCTGCTGGCGGACAACTGTGTAGCCGCTGTAGATCTCGGCCTTTTTCTCCGGATGATCCTTGACGTACTGCTCCACCTGTTCGCGCGTAAGCCCTTTCGGATAGAGGCCGTGCCCCGGGGACATGGGTTCGGTGCCCACAAAGGGCTTGTTTTCGTCGATGAGGTCAAAGCGGCTGCCGTTGACGACCAGAAAATGACGCAGCTTCTGGTCTTCGAGCTTCTGGCTGCTGGCGAGCGAGAGATAGAGCGCGAGCCCTTCCGGGTCGCTTTGCCGCCAGAAGATGTTTTCAAGTTCGCGCGAGGCTTCCACCAGCTTCTCGACCATGCTGATTTCGCGCGCCGAAAGCCCTTTGCGGTTGAACAACATTCTCACAGCGCGGAATTTCGCTAGGCGTTGATCCAGGTCGGCTGCGATGGCAGGTCTCTGAGCTTTCTTTGCTGGCGCGGCCGGGACCGCGGGCGAGGTTTGGGGGTTCTTGTCCGGCGCGCCGGATTGCGACGCCGCAGGTAGCGTGAATTCGCAGCAAGAGATGGAAAGAATGAAGAGCACGGCACAACAAATGTTTGTAAACATGGCGCTGGGATTTTACCAGAGGTGGCCACGCGACGCAGAGCAGCCCTTCCGCGCGGGGCAGGGACCTGGAACCGGTTGCCACTGGCTCCAGTTTTCCGGCCGGATTGATGCCGGGGCCTGCTTTCTACTCGGCCCCCGTTTCACTTTATCGCCGCTGGAATTCGGGTGAACCCAGAACAAGACCGGTGAGAGTTCCCAGGTCCACCTGCTGCACCGGATCATCGAGTTTGGCGCGCAGCACCTGCGGATCCAAAGACTTCTTCTCAAGCGTTGCGCGCGTTTCGGGGGAGACCTGGCCGGCCAGGAACTGGTTCATCGTGCGGTCGAGCGCCTGTCTGGGGTCCGCAAACGTCTGACCGGAAGCGAGGTCCTGCCCGAGCAGCGCGGGAAGCTCCACGCGCGTCCCGCGAATGCGGTTGCTGGCCAGCGCAATCGCAAAATTCAGCCGGTTCAACAGCGCGCCGGTGTTCACCCAGACCTCAGCTTTGTCGGAATATCCGGTGGGCGCCAGGCATTGGTAGAGTGGCTCGCCGATGCGCGCGGTCCACTGCACCAGCGGCTGGGGCGCGTCCACGTCGCTTCCGAGGGCGCGCGCGGTCGAAGCCACGAGTTCAAACGGCGTCTTGATTTTGGCCCGGTAAGTCGAGCGCGACCAGAACTCCCGCGAGTAGATCATCGTTTGCAAGACCGCACGGAGGTCACCGTCAGTCTTGCGAAAGGTCTTGGCCATGCTGGCCACCAGCGCCGGCGGGGGATTATCGGAGACGAAGTGCCGGACGAGCTTGGTGGAGATGAACCGCGCCGTGCTGGGATGCTTCACGAGCATTTCCAGCACCTTTTCGGCGTCGCGGATGCCACCGGCGTGAATCTTCTTGCCCAGAACGATTTTTTCGTCCGGGTCGTGAAGGCGCTCCTCGAAATAAAAAGTGGGGTTGGTCTGGAGGTCGCGCAGGGTCCAGCCCGTGAAGCAGCGGGCCACGGCGATGACGTCTTTCTGCGAGTAACCGCCGTCCACACCCATGGTGTGCAGCTCCAGTAGCTCGCGCCCGTAATTCTCGTTCAGCCCCCGCTTGCCGCCGAGGGGCGGAAGCCCGGTTTGTTGCTTGCGCTGCTGCGGGGCGAGGCGCTTCATGCGCTCAAACGTGTTGGGATCGGCGCTCAGCCAGTTGTCCAGGTAGAAAAGCATGGCTGGGCTGGCGGCTGTGGCGCGGAGCAGGTCTTTGAATTTGCCCAGCACGTGCCGTCGGATGACGTCCCGTTCGTAGGAAGTGACCAGGTAGCGGTCGGCGTCTTTGTAAATGAAAACGTTGAAGTGATTGAACCAGAAGTCCACCAACTGCTCCTCGAACTGGGGTTCCCCGTAGATCGCCCTAGTGAGCTTGGCCATCATCAGCTCGTCCACGATGCGCTGCGGGCTGGTGTCTGCAGGTCCGCGCATCCCCGATGCCTGCCGCTGGCGATTCAATTCCTCGAGCCGCTTGCGGTACTCCTCTACGGTGATGCCCAGGCGCTTGGCAGCCACTTCCGGCCGCGGGAATTCATCCAGAAGTTTCGCCGGCGACATCGCCAGGGTCGGGAAACGATCCAGGCGCGCCGCGAGAGGCGCATCGTCAATTGTTCCTGGATGCAGTTGCTGTTCGATCCAGCGCTCCAGGCCCATCTTACGCACGAGGTCCACGTCACCCGGTCGGGGGCCGCAGCCCAGGCGGTTCAGGGCGTGCAGGATCGCTTCGTCTTCACCGAGCTCGCTGATGGGCAACCGTCCCTTGAACGCCCTGCTGAGGGCAATAGGCTGGTCCTTCTTCGCTTCGGATCTGCCCGCCGCCAGGCGGGGAGTGGCGCTGGCCAGCGAAACCATCAGGACGGCCGCCAGCGCGCCGCTTCTAGTCCGCGAGAGGAATAGCTGCCCTTGGTGGGAAGAGGCCGAGAAATTGTGTTTG
>JBGPZW010000103.1:0-12107 GCA_041493955.1 Terriglobia bacterium
AGGGTTGTCGCAGAAGGAGACGGTAGCACTCGGCGGCGGGGGCGCGGCCGGCGGGGGGTTCACGCTCGTCACCACCGATTGCCCGGCGCACCCCGCGCTGAGCAGGAGCGCGCAAACCATCGCCGTCAGGAGGACAACTGGCGCCGTAGAACGCGTCTGCGAGCGCGGGCCAGCAGTATTCCGGAATTGTGTCAGCATGGCTTGCCTCCTCAGAAGGGGAACGTAAAGGCGTAAATGCGGCCGTCGGTTGCGCCCACAATGACGGTGCCGTTGGCTTGGATGACTCCCGCGATCTCGTTCAAGCCCAAACTTGGTTCACCGACCGTCGCGGGCGCCGTGTTCACGTTCCGCGTCTTACTGGTCGTACCGTCTGCGAGGTTGAGCTCGTAAAGCTTCCCGTCCGAGCAGCCCACATAGATCATGCTGAATCCGGAGAAACCGACCGGCGACGACACGTTGCAAGGGCCGGGCATGGTCCTGTTCCACAATGTTGTGAACGTATTGGTGCCGGAATCGAACGAGACTGCATGGACGGTGACGTTCCTCGAATACACGATGGTGAACGGCGAATTAGTCCCCAAGACCAGAGGGGATCCCTTGATGAGACCTGCTGAGTCCACCGAGGAGTCAAGGAACGGCGTTCCCAGCTCCGTTATGGTGGGCACCGGACCGCCAGAAACGAGGGTAGGACTCATCGCGTACAGGCGACCGGCCTCGTTTCCGACGAAGACTACCTTCGCCTCGCGTTGCAAAGTCGGCGAGGAGTCAACATCCCCTATGCCGGCCGTGACCACATTGGACGTGCCCTGCAGGGCACCGGTGTCCGCTTTGATTTTCCACAGACTAGGCCCGGATAGGGTAAGGTCTCCGAAGTTGGCGCTCGTGGTCCAGATCAGGCAATGATCATAGTCCACAAAAGGCGTGGAGCTGGAAACACCCATTCTAGGGTTTGCCTGGGAAAAGGCATCGCTGCCAATCACCTGCCAGACGTTTACTCCCGTATTGCCGTTGATCGCCACGATCTCGTTTTTGTTATCGACCGCGTTCGTTGCGACGATCACCAGGTCAGTGGCAGGGGTGCAGGACAGCGCGCTGATGCTTTTTACCTGAACAGCAACTCCGCTTATGAAGTTATTGGCAATCGCCCCGGCCGTGGGGTTCGCCAGCCAGATGATTTGGCCCGTGCTCGTATCGACGGCGTAAACAAAATTGTCCTGGTTGACGAGATAAGTCACAGAGCGGCCCAGCGAGGAAATCCCCGCATCCAGGTCGGGAGGACGGTTGCTCATGGCTCCACCTGTCGAGGCTGGGGCGAATAGGTCTGAGCCGTTGGTGAGGTTTATTCCCTGGACCAGGCTCGAGTTCGAGGTGATCAACGCTCCGGTCAGGGGGATGACACCCGGCGGAGCCAGGGTGGCCGAACCAGTCGGCGCCATCCACACTGCATTCTCCCGCAGGCTCACTGTCGCACTCGGCGTGGCCGTAATCTCGGACAAGAAGGATGAATCACTCCCGTTTGCGGAGTAATCGTTGTTCGCATCCCGCACAAACACTTTGTAGTAATAGGTCGTGCCATTCGCGGGTGCGCAAGCAGGATTGCCCACACCATCCGTAAAGGTGGTTGCCAACGTCGGTGGCGCGCCCGCACCGCTTTTAAAAACGACCACACTTGTGCCAACGGCGGCACACAGGTTCAGCGCAGGGTTAGTAAGAAGTGTCCCGTCGGTGATAATCGTGCTTCCTGCCACGGGTGTGCCGGCGTTCCGCAGAACTACCACTCCGTCGGTCGCCGACACAACACTGCCACCACTGACAGCCGCTGGGTAGGTCCAACTCACTACCACTTGGCCACTGCCCGGCGCAGCAGTCAGTCCGGTCACTTGCTGAATGAAATCCACGGTCAGGGACGGCCGGTTAGCCGCCGTCCCATTCTCTTTGGAGCTGAATGTACCTGTAAGCGTGAGCGCCGCGGCATCCTCCACGCTGTCCTTGATGATGCCACCATAGCTGCCAACCGGTGGTGCTCCACCAAAATATTTTTGAACGTCGCTCGTAATCGTCCAGCTCATCGTGCCCGGTGCAACGGGAGTCGACGCCGAAGCGGTCACGGCGCCGAAGTCGCCACCACCGCAATTGGGCGGACAAGCGCCCATGCTGCTGTTCCACAGCGTCGATGAAGGCAGTCGGTTGTTCCAGGTCACGTCTGGTTCGGTCCAGAAGCTGGTGACGCGACTCACGTTATATGTGCGCGGGGTGCCCGCCCCGGTTGGGACCGCGGACATAAACAGAGCGAGCGTGGCGGCCTTGATACCTGACCGAGGGATGGAGGACAGATCAAACTGCACGAGCGTACGTTGGTTCCGTGACACCCCACCCGTGAAGAGCGACCTCACCTGGAGTGTTGGGTCAGCTCCATGGTTGGTGGCCGGTGAGATCTGGTCGAGCCATGCATCCGCTGCTCGTGCCTGGGTGTCGGTGAGCGATTTTTGCAGAACTTTCCGCTCCCGGCCCAGTGCAGGGACAGCCAAGCCCGGCAGTAAGACCAACACAAGCAAAAAGCGCATCCTGATTCGGGGTGTCAGGGTCATTCTCTCCGAGGTATCCATGGACTATCTGCCTCCCCACCGTTCAGATATGGAACGGCACCGTACACCACGGTCGATGAAATGTCTGTTCAAATCACATTTTGGTGGATTGTACTGTGCCACTCCGGCACAGGTCATCCTTCCAAGGCAGCAGGTTGCCCAATCCGGCACGACTAATTTGCAAGAGAATCCCACTTGGCCTCGCGTTTCGCCCTGCAATTGCATGTTCCTCCGGTCGGCACCTGAGGGCGACTTCAGGAGCGCCGCGGAACCGAGTTGCACGACCCGCCCTGGCCGGCGAGCTTCCCACAGGCCAACGCGAGCGTCTCGTAGATCGTCTCCGATGTGCAGGCTGGCTTGACGTACCGCTTCTTGCCCGCGGGCTTCCGCTTGGTCATCTGCAGCGTCTTCTGCTCCCGCTCCATAGCTACCCCCTTCGGTTAAGTGGCCCTCATCGGGGCAATTCCGACCAGCCCGGACATAGAAGCCGCGCCGGGCAGCAATGCGGAAACTGTTCCGTCCGGCTTTTCCGCAGCACCTTGCTGGTGCCAGGCGCTCACCGGGTTTTCCACACCCGCAAGCCGCGCGTTCAACTCGGCCAGCTCGCAGGCCCGCTCATAGGCTCCCAGCATGTCGCCGCCTTCCATCTTCGCCAGCCCGGGACACCGCTCGCAGAACTGCCGGATCGAGCAGGTCGAGCACACCGGCAGCTGGCTTTCCCGCACCTGGCGCAGCCGACGCAATTCCGGCGACCCGAACCACACCTCTTCAAACCGCTGCTGCCGCAGATTGCCGGTGGGCATAGGCATCTGCACGCAGGGATAAATGTCGCCGTACGGCGAGATATAGCAGCTGTTGTGGCCCGCGCTGCAGGGGATGTCGTCGTAGGCCGAACTTTCCAACCCGCTGCTGACTGCGCTGCCAGTCCCCACAGCGGCCTTCGCCGCCTCCGGGTCGCCCTTCACCCGCGGGTTCAGCACCGGGTCCTGCAGCACCGGTAGCAGGTCCCGTCCGCTGTTGCGCAGCGCCAGGAGGCTCATGTCCCCGTCGATCTTTGGCGTGATCGTGAGGTCAAGGATATAGGGAACGCTGAGCTCCTCGGCGAGTTGCTGCACGCTGCGGAAGGCGGTCAGGTTTTGTTTCATCAGCGGGCAGGCGATCTTCACCTGCAGCCCCTGTGCCTTCAGGAAGCGGATGGCCGCGAGCGAACGCTCGAAGGAGCCCCGAACCTTGGTGATGGCATCGTGCACTGCCGGGTCTGCGCTATAGATGCTGATCTGAATCCGGCGCACTCCCAGGGCTCGCAGCCGCGCCGCACGCTCCGGGGTAATCAACAGCGCGTTGGTCTTCAAGCTGACGTCGAAGTGCAACTGGCGCGCGTATTCCAGCAACTCGAAGAAATCCTTGCGCAGGAAAATCTCTCCGCCGCTGAAGGTGAGGAACAGTGTGCCGGCCGCGGCCATCTGATCCAGCACCCCCTTCACCTCCTCGGTGGTCAACTCACCGTAGTCTTCGTGATCCAGATAGCAGTGGATGCAGCGTTCGTTGCACCGGTAGGTCAGGTCGAAGTGCACGTTGAGGGGCAGGTGCCGCTCGACCGTCCGGCGAATCAGCCGATCCATCACCGGCGTCTCAGCCATGGATGTTCCCTTCTCCCGAAGCGGCGGGCACCAGCAGGCGCTTCTCCGCCAGATGCACCACGAGCTCGCGCGTATCGGCTAGGGCTTCCTCGGGAGCCACGTCGTATTCCCCGGCCAGCAATTCGGCGATCTCCAAGGTGCCGCGCTCGCCGTTGGCCTGCAGCCAGATGAAGCTGGCCGTGCCGTTCAGTTCGTGCAAAACGCTCTCTTGCGGCGAAATAATGACCACCTCGCCCTCGATCGCGCGCCAGGCGAGCAGCGGGTTGCGCACCAGCTTGGGCTCCCTCATGGAGCGATGACCTCCCAGAACCCGGCGTCACGCCGGAAGTACAGCCGGTAGAACGGAATCTGCTCGGCGGCCGAAGTCAGCACACTTAGGAGCTGGTCGGTCTGCTGCTGGTCCGAGGAAAAAAACAGAACATTCGGCAGCAGCGCCCTCAATGCCTCCCTGGCCGCGAGCGGCTCCACGCGATCCTCGGGCGCCTGCACCAACGAGTAGATGCCTGCAAGGGGCACCCGCCGGTTCGATCCGTCGGCGCGGAACTCTCCCCAAAACGGTGTGCCGTAGGCGTGCCAAGCACCGTCAGAAAAACGCACCAGTGAAATCTCGTCGGTCAGCACGCTGCCCGGGGGAGAAAGCGACGCCACAGTGCTTTTTCCCGCGCCCGAGCGCCCGGTGAAGACGTACGCGCGGCCCGCGCGCACCACGGTGGCTGCATGCAACAGAAAACCGTGGCGGGGCAACAGCAGCACCGAGAGAAGAACCCGGATCAGCGAATCGAGCGCGTACTCGTGACGCACACCCCGGAAATGCGCCGCTGCCTGGCCCAGGCGCACCGAGGCGTCGTCGAGGGTGTAAGCGAAGCGGGGAACGTCCGGCCAGGGCGAGTGGCCCGCTTCGAGAAAGATGGGCAGCGCATCTCCGTCCATCGCCCGGAAACGCGAATACCTTTCGTCGGCCTTGTGCAACAACTGATCTTCGGAGAAATGCAGAATTAAAGGGATCTGGCCGATGGCGAGAGGAAGTTGCCGGTCAGCGGATGGACGTACTGCTCGACGTTCTGTCCACCCGGTTTCTTCTCGAACGCGGCGCTGCGGGGGTATGGCCGGTCGCATCCGAAAACCGAGCAATCCAAGGGCCCAATCTTGCACTGAACCGAGAGGGCGTTGAGTTTATGTACCCAATCCGTTACCCTGTCAAGCCCTAATGTTGAGGGATTCCTGGCTGTAGTGGAAATGCTGAAAGGCGCGGGACGCTCGCCGACCGTCCTGGGCGAGCTGCCGGGCGGTCCTCGGGGCCGGAATTACCGCGGCGCGGCCTTGGCATGCGACTTGGCTGGCTCGGATTCGGAACCGGCAGGTGACGCTCCCCCAACCCGCCAGAGGTAGAGGGTCGCTGCGTCGCCGTTCTCTTCCCTCCACTGCTCGGTCGTTTCCGCGGCCCAGCCGGAAATTCCGCCGTCACGAGAAACCACGCGCGTCCCCGGCCGGAGCCGCGCCCGAAGTTCCCGGGCCAGTTTCGCGCTTCCCAGAAAACGAAGGTAGAGCGTCACCACGGTGGCCTCGGAGAGGTCCACCGTCTTCGCGTCCTGCTCCAGGAACTTCACTTGCTGTTCCACGCCTTCGGCGCGCGCTTGGGCTTGCGCCTCGGCGATCCGTCGGGGATCGATGTCCACACCCACGCCGCGCGCACCAAGGCGCTTGGCCGCCATCACGACCATGCGTCCATCCCCGCAGCCGAGGTCGTACACCACATCGCTGGAATTCACCTCGGCCAACGCAAGCATGCGCTCGACCAGCCGCGGCGGGGTCGGCACATAGCGCGCCAAGTCTGCGGCTGGGCCGCGGACCAATCCCAGGCCGTATTTCCGCAGCAGGCGAAAAGGCCGGAGCACAGCAGAGAGCAACCAAAACCGGCCCCCGAGGCGCACCCCGGACCAGTCTTCTTCGGTCGGCGCGGTGGCCAGCCGAACCAGGTAGCGCAAGCCGTCGAGAACATTGCCTCGCATCCGTACGCGAAACATAGCGCGCTGGACCGCGCCCGGCAGCTCTCGCGTCTTGCTCACAAACTGACCGCGCACCTGTTCCGCGAGCCGGCCAATCCCAGGGTCGCCTCGCACACGCTCGCGGATTTCCTCCGGCAGGGGCGCGTCCAGCAGCCCGTTGGCCAGATGCAGGCCGAGAAAGAGCATTCGTTCGGCACCGAGTTCGCGGGCGCGCCGGACGGCCACTTCCCAATCCACTCCCTGAGGTGCCTGGGCCAGTTCAGCAATGTCTGCGATCCAAGAAAGGCGCTCCCAGAAATGCTTGGAGCCGTGGACGCACAGGATGGGCAATGCATCCTCGATGGAAAACGTCAGGATCTCCCGCCCCGCGAGCTGCACCGGTTCCAGCCGACGGCTCAGCCCGTCCAGATCGAGCGGTGTGGGGAAGTACCGCAGTGTGCCCTCGGTGTGCAGCTCCACGATGCTTTGCCGCACCTCACGGGTGAACTGGTATTGGCCGGGGATCTTTCCCTCGGCCGCCTGAGCCACGGTCTGGACATCGACATCGGCGCGATAACCCAGCGCGGTCAGGAGCGCGTGCGCGGTGGCCACGTCCCGCTGGCGCACCACGATGTCGAGGTCGGCGAACTGCCGAAACGCCAGATTGCCGTAGGCCTGTTCGGCCAGCACGGGTCCTTTGTACGGAATGGCTGCCACGCCGCCAGCGCGGAACGATTCGAGTATGCCGAACAGCTCGGCGCTCAGGCGGAGATTGCGGCGGACGTTCTGCCGGAAAGCGGCCTCGAGCTGCTCCATCCAGGGCGTCGGAACAGCTTCCGGGCAGGTGGCGCGGAGATGCCAGTAAAGCAGGGCAGCAACGCCGTGTTCCACCGCCGCCGCATATAGATACGGCCAGTCCAACTCTCCGCTGGCCAGTACGCGAATGCGCTCGGCGCGAGCCGGGTCCACCCGCGTCCGCGTACAACACAGCAGCAGCCCCTTCTCGGCTCGAATCTTCACGGCTGACGCGCTAGTTACTTCCCTCGACACCATCCTTCACCTGTCTTGTGTGGCCGAGCCACCGGGCCGCGCACGAAAATCGTAGACCTGCGTTCGAGCAGCTACAGGAGGAGCTAGCGAATCAGGATTCTACGCTGTTCGCCCGTAAACCATCGGAAGTTTCTTGAGAGGTGGGCTTCGACGCCGCCCGTCAGGGGATCCACGGCGGCTATGAAGAATGCCGCTAAAGAGTTACCTGCGCGAAGCACGCTTGATTGATATCGCCACTGCCTTTTGCTATAGCTCGATTGCTGTTCAGCTTCTCTCTCGATCGTTTACGAGGACTTTTTGGGTACCCAAACCATCGCTGCGTCAGATGTTGGACCTGCCCGCCCGGCCTGGCTTTCGAGTTCTGCTCTGCGCTTCTGTAGTGAAAATGATCTCCGCATCGAGTTAAAGCTGCGCCTGAGCCCAACTGAACAGACGCTGGTCTACTTGGTCAAACCCTTTGGCGAGCGCAGGATTTGTCCCGGCACGGATTGGGCTGCGCTGGACAGTCTGGCCCGCAGCCTGGGCCTCACTGAGCGGCTAGGCCCGGAAGCGGAGGAGCTCGTCGTCGCTGGCGTACCTCCATCGTGGGTGGAGAGGTGGGCAGACGTCCGGCGTGCCCGTGCCGCACGCAATCTACTGCTGGCCAGGGAAGAGGCGGACTTACTCAGTGCTTTTCAAAGAAACGGAATCGAGGCCATCCCGCTGAAAGGTGTGTCGCTGGCGCGGATACTCTACGGGGATGTCAGCCGGCGGCCAGTCACCGACATCGACCTCGCAATCCAACCTTGCGAGATCTCCAGGGCCGCCAGCATCTTGGAAAGCCGGGGCTACACGATTTCCCTGCCCCATGAGCTATTGCGCGACCCCACGTTTCTCCATAGCGCCGGCGAGCACACGGCTGAGGTGGGATGCCTTCGCGAACAGGCAGGCTCCTCGTTGCTCGTTGAGTTGCACTGGAAGGTACTGCCGCTCCCGGACGATCTCCTGTGGTCCTCACAGGCCCATTACGAAGCCGCGGGCCCCGCGGGCTTGCCCTTGCGAACTCTAACACCAGAGCTTTACCTACTGTTCCTTTGCGCTCACGTCTCCGGCCACGGCTGGACATCGCTGCGCTGGATCTGCGACGTGAGCGATTTCCTGTTGCGGTTCGCCGGACAGATCGACCCTGCTCAATTCCTCCGGCACTCTCGGACGGCTCGGCTCTGTCACCGGACGGGCACGACGCTCGAACTAATCGAGTCCTACTTCGGTCTTCGCTGGGAGGCGGTTAGTGCCCTGCGCAACTCCAGCACCCGGCGCACAGCCGCGGAATTCCTGCTGCGTCCGCTCACTCCGGCGCTCGATATCAGCGTGGGCGCGATTCATCGCGAACGCTTGCGTTTGCAAGACAATCCTGCGGAACAGCTCCGTTACCTCTGGTGGTTGGCTCATCCCACGCGCCTCGAGCTTCTCAATGGCCGGGGCGTGCTCCGTAGTCGCACGGGAGCCTGGCTTTGTCGGGCCACGCGTCTGGCACGACTCGCCTGGAACGAGGCGATCTCGCGCGGCCAACTCGCTGTACGACCACGGGGCTCGGCACAATGCAAAGGGGGAGTGGGATGAATCCACCGAGTTCGGTCCGCGTGCACATCGATGTGGTTTCGCAGCAGCTCGGCGATGAGGTAGTCCTGCTGAACTTGAAGACGGGTGTGTACTGGGGACTGAATAAGACCGGCGCCGCGTTCTGGCAAGAAATCGAGAAGGACGGCGACGTCCAAAGGGTGCTTGCCGCTCTGCAGGAGCGCTACGACGCTTCGGAGCCGCAAATCGCCCAAGCAGTACGGGAGTTGGTGGCACAACTCTTGAAAGAAGGGCTGCTGGTGGTTGATGGCCAAGGCGTTTGAACGCATCCGGCGTTTCCGGTGGCGCGATCTGGTCGGCATCGGACAGGCGGCAGTGGTTCTGTGCCGCGTGGCCTTCGGCATTCGCTGGTCTTCCTTTCCGGGTCTCCTCGATGAACTGCGACTTCGGGACAAGGTTCCTGATGCGGATGAAGCCTGCGTCGATCGAGCGGCGCAACTGGTCCGTTGGGCACACCAGCTGTTGCCGCTCGCGCCAAACTGCCTGCTGGACTCGTTGGCAGCTGCCGCACTCGTGCGGAAACGCGGTTTCTCCGTTCCGCTCATCATCGGTGTCCATCGGGAAACGGGCGTGCTTCAGGCGCACGCATGGCTGGGCCACTCGACCCAAGAGCGCATCAGAGAGTTCCAGATTCTGTATTCGTCCCACGAAGAGACTCCGACGGATCAACAAGTGAGGGAGACAAGGCCCCGACCATGAGTGGGATTGCCGGATGTGTGTCACGGGGTGAAACGCGGACTTCGCCTACGCCCCTTCTTGCGGAGGTCGAGGTTCTGCTGGACGCGCTTAAGCATCGCGGCCGGCGAATTCCGGGCGTCTGGCAGGGGCCCGGATGTGCATTGGGGGCGACCTTAACGGCGACGACGCCCGAAGCCCTAACAGAGGAACAGCCGCTGGTGGATCGGGTCAGCGGGCGTGTCCTTGTGTGGGACGGTCGCCTGGATAACCGCGACGAACTACTCGCCTTGCTCGCGCACCCGGGAGAACGCCCCACGGACGCAGAACTCGCCCTCCGAGCCTTCAACCGCTGGGAAGACAACTGCGCCCAGCGGTTGATCGGTGACTTTGCCTTCGCAGTCTGGGATCCCCGAAGCCAGACACTCTATGCCGCGCGCGATCCACTTGGCCTGCGACCGTTCTTTTACTCCGCGGACGCCGTGCGTTTCTACTTTGCAAGCGAGATTCAGGCGCTTCTCCGCCTTCCCGCAGTGCCGCGTGAGATCGACGAGTGGATGGTCAGCGAGTATCTGGTGTGGTGGACCGACTTCCCCCAACCTGAACGTACCTTCTTTTGCTCGGTGCAGCGCCTGCTGCCTGCGCACTGGCTTCGCTGGACTCCTAAGGGGCTCGAATCGCATCGCTATTGGGAGATCGACCCGGAGCGGCACCTTCGCGATGGTCGCAAGGACTACCTCGAGCAGTTCGCTTCTCTTCTCTCCCAGGCAGTTGCCAGCCGGATGCGCACGCCCACACGCATCGGAGTTTTCTTGAGTGGAGGGTTGGATTCGGCCTCGGTTGCCTCCCTGGCTTCCCGCCACCACAGCTCGGCAGACCCTATGCGCGGCTACTGCTTGCAACTCTTGGATCACCGCGATGAGAGCCCATTGGCGGTACAGGTCGCGCAGAGGGCGGGAATCGAGTTTCAGCGCTTGCCCTATTTTGCGGATAGCTTTCTCGATGGGCTCGAGACGCACATCGAGAGGTTGGCAATGCCTTTCGTCGAGGAAGGCTGGGTGCACGAGCGCAATCTCCTGGCCAGAGTCGCCGAAGACAGATGCAACGTGATCCTGACGGGCGATGGCGGCGATGAGCTGTTTAGTTTCGCCTGGGGTTACGTCGCCGATCTGCTCCGTAGCTTCCGCATGCGGGCGCTCGTGGGGGACCTGGGGCGCTATGCGCGTTACTTTGGATCCAGCCGCTCAGAGATGATGTGGCATGCGCTGCCCTTCTTGATGCCGCGAAGCTTACTGAAGGCGTGGAAGTACTTGCGGTGGCGAAAGCCCCCGGCTTGGATCAATACCGAGTTGGCTCGCCGGACTAACCTGACCCAACGACTCCGACAGATTCGTTCTCCGCGTTCTTTTCATTCCCTCAGTGCCCAGATGGATCACCACATCCTCACGCGGGGACGCATGATTCTGGTACACGAGCGGCGCGAATTGGCCGCCGCCCAGCTGGGCATTGAACTGCGCTTCCCTTTCCTCGATCGGAGATTGTTGGAGTTCATGTTGGCCGTTCCTTGGGAAGAGAAAGTCAAAGAAGGCCGGGTTAAACCTTTCCTGCGGGATATGCCAGACGTTCTCCCCGCCGCGATCCGCAATCTTCACGAAAAAGCGAACTACAGCGAGGTGAACGAGTTCCTGATGCGCAGGGGCGATCATGCAGCGCTCGGTGAGCTGTTTCGTCTGCCCCCGGCGGAGGCCGGTCGCTACGTGAATCTGCAGAAAGCAAAAAAAGCTTGCAGGGCGTTCCTCGCCGGAGACAACGCCCAGCAACGGCCGACTTGGGTTTTCGCTTGCCTTTATTTGTGGCTGAAGAACGCCGGATCTCGGCTCGAAGGGTCCGCCTGAGTTTCGGTCCTCCCCCTGATCTGCCTTGCGTCTCTCAAGGATTTGTTCACCAAACTGGCGAAAGGCGCCAGGTTGGCGGCGCCCGCTCTGAGTCACACCCGTAGGAAAGTCTCCCCCGGGGATATGGACTGTTTCCGCACACAAGACAAAAATTCATGTCGGCCCACAACAGCTACATGCTACGAATAGAGCGTAGATTTGTTTGCAGTTAGGTCCATTTTCTCAGTGAGGCAGATAGCCTTGAACCAGGGCAAAGGGCAAATGCACACTCAAAAAGAGGGCAGGGAGATCTTTGTCGCACCTCGTCTGGAACGGCTCGGCACGCTGCGTGAACTGACCCGTGGCGGCGCCGGGAAGCACCTACCCGATCCTGGTGGCGGCCTGACCCGCACCTAGTTCGGAACTCGTCGTTTTGTTCCTACCTTGAGCCAGCTACTTTGCGGCCGAGTTGGTATCGGCCAGCCCCTGAGCTTTCCTCTGCTCGTCCGAAGGCAGCCTCGGTAGCGCTCTCAGGGTAAATCTCCACGGCCTCCGCCCATCCGCGTAACTGGATTCTCTGCGCTGAATTCAGGTATAACGGCGGACGATGGATCGCGTCAACCCTGGCTTCCGAGTTCGACTCTCGCGTCTGCGCCTAGCGGGAAAAGAGATCCGGTC
>JBGPZW010000133.1:0-9255 GCA_041493955.1 Terriglobia bacterium
AGGAAAGTGTCTCCGGGCTGCAGCAGCGCCTCGAGACATCTCCGCACGTGAGGCTCGTAGCAGCCACCCCACATCTCACGCGCAATCCGATCCGACAGCTCGACTTCAAATCGCGCACCGTCTCCGGGCGCGCAGAACCCCATGCCGCCCTGGCGCCGCGCAACATATTTGGCGAGCGCGTTGGCGACACGCCCTTTGCCGGGAAACGGCGGCACCCGGAAGAGCAGACGCGAAATCGAATCCGCGCGGGGCTTGTTCATCGCCCCACCTCGGCTCCGGGTCTCTGTTCGATGACCGGTACAGCGGAGGTTGGCTCGCCCACAAGGCCACGCAGGCGGTGGAGTTTCTTATCGGTGTACCACTGCCGGAGGCGGTAAAAGCTCCGCGGCGGCAGCGCAAGCGTAAGAGCCAGCACAAAAACCTGAAAGGCACGATAGCGAAGACCCGCGTCTTTGTAGGACATGCGGTAACTCGCGCGCTCCACGCGGAACGCTTGCCAGGGCCAGCCGCCGTCGAGGGCCAGCCGGATGCGTTCCGCCTCCGCCCAGAGTGGCTCGAGCATCGTCCGAATGACTTCGGGGGAAACACCGAACTCCGCCAGCCGCGGCGGCAGCTTGCGCAGGAGCGCCGCCAGCACGTTGTGCTTGCGGCGGAATCTCACCGGGTCGTTGGCTGCAAACTGAAACAGATTCCCAGTGTGAAAGCGATAGTAGAACAACGGTCGGTTGAGCACGACGGCGTCGGCGAGCGCCGGAGCAAGGGTGAAGATGTATTCGTCGGCTTCGACGACCAGCTCCTCGGGAACCGGGAGGATGCGGTCGAGCAGTGCCTTGCGAATCGTGATCTTGCTGGTGCCCAGAAAGCCTCGCAAATGAGCGAAGAGGAGCGCCGAGGCAGGGTCGCCTAGGTGCAGCCGGTAGGTCTTGTCCGGCACCACCATTCCATTGGGGCGATCATCAGGATAGACCTCGTATTGCCCGTGGCCGACCGAACCGACCTCCGGAAACCTTTCGAGTTGCTCGAGCGCGGCGCGCAGCTTGCCCGGCGCCCACCAGTCATCGCCATCCAGGAAAGAGGCGATCTCGCCGCGCATCGCAGGAATGCCGGCGTTGAACGCGGAGGCCTGACCCCCGTTTTCCTTGAACAGGTAGCGCACGCGCGGGGCGAACTTGTGGACGACCGCAGCGGTGTTGTCGGTGGACCCGTCGTCAACGACAATCACCTCCATCTCCGCCGGGGACACATCCTGCTCGAGCACACTCACGATCGCTTGCTCGATGAAGTGCCCGTGGTTGTAAGTGTCAATCAGGACGCTGACGAGTGGTCTGACCATACCCCTAGGCTCCCGCGGCCCCTGAGTGATGGCGCCGGATGCCCAGCGCATGGCGCACTGGGCGCGTCGCCTTCAACAACCCGAACCACAAGGCGCTGCGCGCCGCCGCTGCCGCCCGGCCGGCCACCACCAGCCCGTGTCGATAATTGTGCCGGAACCCGGTGGGAGTGAGCCGGTGCGTGGCGTTTTCCATCGTGCCGAAATGCCGCCAGCCGCCAAGTAGTCTGTAATTGCTCTGCGCCTCTTCGCCTTCCCACACCCCCTTTTCCCCGTCCGGGTGGTAGGAGTAGTCGTGGTTCTGATGTACGGCCACCACATACTCCGAAGCGTCCACGACGGCGACCTTGGAGGCCCGCGCTTTCCACACCAGCCAGTTGTCCCAGCCGGGGCGCCCGATTACGAATGCCGGCGTGTTCCGATAATAGAGGCCGCGGGAAAAAGCAAAGTAATCGATCCATTGGGACGGGCGTTGACGGCCCTCGCGCAGCGCCAACGCGCGCAATTGCTGTTGCCAATCGGGCAAAGTGAAATCCCAGGGCGCGACGATGTTGGTGTCCCAGCGGCGCCCCACCATTAGGAACGCCCGGTGGTGGCGCGAGACGCGCTCCAGCGCCTCGCGAAAATTCGCCATCAGCAGAATGTCGCAATTCACGTAGCAGAGCAGATTGTGCCGCGCGAGCTCCTGCGCCCGGTCGAAGATCGAGCGGAGGTATTTTGTGCCGTTCTCATTGCGCTCAACGTTTGGCTCGTGACGGATGCCCAGCTCGCGCGCGGTTTCGGCAGCACCGTCCTCGTTGCCAAAGAGAATCACCTCGGCGCCGGGATCGAGCAGCGTCCAGCTCCGAATGGCGTTGCGCTGGATGGTCGCAATGTGCCCCCGAAAGGGTTTGGGCGTGGAAAAGAAGGTAAGCATTGCAGCCTTGGATTACCTGACCTCCACGTCTTTCCGGTTTTTCATTTCGGCATCAATCATTTCATTCAGAATGGAGCGCAGGTCGCGCGTGATCTGCCAGCCAGGATAATGGCTCTTCAGTTTGTGAAGATTGGAGATATAACAGATATGGTCTCCCTTACGCGCCTGCTCCTGATAGGTCTGGGCGATTTTGCGGCCGGTCATCTCTTCGACCAGCGCGATTGCTTCCAGGATTGAGACGCTGTTTTCCCGGCCGCCACCCAGGTTATAGACCTCGCCGGGCCGCGGGCTCTTGGCAAATTCCTCCATCGCGCGGACCACGTCGTAGCTGTGAATGTTGTCCCGCACCTGTTTGCCCTTGTAGCCGTAAATCGTATAGGTCTGGCCCGTGAACGCCACCTTCACCAGATAAGAGAGAAAGCCGTGCAGCTCCACCCCGGAGTGACTCGGACCGGTGAGGCAGCCGCCCCGGAATGTGCCCACGCGCATGCCGAAGTAACGACCATATTCCTGGGCCATGACGTCGGCGGCAACCTTGGAAGCTCCGAACAGCGAGTGTAAGGTCTGGTCGATCCTGCAGTTCTCGTCGATCCCGTCGTAATCCTCCGGATTAGCGTAGTCGTACCGCGTGGAGGTCTCGCGCATCGGCTTCTCGTTGGGCGCGTCCCCGTACACTTTGTTTGTGCTCATCATCAAAAACACGGCATCGCCGCAATGCTGCCGGGCGGCCTCCAGCAGGTACATCGTGCCCAGTGCGTTGACCTCGAAATCGAGCAAGGGAATATCCCGGGCCTTGTCGTGCGACGGCTGCGCGGCGCAGTGCAGGATCAGGTCGAAGCAGTGCTGTTGGAACAGGTGGAAAATCTTCTCCCGGTCGCGAATATCGATGTCGCAGGGAGTAAAGTTCCGCGTGACGCGTTTGAGGCGCTCGAGATTCCACAACGTATCACCTGGGGGCCCGAAGAACACGCGGCGCATGTTGTTGTCCACGCCGACCACGCGGTGCCCCTGCCGGTCAAAATACTCCACCGCCTCCGAGCCAATCAGGCCGTTGCTGCCGGTGACGAGAATGTTCAGCAGGTTCAAGGTATCTAGCGACCGTTCCCGGTCCCGTTTTCGCTCCGGCCCATCCGTCGGCGAAGCGCGGCCAGTTTGTCGGGCCACGGCTTGGCCATGAAGTGCCCCAAGCGGTGGACCGGCTGCATGGCCCTGGCCCAGCCGGTCGTCCAGGGATCCGGGATGTTCACTGGCTCCGGGATGCGGAGCAGGAATCTGGACTCGCGCAACGAGGAGGAGGCGGCCAGCATGGTGCGCACCCTGTGCCGGGCGCGGCTCGCGTGGAAGTCCGCGTGCGCCGGCAACCGGGCCAGACGCCACACCGTTGAGAACCCCACCCGGTAGAGCATCTTCGCGAGACATGATTCCGAGGGATAGAACGCAACGTGCCGTAGGCCTTGATCCTCCGTCGGCCCCTCGTCCCGCAGGTGAAGCACCGGCGAGCTATCGTCCATGCACATGCTTTCAATCAGCAAGAGCTTGCCTGTCAGTCCCCGAAGGTTACGAATACAGCGAAACGGATTCTCCAGGTGGTAAAGGAGTCCCATGCACAGCACCAGATCGAACGAACCCAGCGACTGCACGACCGGATCTTCTATGTCCGCCACCTGGAACCGGATTCCGGGGAATCGCCGTCCGGCCTCTTCGGCGTTGTCTTGCCGCCCGTCGAAAGCCACCACCTCAAATCCAAGATCCCGCATCAATCCGGAGAAGTGGCCGACGCCGCAGCCCGCGTCGAGGGCGGTCTGGAACCCCCATTCCCGCTTCCATTCCGGCAGAATTTCCTGCAACAGAATCGTTCGGGCCTCGTCGAGGGCCCGATAATGTGGCAGATCAAATACGCGCGCTTCCTGCAAGGCGCATCCCCCTTCCGTCGCGAACGTGGAAGTTGCACGGAATGTTGAGCACCCCGTTCCATTCGTCGAGCGGGTGCTGGTGAACTTCGGTGGCGATGATCATTTCCGGCAGACAATCCCATAGCTCCAGCAAAGTCCTGTCGTCCCACAGACTCACCTGCCAGGCATAGACGCCGGGGCGCAGCGGGAGCATGGGAAACGTATAGGAAAGAAGATGACTGCCCGGCTCCAGCCGCAAGTCATCGGTGGCCCAGGCCCACATCAACTGCCGCTCGGCATTGAAAAGCGCGGCGCCATGATGTCCCCTGAGCACGGGCTCGTTGACCCGCACCTCAAAGTTCACGGTGACCGGTCCCAGAGAACTCAGCAGGTGCGGCTCGCTGGCGCGAGGCTCGACGATTTCCCAACGCAGGAAGCGCGCTTTGCCTCCCGGCGTCGCCGCGGCAGGCGATCCCACCACCTCCCCGGCGGCCATCGCCCCTTCGTAGGCCCCGACCACCTCCGCCGTGGGGCCGTTCTTGCGAATCTGGCCCGCGTCGAACCAAACCACACGCTGGCAAAGCCGGCGAATCTGGTTCATCTGGTGGCTCACGAACACCACCGTGCGCCCGCCGTGCGCGACGTCGCCCATCTTCCCCAAACACTTCTTTTGAAACGCAATGTCGCCGACGGCCAGCACCTCGTCCACCAGCAGGATGTCCGGCTCCAGATGCGCCGCCACCGAAAACGCCAGGCGCACAAACATGCCGCTCGAATAGTGCTTCACCGGCGTATCGAGAAACTTCTCGATCTCCGCGAAGTCCACGATGCTGTCGAATTTGGCGTCAATCTCTTTCTTGCTCATCCCCAGGATGGCGCCGCTGAGATAGGTGTTCTCTCGGCCGGTCAGCTCGGGATGAAAGCCCGTGCCGACCTCGAGCAGGCTGCCCACCCGCCCGCGAATCTCGGCGTGACCGTCGGTCGGCCGGGTGATCCGCGAGAGAATCTTGAGCAGCGTAGTCTTCCCCGCGCCGTTGCGGCCGATCAGGCCCAGTACTTCGCCCTCGCGCACCTCGAAGGAAACATCCTTGAGCGCCCAGAAATAACTCGGCCTGGTGCGGCGAAAGATCCGCAGCGGCGATTTCAGCGTTTCACCGAGAATGTGTCGCAGGGCACGGTAGGGCTCGCGCTCGCCGATGCGGTAGCGCTTGCCCAGCCGTTCGGTTTGGATGACAGCTTCACGCATGGCTCAGACCACGTCCGCGATCGTGCCCTCCATCTTCTGGAAGTAAATCAGCCCGCCCAGAATGGTCACTGCCACCATGCCCGCGGAAACCAATAGCATCCCGCCCGGAGGCTGCCCGTGGCCGGTCAACGCCCAACGAAAACCTTCGATGACGCCGGCCATGGGGTTCAGCGCGTAGAGCCAGCGCCACCGCTCGGGCACCAGCGCGCTGGGGTACACGACCGGCGAAGCAAACATCCAGAACTGCAGCAGGAACGGTACGACATATTTCACGTCCCGGTACAGCGCGTTCAACGCCGAAAGCCATAGTCCCAGGCCCAGCGCGGTCAGCACGGCAAGTAGGAGAAACACCGGTAACAGTAGGGTGGTACGCGTCGGCACGATGCCGTAGTAAAGCATCATGGCCAGGAAGACGACGAAGCCGATGGCGAAGTCCACGAGGCCCGAGAGCACGGACGCCAGCGGCAGCACCAGCCGCGGGAAATAGACCTTGGTGATGACGCGCTGGTGTTCGACGACCGTGTTCGTGGCGTTCTGAAGCGCCGAGGCGAAATACATCCAGGGAAGCAGCGCGCAGTAATAAAAAACCGGGTAGGGCAGGCCCTGCGAGGGAATCTTCGCCAGCGCGCCGAAGAACAAGCTGAAGACGACCATGGTCAGAAACGGCTGAAGCACGGCCCAAGCGGCGCCGATCGCTGTCTGCTTGTAGCGGATCTTGACGTCGCGCCAGACAAAAAAGTAGAGAAGCTCGCGGTAGCTCCACAGCTCGCGCAACTCCAGCTGCAGCCACCCGCGCCGCGCGGTGATCCGCACGACCGGCCGCTCGAAGTGTGCGACCTGGATTGGAGCGATCCCCATTGGCCCCTAGTGCCTTTCCGGTTGTTGCGACTGCAATTGCTGCAAATCTTCCTGCTCAATATGCTCCATAAGGGCTTTACGACGTAGCAGGTAGCTTTTCAGGGTGTGCGTCAGCCGCACCGGCACGACCACCACCTGGTTGCGAATCATCACCCGCCAAGAGATCGGCCCGCGCGCCGGAACCAGGTGTGTTCCCCACTGGAAAATGAAACCCAGGTTCCAGAACACGAACAACGCGATCACCAGGCCTACGGCGACAAACGCGCTCCGTTCACTCGCGAACCAGTTCCCGACCCGCTCCAGCAGCGCCGCCAGCCCGAGAATAAAGATCGGCGTAAGCGAGATGAAAAAGCGGTTGCCGAATGACGAGAGTCCATCCCATCCTGGCCGGCTGGCAATCAAGTAATAGAACGCCAGGGAGGTGATAACGAGATACCCTGCCAATTTTCTTTCTTGCCTCCACCACAGAAAAAGCCCCACCACAGCTGGAAACAGGAGCGGTGTCCAACTAAAGACTCCGTGATCGGAGGAAGCCAGCACGTCCCAAAGGGCCGGGGACGTCCAGAACCATTCACTTAAGCCGGGATAGCCGGTCTTCAAGGGGCTACCGTAGATGATCTGCCTCGTAATAAACGTGGGCAGCAGCGCAAGGAGGGTTACCGCTCCGAAGAGTAGGTGTGCCGAGAGCAGCCGCCCGAAAATTTTTCCGCGATGCACCGGTTGCCGCCACACCCCAGTGTAGTCGCCCAACGCCTCGAGCCCGGGCACTAGCACCAGTACGCCGTTGATGTAGTACACATTGATCATCAGCCCGGCGAGAGCGCCCAGCAAGATCCATTGGGCAAGCGTGCGCCCACCGCGAGTGCGGTCCCAGTACCACAGGAAGCATCCCACTGCGAAAACCGAGTGCGCGTGCGACCACGAGGGATTGAAATACATATACACCGGTAGTGAGCTGGCAAACCAGATCCCCAACGTAGCCAGAAAGGCCCAGCGCTCCTCGAAGTATTTCCGGGCCAAGCGGAATGTTAGGAGGAGCCCCACAAAGCCGTAGCCCGCCGTGGCCAGTGCCATCGTGACCAGATAAGGCCGCGAGAAGCCGTCGGCGGGAACGTGCGCGCCCATTCGGTTGAGACCCAGGACAGCACCGTGGACCACCACGAGGAATGGTGCCCACAGCATCGAAGGCCCCACAGAGAAATTGTTGGTCACGTAACCCGTGGAGGTATAGAGGTCCGCTCGTAAGCGCCCGTTGGCGTCCACCCGGCTCATAACGAATGTGGAGTTGCCATACATATAGTCGTCCTCAAAGCGCAGGTCGCGGTCAATCAACAAAGAGCGGACGTACGCGTAATAGCCCACCCCATCGCCACGCACCCACGGGTTCACCAAGGGAAGCGTGAGGAGAAACAACACCACGAGAACTTTCTCCCGCGACGAGAGCCTGTGTTGACGCAGCGTCCCGCGCGCCTTCGGCTCAATGAGAGGCTCGGTCATAAGTGTGCCGACCACGGTTAAATGACGGGTCCCCAGAGCTCCGCTTACTCGACCTTCAACGATTGGGCCACAGCCTGGCTTAAGGCCGACGCCACGTGTTCTCTCTGCGCCGAGGTCATCTCGGCATACATGGGCAGCGAAAGAATCCGCGCCGCCACGCGCTCCGTTACCGGGAACGCCCCGCGTTGATAGCCCAGATGCGCGCAGGCCTCCTGCAAATGGATGGGGACCGGATAGTGAATTCCTGTCGCCACCCCGTGACTACGCACCGACTCCTGCACCTGGTCCCGATTCTCCACCTGAATGACATACAGGTGATAAACATGGACCGCCTTCTCAAGCTTGCCCGGGCGGAGCACGGGCAGCTCTTCGAGCAGGGCGTCGTAGGCTGCCGCGTGTTCTTGCCTCGCAGCATTCCAAGAATCGAGATGGGGCAGCTTGACGCGGAGAACGGCTGCCTGGATGGTGTCCAGCCGTGAGTTGGTTCCGGTGACTGCGTGGTGATACTTCGCTCGTTCGCCGTAATTACGCAGCCTCCGGAGTTTCTCCGCGACCGCAAGGTCGTTGGTGACCACCATACCACCATCACCATAGGCACCTAGATTCTTGGCCGGATAAAAGCTAAATGCTGCCGCATCTCCCCAGGCCCCAGCGCGGCGTCCGGCATAGCTCGCTCCATGTGCTTGAGCAGCGTCCTCGATCACTAGCAGATGGTGCCGACGCGCGACGGCCAGGACCGAGTCAAGATCTACAGGCTGGCCATAGAGATGTACGGGCAGAATCGCGCGTGTGCGGGGAGTGATTGCGGCCTCCAGAGCTGCAGGATTCATGTTGTAGGTAATCGGGTCGGCATCCACCAGCACGGGGCGTGCGCCCGCAGCCGAAATCGCCAACACCGTGGCGATGAAGGTGTTGGCCGCGGTGATCACTTCATCGCCCGGTGCGATGCCGTAGGCCCGCAGCGCCAGCTCCAATGCCGCCAGGCCCGAGCCCACGCCGATCCCATGGCGAGTGCCGATGTACCGCGCGAACTCCTCCTCGAACAAATTGACCTCACCGCCCAAGATGAAATCCGAGCGCTCGAGCACTCCTTGGATCGCTGCCTGAACCTCCGGGGCGATCCGAGCGTACTGCGCCTGCAAGTCCACGAAGGGCACGATCATGCCAGGCCGCGTGGGCATAGGTGCGCTCACTTCTTCAGTCCCAGCCCAAGCAAGAAGATCGGCCGCAGGATGCTCCACCAGCCGGTGATGGGCCGCATCTTGGTGTAGCCTTGGGCGTGGGGCGGATAGATTTTGGTAACGGGGACCTCCCGGTGGCGGTAGCCGCGCCGGATGACTTGAAAGAGCAGATACGGCTCAAGCTCATACTTGTCGAGCCACTGCTGCCGCCAGCAGATATTGGCGTCGCGCAGGATTGCGGTTCGAAACGCTCGAAATCCGTTGGTCGTTTCGGTCACGCGCTTGCCCACGCTCACCGAAAACAGCAGCGGATGCACATAGCGCGTGGCCAGGAC
>JBGPZW010000008.1:0-39543 GCA_041493955.1 Terriglobia bacterium
AGAGAAAATCGGAGAAAGGAACCGGTGCCGAAGAACAAAACAGGGATGCCCGGGGCGCCTGATTCCACTAGGTCCCGTCGTTGTTTCACTCTCGGCAGCATCCGCATCTCAAAAATCACCCGTTCTTCAGCACCCTGTTAGTGGGTGGAAAAGTGGCCAGTATCTTTCTCCGGCCGTGGCTCGAAGATCTCGTTCAACACTCGTCCCTTCATTTGCTGCGGAGCAGCAATGCCGTAGATGTGGAGTATCGTCGGTGCGATATCAAACACGCTCATTGGCAGACCCGTGACGCGCACGCCCTTCTTGATGCCGGGTCCCATGGCGATGAACACACCCGGCACATCATCGCCGTCCTCAAAATCGTGTTTCGCAATGATGGGCGTTGTGCCGGCGTGGTCCTTGTGCGCCAGGTGAGATTCCTTCTCGCGAAGAGGCTTGATGCCGTGGTCGGAAATGACAAACAGAGCGGTGTTCTCGTGCACATGCTGGAGAATGGTGCCCAAGACCTTGTCCATGGCGCGATACTGATCCGGAAACGCGTTCACCTTGACTGCGTGAAGCCGCGGGTTATAGCCCACGTTGTAGGGCTGAATGGGATACAGCCAGTGACCCACGCGGTCTTCGCAAGATTGAACCAGAAAAGTGAAGTCCGTCGCGTGCGTCGTGAGCAGATAATCGAACAGCTTCCTTTGCTGTTCCCGGATCGCCGATACCTTCGCCAGCCATTCATGAACGACCCCGAACTCACGTCCCTGGAGGTTTTCTGTCGAGGGCATGCGCGCGCAATCGATCAGGAAGTCGCCAACCTTCGCCTCCAGTTCGGGCACAAGGCTTCTCGGGTAGACCGGGTCGCCTCCCTGCACTTCAGAAAGCTTCGGCGAACACAATAGTCCGTCCTCACAATCCTTGCCGCGAGTGAGCATGCCACTGATCATGTAGCCATTCACCGGCCGCGCCGGAAACGTCGCCGGCACGTTGGCCATGCCCACGGTCACCCCGCCCTGCGACAAAACCGCCCAGAGCGGCTCCGTCCGCAGCATGCTCGTGTTGGCGGTGACTCCACGCACGAGGAACCCCGTGATCCCGTTCTCTTCCGGAGGTGTGCTGGTTTCCAGGACGGAGTAGACCTTCGGGCAATTCGGAGCCGAGATCGTCCGCAGCTTGCCCGAGACGCCATGCTCGATGACGCGGGCCAGATTGGGCATCTCACCCCGCACGAGCAGCGGACGAAGGATGTCCCACTCGGCGCCGTTCACCGCGAAGACGATGACGTGGGGTCTTGTGGGCGAGTCTTGTTTCACCTGAGCATGCGACGCCGGGATCGTCGCGCAAACGGCCAGAAGCGAATACACAACATATCGCAGGTCTTTGAGCATGAACCTTGCTCCTTTCTGAAGTTCTCTGTGGGAGAGCCCGACCTCAGGATTAGACTCTTCCTTCCTCACTCCTACACTACTTCACGACCAAGGTGAGCGTCGTGTTGCGGTTTGCCCCACCGGAAGAGCCGGTGACTACGATTTGGAAGGTACCCGCCGGTGTTCCTTGCGGGGGAGGTGGGCTGCTGCTACCCCCGCCGCAGCCGACGGAGAGGGCCGCGAAGAACACCGCAACCGCCAGGCTCACCCAGGCCCGGCGGCGTCCGCCGGCGCGCAGGCGAAGGGCTCTGACCAGCAGCATCAGGGTCAGGAGGAACAGCATCCAGGCGACCACAACACGCACGACACCCAGCGGGAAGAACGGTAGCGGCCGCCCGATGGGCAGAACGAGCCCGTTCGCCGTCGTTGTGACCATGACGGTCGCATTTGCGGGTGTTGTGCCGCTCAGTTGCACGGAGTTCGGGGACATAGTGCACGTCGAACGCAGCGGCGCCCCGCTGCAGGCGAGCGAGACACTCCCACTGAACCCGCTTGTGCCCGCCAGGCTGAGGTTGTAGCTTGCCGTCAGGCCCGCCGTGATGGTCGCCGAGGTCGTAGAACCCGAGGCGGGAGCTAGCGAGAAATCAACTCCCTGCCCCGACAGTACAACCATTTGCGGGCTATCGGTGGCGTTATCGGCAATCACTAGAGTCCCGGTCCTTGCGCCGACGGCCGCGGGCGCAAAGAAAACGTTGATGGTGCAGCTTCCTCCCCCGGTCAGAAGACTCGGCAACCGGGGGCAATTATCCGTCTCGACAAAATCGCCGCTTGTGCCGATGCCCGAGATGCCCAGTTGCCCGCTGCCGCCCGCGCTGAGAATCACGGGCTGCGACGCGCTCTTGGTACCGACTATTTGCGCCAGGAAGTTCGGACTTGAAGGAGACACCGAAACAGTGGGCTGGGCAGTGCCAATTCCCGTCAGGGGCACCGTGCGCGGGCTTTGTGCTGAGTTATCGAGGACTTGCAGAGTCGCAGTGCGATTCCCGATAGCGGACGGCACAAAACTAACGCTGATCGAACAGTGGGCGCCGACCAAGAGGCTTCCGCCACAATCGGTGCTAAGGAAGAAATCATTGGGATTTGTGCCGACAAGGGGCGTGCCGAAGATCGTCAGTGGTGTGCTCCCTGTGTTCGTGAAAAACACGATTTGCTGCGGACTTCCCACGCCGACACTGAAGCTTCCGAAGTCCAGCTTGGCCGATGAAAGCGTTGCCGCAAGGCCGACGACGCCATTGCCACTCAGAGTGATGGTCTGCGGGTTGCTGGCGGCATTGTCGGTGAACGTAATCGAGCCAGTTCGCTTTCCGGCCGCTGTCGGAGAGAACGTGATGTTCAGGGTACAAGCCTTGCCCGCGGCGACAGCTCCGCCGCAATCATTCGTCTGGGCGAAATCGCCGCTCGCGGTGACGCCGGTGATGATCAATGTCCCACTTCCAGTATTAGCCGCCGCGAACGCTCGAGGGGGAGATGTCCCGCCGACTCCTTCATCTGGGAAGGACAAAGGGATAGGACCGAAACCGGCGGCGACGCTAAAGCCGGCAGCGTCAGCCGGGCCGATCTTGGCCACAAACGCGTCCGAGTTGCCGCCTGAAGCAGTCTGTGAGGCGCCAGGCGTGACTAGGAGATAGCTTGAACTAGTGTTGCCCGCTACGTACGCGTTCCCCGCGTTGTCCACAGCGATTGCTCTGCCGGTCTCAAAATCGCCTCCGATGGCGCCAAGGTAGGTGGAATACACCAAGGCCGAGCCAGTCGAATTCAACTTGGTCACAAATGCGGTGTCACCGCATGGTGTGATATCTCCATAGTATCCGACGCCGCAGTCTTGCAGGACGAGTGAGGATTGAAAGGGGTGTGACAGCGGGAAATCCGTGGAGGATGTTTGTCCCACCACGTAAGCATTTCCACCGGCGTCCACCGCAATCCCAAGGATGAAGTCATCCTGAAGGGGGAGCCCGCTTCCGCCCCCCAGAAGGGTGGAATACACAAGCGAGGCCGCGCCGGATTTCGAGGTGTCAAACTTCGCCACGAAGCCGTCCACGCCGCCTCTGTTTCCCGTCTGGAAGCCTCCGGGCGTCGTAGGGAAATTGCTGGACGTGGCAGTCCCAGCAATGTAAACGCCTGCCGCTGCATTCACTGCGATCGCTGAGCCGGAATCGCCGTTCGCTGTTCCTCCGCCTCCAAAGTAAGTGGAGTAGACCAGAGAAGCGGCGCCGGATTTGGAGGGATCAATTACGGTCAAGAATGCGTTGCTGTTTGGATTGCCCAGAGCGGCCTGAAACGCGCTGGGTGTCATCGGGTAGTCAGCAGAGTTCGTTCCTCCCGTCAAGTAGACGTTTCCCGAACTGTCCACGGCGATCCCACTAGCTCCGTCATTACCACTGCCCCCCAGATAGGAGGAATAGATGAGCGACGCCGCACCTCCTTTGGTGGTGTCGATCTTGGCGACAAACGCGTCTAGGGAGCCTTTCAGCGCGCTCTGGAAGGCGCTTGCCGTTGCGGGGAAAGTCGTAGAGGAAGTACTTCCCGCCACGAAGGCGTTGCCCGAAGCATCCACGACGATGCCTGACGCATTGGATTCTGTCACTCCGCTGCCGCCAAGGTAGGTCGAATAAAGGAGTGACTTTCCGTCGGCGGCCAGTTTCGTTACGAAGGCACTCTGGCCCTCCTTGAGAGCAGTCTGAAACGCCCCTGCTGAGGTGGGAAAGTTCGCAGACGACGTCGAGCCCGTCACGTAGGCGTTCCCGGTATTGTCCACCGCGATGCCAGTGCCCACGTCATCTCCGCCGCCGCCCAGAAAAGTGGAATAGACAAGCGTCGAACCCGTGGGGTCCAGCTTGGCCACGAAGACATCACTGTTTCCGGCCAGCCTCGGTTGCTCAGGATTCTTGGACGGAAAATCCGAGGAGCCAGTGCTTCCGGTGACGTACGCATTTCCGGCGGCGTCCACCGTGATCGCATCCGCGAAGTCATTGCCGGTGCCCCCAAGGTACGTCGAGTAGCTCAGCACGGGATCAATGACCAGAGGCTTGCCAGCGTCGTACCCGGTCACCTGGAAACGAACCTTGCTGGTGCTTTTCAAGACGTAGCTGGCCTGGACCTCCCTCCGGCCGGTCGCGTCCTGCTGATAAGCAACGGGCTTGTGCAGGCTGACGAGGCCACCCTTTGCATGCAAAATTAGGTCGCCCGACTCGGCGACTTCCATTCCTTCGGCGCCGGTGATTGCGAATTGAATTCGACCCGGATCGGCGCCCGCCGCGACGACGAAGTCGTATTCCAGTTGTCTCTGGTTGCCGTAGTAGATGAGGTCTACTCCCGGATAGACGTCCCCATACTTCACGCGAGCATAGGTGGGTAAGTCTGTGCGCCACTGTGCAGGATCGTTTCCGCGGAGGTAGTTGCTCTTGCCCGGCAAAGCGTCTATGCCGGAAATCTCTGGCGCCGGACTTGCGCCGAGGAGCCCCATTCGCAGCACGGTCTGCCCGTTCTGCGCGGCCGCGCTAAACTTATCCTTTGCCGCACCCGCCTGAAGTTTGTGCAGGCAAGGTTTTCTCTCTGTCCCGGAGGAAGGCCCGGCCCATGTGCCCCGGCGCAGCGCCAGCACCGCTTCGCCGGGAGTCAAGAACAGCGTGTAGCCCCCGCCGCGCGAGAGAAATCTCACCTCTGGGTCGGTCTGCCCCTGATTGGCTTCAAAGCTGAGTGGCACGCGGCCATAGTCCCCCACGATCTTTGCCGCCAAGGGCTCAGAGAGCTTGGGAAAACCGCGGCGGGTAGGCCCGTTGTCGCTCGACTCCCCGCGCGCAGCCGTTGATTGCGCGGGCGGTTTCCAGAGCGGCCTCCGTGCCTGTAGCAGAATTGTTCCAAGCGTCACCAGGCCGACAGAAAGCACCACAAAAGTCTTGCTCATTATCCCCGACAATTCCTTTGCGTTCATGACAGCCTCCTGCGAACTAAATCCTGTTTCCCGCTCGCTCTCGAATGCCGGGGCCTGGGGAGAAGACCTTGCTGGCCCCGGCAATGCTCTCCAAAATGGACAGTTTCATTCCTTCCTGGAATCGTCGTCATCCTTGTCCCTGTGCTCGTGCTTGAGCTTGGTGCGTGTTGCCACGTAGAGGTCGCGCTTGCCAAACCCTCCCGGCCGTTCGGAGAAGAAGTAGAGCGTGGTGCCATCACGAGACAGTGCCGGTGCGCCATCGAAGAACGGGCTGTTGACCACCGGCCCGAGGTTGACCGGCGCGCCCCAGGGATCGTCGGTGCTTTCGCGTGTGGAAACCCAGAGATCTTCGTTCCGGGTAGGGCCGACGCTGCCGAGTCGGCCCGAGGAGAGAATCATTTCGAGGCCATCGCGCCGGATGGTCGTGCGGGTGTCGCGAAACGGGCTGCTGAGCTGCAGGACGAGCACGGCAGGGCCGAACGCGGTGGGGTCATCATCTTCCTCGTCCTTGATCGCCATGTAGATGTCGAATCCGTCCGGGTTGGTGGGGGTGAGGTTTCGTGTGAGGTAGAGAATCGTCTGGTCGTGTTCTTCGTCATTGAAGATCGTGGCGCCCGCATCGTCACCGGGTGTGTTGATGTTGCCGCAAGGGATATGCACAGCCGGTTCCCAGCCGAAATCATCGTGCTTGTTCCGGCGATGCGAAACATAGAGGTCGAGGTTGCCGCACCCGCCAGGGCGGTCGCTCTGGAAATACAGGAAGTGGCCGTCTGGAGAAAACGCAGGGGCGAGCTCCCGGCCGCTGGAATTGATGTTCGGTCCCAGGTTCTGGGGCGTGCCCCAAGGAGAGTCCACGCTGGGTCGCTGCGACACCCAGATATCGAGATTGCCGAACCCGCCCGCACGATCGGAACTAATATAGAGGCTGAGGTTGTCATTGGAGATCGCCGGGTGCTGATCATTGGCCGCCGAATTGATGGTCGAGCCAAGGTTTACCGGGACTGACCAATCCGAGAACCGTTGCGCGTGCGCCGGAGCCGCCCCCAGCGCCAGCAGGATCGCGAGCGCTGGCGCCAGCATCACCGGGCGAATCGGGAATCTGTTTTTCATCTGTGCTCTCCTTTATTGTTTTTGATTTTCCGCTTGCGGGGCGACTCTGGCGCGAGCCGGCGGCGGCGTCAATCCCGCACGCCACCCGCACGCGCCAAACGATTCTCCCGAGGCAACTAGCAGAGGCTACAGGACTTACGGCCATTTCTCTCGGGTTCACGTGCGGCTTTTAATTGAGTTCACAGAGTGGTAACCTCAGTGCCACTCAGGACATCCCATGCCAGAGCCGACCGGGCCGCTGCAGGCTGTCCGCTTCGGGGTTTTCGAGGCGGACTTACGGTCGGGTGAGCTGCGCAAGCACGGCTTGCGCATCAAGCTGCAAGAACAACCCTTTCAGATCCTGGCCATGCTGCTGGAGCGTCCCGGCGAGGTGGTGACGCGCGAGGAGCTGCGCCTGAAGCTTTGGCCGGGGGACACCTTCGTGGATTTCGACCATGGCCTGAACAATGCCATCAATCGGCTGCGTGAGGCGCTGAATGACTCGGCTGACGCGCCCCGGTTTATCGAGACGCTGCCGCGGCGGGGTTACCGCTTCATCGCACCGGTGGACAATGGCACAACAGAGCGCACGCAGCCGTCCCCGTCTATAAGCTCCGCCGAGAGGAGCGAATTGTCCGGCGTCACCGCGCCAGAGAAGGCCGCGGCTGATATCACTCCGTTGGCTGTGCCGAGATATAGGCAGAGGAAGTTCTGGCTCGCCGCGGCCGCGTTCGCTATCGCTGTGGCGTTGCTTGTCGGGCTCAAGCTCGGGCGGCTCCAACGGCTTTTTGGCACCAACGCTTCCGCGAGGATTCAGTCCATCGCGGTGCTGCCGCTCGAAAACCTCACCGGCGACCCGGCACAGGAGTATTTCGCCGATGGGATGACCGACACATTGATAACGGACTTGGCCCAAATCAGCGGGCTCCGCGTGATTTCGCGGACGTCGGTCATGCGCTACAAGGGCGCGAAGAAACCCCTGCCGCAGATTGCGCGGGAGTTAAACGTGGACGCCGTCGTGGAAGGTGCGGTGAGTCGGTCCGGCGGGCGCATACGGATTACCGCACAGCTGATCCAAGCTCCAACCGACCAGCACCTCTGGGCGCGGGCTTACGAGCGTGATCTTGGCGACATCCTGCTCCTGCAAAGTGAGGTGTCGCGGGCCATCGCGAATCAGATCCAGATCAAGCTAACGCCCCTGGAGCAGGCTCGCCTCGCCCGGGCACGCCCGGTGAATCCTGAGGCCTACGAAGCCTATCTCCAGGGCCGCTACTTTTGGAACAAATTCACCCAAGAGGGATTCGTCAAGGCAATCCAGTACTTCCAGCAGGCGATCGAAAAAGACCCGAATTACGCGCTGGCTTACTCCGGCTTATCGGATTCCTACCGCTTTCTTGGGCTCGGGTCGTCGCCCCCCAGGGACTCCATGTCCAAGGCGGCGGCGGCGGCGCTGAAGGCGCTGGAAATTGACGACACACTCGCCGAAGCACACGCTTCGCTTGCGGTCGTCCGGTATCGCCGCGACTGGGACTGGACGGGAAGCGAAACTGAATTCATGCGAGCATTAGAGCTCAGCCCAAACTACGCCGAAGGTCACCGGGAGTACGGTGTTTATTTGCGGATGTCAGGCCGGTTCGATGAGGGCCTCGCGGAGGCGAAGCGAGCCAAGGAGATGGATCCGCTCTCGCTGCTTATGAACACGGATGTGGGAGCCCAATTCTATGCGGCGCGCCAGTATGACCAGGCGATCGAGCAGCTCCGGAAGACACTGGAGATGGACCCGAACTTTGCCATGACGCACTGGTGGCTCGGGCTGGCTTATGAGGGAAAGGGCGACGTACCGAGAGCCCTCGCCGAACTTGAGAAAGCTGTCAGCCTTTCAGGACGCAACCCGCTCTATCTAGCGTTTCTCGGAAACGCCTATGCGGTTTCCGGCCAGAAGAGCCAGGCAGAGAAGATCCTCGCCGAATTGAGGGAGCGGTCCAGACGAGTCTATATCCAGCCGTACGACATGGCGCTAATTTACGCGGGGCTCGGCAACAAGGAGCAGGCGTTGGTCTGGCTTGAAAAGGCGTATGAAGAGCGGTCGTTTAGCGTGATTACGATCGGAACGTGGAAACAGTTTGATGGCCTGCGCGCCGATCCGAGGTTTCGAGAACTAGTGCGGCGGATCATGCCCACCGCCCGAGGGAGTGCGCCTCAGGCGCCGGGCGAAACTCGGAAATAGAAAGTCGTAATTCCATGCGCCCGCCGTTCTTGGACGGAGCGGGTCAGATACTTTTCCGCTAGGAGCCACGAAGGAAGAAGCGGTGAGGGCGAGGCTAACCTCGGTTGCGTGCCTGATGAGTGTGCTGGTGCTGGGCGTCGCGCGGCCCGGGGCAGCGCAGTCGGGCAACGGCGGCTCAGTCGAAGGCACGGTAGCCGACCCGACCGGCGCGGTGATTCCCGGCGCATCACTGGACCTGCGCAACCTGGAAACCTCCGCTCGCCGGGAGACCGCCACCAACGAGGCAGGCTTTTTCCGCTTCCCGATTCTTCCGGTGGGGATCTACGAGCTCGTGGTCGAACGCGATGGCTTTGCCGCGCTGACCCAAACAAATCTGGTAGTGACTGTTGGCGCTGCTATCAACCTGAGCCTGACCCTGCAATTGGCGGGGGGCTCGGAAAGGGTGGTGGTCAGCTCGACGCCGCTGCTCGAGACCACGCGCAGCCAGGTAAGCACCACGATCGATAGCCGCGCCATCTCCAGCCTGCCGGTGAACGGCCGCAACTTCCTCGACTTCGTTCTCCTGACGCCGGGCGTGAACCGCGGCACGCGCAGCCAAGACGCCAGCTTTGCCGGCCAGCGCTTGATGAACCTGCTCCAGGTGGACGGCGTGGACAACGACAACTCGTTTTTCGGCCAAGTCCTCGGCTTGTCCGGCTCCGGTTTTGCTCCCTATCAGTTCAGTCTGGCCACCGTGCAGGAATTCCAGGTGAAAATGAATTCCTACTCCGCCGAATATGGCCGCGTCGGCGCGGGCCTGATTGACGTTGTGACGAAGTCCGGCACGAATCAGTTCCACGGCGGCGCCTTTTGGTACTACCGCGACCGCTCGCTGAACGCTACCGACTTGATCAACAAGCTCACCTTGCAATCCAAGTCGCCGTATCACTTCAACCAGTTCGGGGGCACGCTCGGCGGGCCCCTTCGCAAAGACCGGCTCTTTTTCTTTCTCAACTTTGATGGCCAGCGCAGCACCGCCCAGAATGTTGTTGCCCTGAACCTGCCCGCTGGGTTCTCGCCCTCCACGGCCTTCCAGCAGCGTGCGCTCAGCTATCTTGCCGCGCGTGGCGCTCCCTGGCTGCGCACGTTTGACGAGAATGTCTATTTCGCGAAGCTCGACTGGCACATCAACCCGGCGCACGTCCTGACCGCGCGGTGGAACCGCCAGCGATTCACTGGCGGAGGAAACGAAGGCTTCGGCCCGCAGGTTTCCGTCGAGCATACCGGCATGGCGCTGTCGAAGACCGATACACTCGCCCTTTCGCTGACCTCCGTGCTTTCCGGTTCGATGGTAAACGTTGCGCGCTTCAGCTACGTCCGGAGTCGGGAGCCGAGTTTCCCGAACAGCGCCGACCCCGAAGCGAACGTTCTCGAAGGCGGCCAGGTCGTCCTCACCATTGGACGCAATCCCATGGACCCGCGCGAAAACCTCATCCGGCGCTTCCAGTGGTCAGACACGCTCTCCTATGTGCGGGGGCGGCATGCGCTGAAATTCGGCGTGGACATTCCCTGGAATCTCATCACGTTTTTCACTTCGGCAAACTTTTCCGGCAGCTTCCGCTTTACCAGCCTAGAGAGTTTTGGCCGCAGCTTGGCCGGCGCCCCAGCGCCGCAGTCCGGCGAGTTCTACACCGAGGCCTTTTCCGGCGAAGGCACGCCCGGCGCGACGACGCATCCCGGTTTTGTCGAGTTCGGCGGCTTTGTGCAGGACGAATGGCGCGCCCGCTCCAACCTGACGCTGAATTTGGGACTCCGCTACGACTTGCAGGCGATGGCGAAACCCCCGGTGCGCAACCCCGCGCCAGCCCTGCTCACGGCGGGCCTCGATACCAGCTTCGTCCCCAGAGACTGGAACAACCTTGCCCCTCGCGTGGGCTTTGCCTGGACGCCCCTGCGCAGCAATCGCCTCGTCGTGCGCGGCGGATACGGCATTTTCTATTGGCGCACGCCCTCGGCCGTGTCTTCCCGGGCACATTTCCAGAACGGCGTGACCGTCCAGACGCACACGCATTTTGCCGGCACGCCGCAAGCCGCGCTGATTCCGCCGTACCCGAACACACTCTGCGGACCGCCGGACCCCTCAGGCGTGCCGCCGAGTTGCGCCGCGCCCGCTGCGGCCACCGGCAACCCCGTCCTCATTTTGTTTGCACGCGATTACGTCGAGCCGTACACACAGCAGGGAAGTCTTGGATTCGAGGTGGGACTCTCGAATGACTTCGCTCTCTCAGCCACGTACCTCCGCGTCAAAGGGACGCACTTGCAGCGCCTCCGCGACATCAATCTCGGCACTCCAACAACGCCGACGAACATTGGTATCGCGGGGACGGCAACCGTCCTTAATTTCCAGAAGTTCACCCTGCCGCGGCCCATCGCCGGCTTTGACAGGATCTCACTCTGGGAAAGCGCCGCGAGCTCCATCTATCAAGGCCTCACGATGCAGTTGACGAAACGCTACGCACGCCATTTTCAGTTCATGGCATCGTACACGTTCGCCAAGGTGATTGACGACAACCCCGAACCCAGCGTGAGCCCGACAGGAGCAGGTGACGCCCGGTTGCTCTCTGATGCGTCGAACCCGGGCGCTGACCGCGCCGCAGGTGTCAATGACCAGCGGCACCGTTTCGTATTGAGTGGCATTTGGCAGCTCGACTATGCGAGCAAGCTACGCCCGGCGGCCAAGGCCATCCTCGGCGGTTGGGAGCTCAGTGGAATTTTGACAGCGCAGTCTGGCCAGCCCGACTCCGGGATGGTCAATTTCGACCTGAACAACGATGGAAACAGCAGCAATGACAGGACTCCGGAACTAGGTCGTAATACTTTCTACCCGCCCAGCACGGTTTCGTTCGACCCGCGAGTGACACGCAACGTGCAGCTCACCGAACACGCTAAGCTACAACTCATCTGGGAGGCGTTCAACGTGTTCAACCACGCCAACGTCACCGCCGCTCGCACGACACAATACGCGCGCTCGGTATCGCCCGCCGTCTGTGGCATTGCGGGAGCGCCGTGCCTGGTTCCGCAGAACGCCGGCGTGAGTGCCTTCGGCGTCCCGACGGCAACCTCCGGCCCGCGAATCATGCAACTCTCCGCCAAGTTCATCTTTTAGGCGCCTGCGTGGGCCGCGACAAGTAAACGTGAACTTCGCTGTCGCGCGGAGTGTCGTCTCACAGAATCAAAGGAGGTCGAATTCCGCGCGGAGTTCTTCAACCTGCTCAACCACGCGAACCTCGCCAATCCCATCAGCGACTTGAACGCCGTGACGTCCTCCGGCGGCAGCATCGATCCGAACACCGGCCGAATCATCAACCCGGAAGCGTTCGGACGCATCATCTCGACCAGCAGTAATTCCCGGATAATCCATCTGGCACTGAAGTTTAATTTCTGACGATCCTCACAGGACCTGTACCAAACCACATGATTTGATACAGGCAGATTTGAGCCGTCGTGACTCCGCAGAATCAGTCAGTAGCGAAGGTCACCTGCGACACCCTTTGATACAGCGCTGTCAGAGAGACGCGCTCGATGGAACGAGTTGATGGGTGCGAAGCCTCTTGCTGGATCAACGACTCAAAAACATTCGCATATCGCTGGAACTCCCTGAGACCATTGACCATGCGGTCCAAGGCTCCCAGAGGTTGGGATTCCTGCGTTTTTGGGCAAGCCAGAAAGCGCTCGCTGCGCTGTCCCTCTGTTGATCCTTGTTTCCGCTGCGATCTTGCGCCACGAGCGGCCCTGTGCGCGCAGGGCAGCAACCCTGTCAGCATCTACGACCCCCCCGGGCTTCCGAGGCGCTCGCCTCTAGCCCGGGCGTTGCGCAGCCCCGCTTTCACCCGCTCGAACTGTTCTGAAAGCCTAGCAAATTCGATCGCGCGAACATTGAAGGCCTCCAGGGCCTGGAGGAGGTAAGACACTGATCTTGCGAAGGGGGCGAAGCGCCAGACGACCGCGGCATCGAAGCGCGGGCGATGCGTTTCTGCTAGCAGCCGGTCGAGCTCCGGCCGCTTCTCCCTGGCGCCGGAGGTCACCAGGTCCGCGTACTCGCGTGAAACCTGCCAACCGCGGCGCTCTGTGTTCTGAGCACAGTTGAAAGTCGGGAATTCAAGTTAAGAGTTGAAGGTTGAAGGTGAAAGCCCAGCAGCTCGCCTCAGGACTGAATCTGCGGCCTGAAGAACCGAAGGTGAGCACTAGACGGATGGCTGTTCCCGATTCTCGGAAACCTGACCTTTGAAATGGCGTTGCCGCACCGCTCCCTACTCGGGGAGCGGTGCGGCAGTGGCCATCAGCCCTTCAGCGGTCGCTGCCGACCTGTTGGCCGGAACTCTTCCGGTGCCTCAGAGCACCAAGCGCCAGGACGAGGTCAAGGCGACCGTGCCCTAGCTCAGGGGAAAGCGTCCTCGCATGGGCAATCGCCCCTGCAGCGTCATGAGGATTCGTCTTGTTCCACAGATCCACCAGCAACGCGCTGCCGCCGGACACAAAAGGCGCGCTAAAGGACGTGCCCGAGCTGGCCGCGTAGGTTCCGAACGGATAGGTGGTCACGATTTCCTCGCCCGGAGCCGCCACCCACACGACGTCGCCGTAGTTGGAGAAAGTGGACCGCGTGTCGATGTCCGACGTCGAGGCGATTCCCATTACGTTGCGCAGCGCCGCCGGATACACCAGCTCGTCCTTGCCATCGTTGCCGGCGGAGGCCACGCAGATCACGTTGTTACGGTTCGCGTAGCCGATTGCGCGAGCAAGTTCCGGAGAATAGCTGGTGAAGTCGAAGCTCATGTTGATAATGCGCGCCTGGTTCTGCACGGCGTAGTGCAGCGCTCGGAGGATGTCGGAGAGATAGCCCGTTCCATCCGCGCGGAACGCCTTCAGCGGCAGGATTTGCGCCTCCGGCGCGACCAGGTGAATGATCCCGACCACCATGGTCCCGTGCCCGAACGCGGCATAAGGTGACCCGTCGAGAACTGCGGCGGTGGACTGATCCAGCACTGCCGCGGTGGATTGGTTCACATACGCGGGCTGGCAGTTGTTGCAGGCAGCGACGATGGGTTGCGAGAAGTCCGCCAGCTCGGAAGCACCCGAGCGGTTGCGCGTGAAATCGTATCCGGGCAGGAGGACGCCGCGCAGCGCGGGGTGCGTCGGGTCCACGCCCGTGTCAATGTCCGCGACAATTCCGGCGCCCTTTACTTTGAACTCGCTTTGCGCCTCGGCCACCCGGACAATCTCAGACGCCGGCTGATTGACATACCCGGACCATACGGGGGCGCCGGAGTAGTTCACCAGGCCTCTCTGCCACAGGCCATTGGGGATCGTGGTGAGGTGGGTCAGGCCGGGGACGAGCCGGAAGAGCTGATCCACTTCGGCGTCCACGATGCCCGGTGCGGCGCGCAGGATGGCGAGGAACGCCTGCGGATCAATTGCGTCCGAAGTCGTAATCAGGAAAAGCTGATTGACAGTGCCGTCCAGACTGCCCACGACTTTGCAGGCTTCCAGCAGGCACAGTTCCTGCACGGCAGGAAGACCCTGGTTTGTTCGGACGATGAAGCGCTGCTCTGCGGCGGCGGGCCTTGCTCCCAGGAAGAGGAACAGGAACAGCGTGAGGAGTGACCAGACGATGCGTTTCATGTTGGGGACGTCTCCTTATCTATCAGTTTGGCTTCGGAGCACCCGCCACGTTGAAACCAGCACGGCCCTTAGTTTGGCTGGGCCATCCTCCTTCAACAATGGTACGGGTGAACCTTTCGAATCACCCCCCTCCATCTTCCTTCCTAGTACTTCGCTCCTACTTGCTGAGCGTCCCCAATCCACGCCAAACTGTTGTCCCGCATGCCTCATCGGGCACGCGGATTCCTCCGGCTCAGTTCGTCGAGAGGAATGAAGATCTCTCTCTCCTCATTCATCCAGACGGCCAACTGGAGGCTCTTTCTCGACTCGCACTCGAGCTGAAACTCCCCGAAGGAGTTCGTTCTGGTCTGCGCTAATTGCTCTCGACCACAAAGCATGACGACAATCTTTTCGCCCAGCTCCTCATGCGAGCCCTGTGAATCCAGGACCTGCCCGGCAACGGACACCCTGGCGGCCCCTTCGAGCGGCTCCAGACTCACGTCAATCTGAAGGCTTCCGCGGCGATAGAGCAGCTTGCGCGCAGTGACCTCGACAGACCGTACGCCCACCGGAAGGGGCTGCTGGAGGCTGTCAAAGACCAGCTCCGCAATCTCGGAGATGCGGTTCTTGCGCCTTTTCGGAACCCGGGTGGCATAGGCAGCCTTGACGATCCGCACAGCACCCTGCAGCGGCTCATATTCGGCCTCGCGTCGCGCGGCTTCCTGTACGCCGTGCCAGAGCCGCGCGAGCCTCTCACACTTCTTACATCCATCTTCCAGGTGGCGCTGCATGGCCGCTGTTTGTTCCGCCTCTCCCACGTGGCGGGCAAAATCGGCCCAATCCGCAAGCGAAAAGTGCTTCATTGTTTTCCGGCCTCCAGGGCCAGCGGGTGGCAGGGCCGGATGTCGCCTTGCCTCCCGCTTCTCCTACTGCTACTGGATAAGGGCATCCAGTGGGTCCAAAAATATAGGGTGTGCCCAAAAATCTTTGCCCGTTCTAATCGGCAGTGCTCCCTCCGGCGGAGACCTTTCCCACCAACATGAAGGGCGCCCAATAGTAAGGATGGGGGTACTCTTGGCGCAGCTCGAGCATCGCCTGCTGCAGGGCGCGTGCCTTCTCCTCACCTTCCTGCAAACGGAGGTAGAAGGCCCGCATCAGCTCGGCCGTGCTCAGGTCGTGGACGTCCCAGAGGCTCAGCAAGAGACATCGCGCCCCGGCCGAAAGCAAGCCGCGGATCAGTCCCAGCAATTCGTCCCCGGCGGCGACCACGTTCATGCCGGTCGCGCATCCGCTGAGCGTCACCAGGTCTGCCGTGAGACGCATCTGGTAGAGGTCGTAAAGGTTCAGGTAGGAGTCTCCCAGGCGGATGCCGGAAAACAACGGGTTGTCCTGGCGAAAGCGTCCGTGCGTGGCGATGTGAATGATGCGGCTGCACTCTCCCCGCTCTCGCAACAGCTTCTCAGTGGCCTCCACGCCCACAAACAGTTCCGCTGAGGGAAGAATCCCAGCCACAGCCTGTACTTCGTCGAGAATGTGCGGGGCCCGGGAGTCGGGGACCCCCAAAACCAGGGAAGAATGGGCAGGCGTCGACGCCCTCGACTGGCAGAGCGCATGGATGCTGGCGCTCGGCACATAGGAGACCGTTTGCGCGTCGATCAGATACTGCTGGCCGTCGAACAGCGCGTGGAACGGCACATAATGGAGCACGCCGTGCGGCACAACCAGAAGATGTCGTCCGCGAATCCGACCGCGCAATGGCGCCAGCAGCTCCTCGTACAATTTTCGCAAATGGGCCTTCGTCGCCTCCAGAATTGCCTCGCGGAACGATTCGAGGTAGGCGGGCCCCAAGCGGAATTTGGAGAGCTGCAGGCGCAAGAGCTTTAACTCCTGGACCACGCGCGAGACCAGCGTCACCGGCACGATGTCCAGCGCTTCGCGCGTCACCACCGCCGCAACCAGGCGGTCCCCCGTGGCGAAGTATTCGAGCAGGTCGGTGTCCGGCGGCAAGCTTGCCCGGATTTCGTCTATGGAGATTCTTGCCGAGGCCTGAAACGCCCCCAGTTCCGGTTGCGAGGAAGAAGCGTCGCGAAGCGCGCGCAGGAACTCTTGCTCACGCTCCTTCGCCTGCTTCTCCAAACTCTCGATTCGCGCTTGCGAAGGTGTTTCGGGACTCAGTTGCTCGAGCTCGATCCGGTGGTAATACCAATTCAGCTCTTCGCGTAATTCCTGCATGCGCCGCACCAGGTCGCTACGCTTGGATTCCGCCGCGGGCAGCGCGTAACCCCGCTGGAGAAGCAGCTCCGTCAAGCTGCGGGACTTCGCCAGCTCCATGTACCCCAGTGCCTCCTCGGCGGACTGGGGCCGGCCTTCTTCGCCCAGGCACAGCTCGACGAGTCGTTCATAGACCTCGAGCTTGTTTTTCATGAAGGCGATCTTGAGTTCCTCGGCGCGCAGGCTGCTCCGCAGCGTTTCCAGCTCATCACAGGCCCCTCGATAGGCGCGATACGCGCTCTCTGGCTCTCCAGCCGCCTCCTCGATTTGCCCCAGCAGGAATTGGGCTTGGAACTGCAGGACCGGGGCCTCGAGCGTCGCGAGCCGCTTGCGGACTAACTGGCATTCTTCGCGCGCAGCCTTTACGTCCCCCGTCCGCAGGGCTAGGCGCGCAAGCAGCAGGTGGCCGAGTATGGCCTTGCCGGGAAGGATAGAGGATTCAAAGAACCGGATGGCCCCGGCGCAGAGCTTCCGGGCCTCGAAGAAGCGTCCTTCATTGAACAGGAGAAGAGCCTGGTAGAGATCGATGAGCCAGGGCCAAACGAGATTCTTTTCCCGCACGAAGCGGGCTCTTGCCTGGCGGAAAAGCCCCAGCGCCAGGAGGGCCTTCCCTTGCTGGCCGAAGGCGATGGCTTCGTTCGTGCGCGCCTTGGCCTCCTCGTAGCCCATGCCGAGCTTCTGGAATTGCAGGGCGCCCTCGTGGGCCATCTCCCCGGCCTCGGCGCTCAGGTTCAGTTCGAGATAAATTTCCGAAAGGTCCAGATGGCAAAGGGCCAGATGGTAGGTATCTCCAGTCGCCCGGCATTCCTCGCGCGCGGCGTGCAGCATCTGGATCGCCTTTGTGTACTCGCCGCGAAGGTAGTGGAGGTAGGCAATGTTATAGTCCGCCTGGCTCCGGAGCAGTGGCATGTCGTTCTGCTCGCAGAACGCGCGGGCGCGGTCGTAGGTCTCGAGTGCTCTCGGGAAATCATTCAGGCTGATGAGGGTCACGGCCATGTTGCTCAGTGCCACGGCGATGCCCTCCTTGTCGGAGTCGCGCACGAGCTGTTCGTAAGCGCGCTCGTAGCACGCCAGGGCCTCGGTGAATCGGTCCTGCCGGTGGAAGATGTTGCCGGTGTTCAGATCCAGGCGCGCCAGGCGCCTCCGCTCGCCCAGCCGCGCGAAGATCTCCCTTGCGCGTTCCACCGCGCGCAGCGCCCGGTCGTATTCTCCCAGCAGGATGAGCGGTTGGAGCGACGTGCTCAGCGTGCGTCCCAATTCGAGGGAGTTTCCCGCTCGCTCGAAGCCGCGGGCCGCCTGCTTGTGGAACCGCAAGGCCTGTCTATTCTGGCCCAGCGCGTAGAGCGCGTTGGCCTGCGCGCGGAAGCCCCGTGCCAGTGCTTCGCGACTCCGGGTCCGGCGGGCAATGGCGATGGCCGCCTGGGCCAACGCAAGGGCCTGCTGCCGGTCTACGCGGACTCTCTCGACGACAGCTTCGCTGAGCTGCGTGACCGTCTGCGTTGAGAACAGCTCGCGATGGCGGGTCAAGTAGGCTTTTCGGCGGGCCGCATCCGTGATCGAGGCCAGCTCGGAGATTTGCCGCTTCGAGGGAACGTCTTTCTTGCTGGGCAGGCTCACTGAAATCCCAGGTCGTTCAGCCGCGCCCGCAGCCGATCGAGACACCGCTGGCGGATGAACCCGATGGAGCCTGTCGCAAGTCCGAGGCTGGCGGCGATTTGCTGGTACGGCCGAACGGGCTCCTCGTAGAACAGCATTCGGATTAGCTCCCGGCAGCGTGGCGCGAGAGAATTCACCGCCTCTCGCAACATCTGCTCCTGCTCGGCCTCGTGCAGGATTTCCTCGAGGCGTGCCGGTTTTTCCTCTTCCGGCGACTGGGCTTCTTCACTCTCGGTGGAAACCATCCGTCCCATTTGCTGTTTCCAGCGGAGGCATTTGTGCGACGTCACCTGCATCAGCCACTTGGGAAGCGCGCGCGGCTCACGCAGGTTCCGCAGCTCCGTGAGCATTTCGAGGCACACCGCCTGGAAAATGTCTGTGGCGTCGTCCCGCGCAAGCCCGTATTTCACCGGGATGGAGAAGATGAGGCTCTTGTATTTTTCGATGAGCGCGGCCCAGGCATCCTCGCTTCCGTTCAGGCAGTCCCGCACCAAGCGGTGATCGACCGTGGAGGCACGCGCGGCTGGCCCCGGAACGCTGAGGGCGACCGTCATGGATGGAAAGACCTCAGCATCCTTTGTGCGCCGACCGCAACATGGAAGTAAAGCGCCCCGACGCCCTCGAAGGCGTAAGCAACAATGCCAGGCAAGATAAACCCCGATTCCGTGTTCTCAGGCGAAAGTGGGCCTTCAAGAGGAAGCGCAAACTCCTGCTGGGCAAGACTTGCTACCTGAGCCGTGAAGACAATGGGGGAATTACGACCGGCTGCTTGTCACCTGCTTTCCCTGCGGCTTGACCAAGCTCGAGACCGCTTCGGTGAGCGTAACGCCGAACTGTGCCCACAAACGCCGCTTCAGGCTGCGGTAGTCCTGCGTGGCGGAAAAAAGGAGTGTCCGGACCATTCCCATCGGCCCTGTTGCACGGTCGCTGCTGGAGAATCACCGGCAGCGGTTGGTGCGCTCGAAGCCAGACGACCTGGTCTTCCCGAACCGGCGAAGTGGCGCCTACAGGGAGTCCAATCTGTTGGAGCGAGTACTCAAGCCTGCCGCGAAAGCTGCAGGGATTGGCCGGGTGACTTGGCATCAGTTCCGTCACGTTCACGCCTCGCGTCTGCACGATCTCGGGGTTCCGGCCCAGGTCGCCCAGCAGCAGCTAGGACACGCCAACGTAGAAACAACCCTCAATATCTACACCCACGTCGTTCCAGACACGCACCGAAAGGCGATCGAGGATCTGGAGCGTGTTTTGTTCCCAAGTGTTCCCAAGTTGGCTGATTTAGGAGAGAGGGGTGGGTTCGTAATCCAATGATTCTCAAGGCGAATAGCTGGAGGCGCGGGTGGGATTCGAACCCACGAATGGAGGTTTTGCAGACCTCTCCCTTAGGCCACTTGGGTACCGCGCCTGACTGAAGTAAGTATAACGAAATCGGCAGGGCTTGTCAGGGCGCTGGGGCGCCAGGGCCGCGCCACAGGGCGTAGCGTCATTGGCCCAGGAGCGCAAGTTCCCAGCTAGCGAATCGTCAGATCAAAGGGCATGCGCGCCTGCGCGCTGCTCCGCGAGCGAACCAGGCGCTGCATTTCGGTCCTGATCCCGCGTAAGACGTCCGCTTGTGATTCGTCCTCAGAGAGCCACCGCTTCCACCACGGGATTTCTTCCGGGTAGCGCACGAGCTTGACCCGAGTCTTCGCTTCAATTCTGGCCAGCTCTTTGGCTACAACCACCGCGCCGCTGAAATCTCCCACCTCATCTACCAGACCCAATTCTTTCGCCTGCGCCCCGGTCCACACCCGGCCCTTGCCGATTCTGTCCACGGCCTCAACACTCATCTTGCGGCCCTCGGCGACGCCCTTGGTGAAGGTCGCATAGATATCCTGCATGAACTTGAGGATCACATCACGCTGCGCGGGCGTGAAATTCTGCTGCTCCCAGAACAGTGTGGCGTTTTCGCTGCTGGCGAGGTGATCGGTGGACAGGCCCAACAGGCCGTACAGGCCCGCGAGGTTGAACTTGCCGAACACGACGCCGATCGAGCCAGTCAGCGTAGATGGACCGGCGAGGATTTTGCTCCCCGACATTGCAATCCAGTAGCCGCCCGAGCCGGCCACGTCGGACATCGAGACCACCACTGGTTTCTTCTTCCGCGTCAGTTCGACCTCGCGGCGGATGATCTCGCTGGCCACCGCTGAGCCGCCCGGGGAATCCACCCTTAGAATCACCGCCTTGACGTCATCGTCCTCGCGGACCCGGCGGAGATCGCCCGCCACCGAATCCGCACCCATCAGGAAACCTTCGAGCGGGCTCCAGCCCGAGTCGCCGGTCTGGATGACACCGGTGGCGTGCACGACGGCGAGCGTCTCCCCGCCCTCGTTTTTCACTTCCTTCCGGTAGCGTTTGAGCCCGACAGGTTTCCAGTCGCCGTTCTTGTCCTCGAAGAGCTTGCGCACCTCGTCCCAATAAGCCAGCCGGTCCACCAGTTTGCGCGAAAAGGCCTCTGAGGCCAGATAGGGTCCCTTTTCCAACAAGGCCTCAAATTGCGCGCGATCCAGGTGGCGCGCCTGGGCCGCGCCGGTGGCGTACTGCTCAAGCGCGCTGCGCAGCAGCGAGTCCGCCATCTCCCGGTGCGCGGCGGTGTACTGCTTTTCGGTGAAGAAGTTCGCCGCGGTCTTGTATTCGGCGATGTGGTAGTAGTCCGGATAGATTTTCAGCTTGTCGAGCGTGCCCCGGACGAACATCAATTCCGCCAGCAGGCCGCGGATGCCCAGCTCTGCGGTGGGCACCAGCCAGACTTGGTCACAGGCCGTAGCGAGATAGTATTCGCGATTATCGGGGAAATCCTCGCCCAGGTAACAGATGTTCGGCTTCCCGCTCTTGTGAAACGCCAGCAGGTGCGCGCGGATCTCCTGCACCTTGGCCCAGCCGGCGTCAGACGGAGTGATCTTCACGACCAGGCCGGTGATCCGTGAGTCTTCCCGGGCCGTGTCGATGGTGTCGGTGAGCTCGTGCAGCAGGGTGACGCTCGGGGCGCCGACGGGGCGGTCGCCCGACGGCCGTTGTTCCTCGATCGCGCCGCCGGCTTCGAGCACCAGCACCGACTTCGAGGGCAAGCGCCGGGAAATCTTTACCGCCGCGTACCCCACCATGATCAGAACCAGCACTGCGATCCAGAACCGCTTCTTGCCCCGTGTCATGTCGTCCTCCCTGACGCCCTCTCGGCCCCGACTGGATCAAGCAACGAGCACTGAGCCGCGTTTGCCCCGCGCGGAGCACGCGACTCAGGACGCGCGCCTGTCCAGGTTGTTGCGAGCGTTTTGCAAGGGTTTCTCTTCACCCAGGCAGGCAAATTACCATCCCCGGCGAGGAATTTCTATTGTGTGGATCGCGGCGCAGGTCTTTACAAGTCAGGCCGGCTGTCATACCGCCTGAGATGAAGTATCGGTCTGCGGAGGAAGGATTCCTCGCCGCGCACGGAATGACAAGGTCACAGTTCGTTGAAGCGCCCGATGGCGCTGTGCACGAGCATTCCAGAAGCCGGGAAAGTTAAATCTTCTTTCGGCCGCGTCAGAAGCGCCTTCGCCTGGGTTACGGCGTGGCGACGCCGACCTTAGCTTCGCGCAGAAAGCGCGCGGACTCCTCGGGCGGGGTGGGACAGATGTAGAAACCCGTGCCCCACTCGAAGCCGGCCACCTTGGTGAGCTTGGGCATGATCTCGAGATGCCAGTGGTAGTGCTCGTTGCTTTCCTCGCCGATGGGCGAAGTGTGGACCATGAAGTTATAGGCGGGGCGATCGAGCACCGTGTCCAGACGCTGCAGGTTATCCTTGAGGATGCGGGCCAGGCTGGCAAAGATGGGGCTCTGGTTGTTCTCAAACGCCGAGCCGTGCTGCCTGGGCAGGATCCACATCTCGAACGGGAAGCGGGGCGCGTAGGGCGCCAGGGCGATGAAATGATCGTTCTCGTTGACGACGCGGACTTCCGACTCCACCTCCTGACGGATCATGTCGCAGAAGATGCAGCGCTCCTTCTCCTGGTAATAGCGCTTGGAGCTGTCCACTTCCTCGCGCACGCGCTTGGGCACGATCGGCAGCGCGATGAGTTGCGAATGGGTGTGCTCCAAGGAGGCCCCCGCCGCCTCGCCGTGGTTTTTGAAGATCAGGACGTAGCGGAAGCGCTTGTCGTTTTTCAGGTCGAGGATGCGGTCGCGAAAGGACCACAGCACGTCTTCGACGGCCTTCTCGGGCAGCGTCGCAAGCGTGCTCCTGTGGTCCGGGGTCTCGATAATGACTTCGTGAGCGCCGACGCCATTCATGCGGTCAAACAGGCCTTCACCCTGGCGGTCAAGCTCGCCCTCAATGCCGAGTGCCGGAAACTTGTTTGGCACCACGCGCACCGTCCACCCGGAGCTGTTCGCCGGGCCGCCATTGCGGCCGTAAGCGAGGATCTCCGGGGGGGTCTTCTCCTCGTTGCCGTAGCAGAAGGGGCAAAAACCCTTCCCCTTGATCTCGACGCTTTCGCGCACAAAGTCCGTTGGCCGCTTCGCGCGATCGGTGGAGATAATCACCCAGCGGCCTGTAATTGGGTCTTTACGAAGTTCGGGCAAACCTGCCTCCTCTGCCTCTCAACTCAAACCTGATTGTCGCCCGGATGACGCCCAACAACCATTTTACTACCTTGCCCGGGGGCTGCAAGGGTGGATTGGGAAACCGTGCGCTCTAAGCATCAGCGGCAAACGCACCCTTGTGCAGGCGGACCACCGGCGGCCGGCCCGGGCGGCTCTCGATCGCCAGGACGTCGAAACGGCAGGCCGCCTCGGCGAGGCGCCAGTCGGCAAGGAATTGCCGCGCCATGCGCGCCACGTGGCGGCGCTTTTCCGGCGTGACCGCATCCTCCGGCTGGCCAAACTCACCGGGCGCCCCGGTGCGCGTCTTCACCTCCACGAAGGCCAGCACGGGACCATCGTAGCCGATCAGATCAATCTCGCCCTTGATGCCTGGGGCGGTGAAGTTCCGCGCCACCATAACGTAGCCGTGGCGGCGCAAGTACCAGTAAGCATACGTCTCGCCGCGAACCCCGGTGCGCCGCGCCTCGTGCCGGAGTTCTGTGCCTTCCGTTGCCAGACCCTTGCGCGCGGCGAGATTAACCAGACCAAACATCATTCGAGCAAACACGATCCTGCTCCGACTGAACTCCGCAATCCCCGGTCCTGGGTGACGCCAATTATTCCCTCCGTAGGGGCGTATGGTCATACGCCCTACAAGGCCCGCCGATGCGTTTCCGCCTAAACCGCCTTCTCCACCTCGGTGATACAGGCATCGAGCGTGCGCACGGCGAAGTCGGCCTGTTCTTCGTCGATCACCAGCGGCGGGGAGAGGCGCAGCGTGCTCTCTCCGGCGCCCAGCATCAGCAAACCCTTGGAAAAGGCCAGGTCCACGATGCGCTCGCGGAGGTCGTGAGCCTTTTCCTTGGCGTCTTGATCCCGGACGATCTCGATCCCGAGCATCAGTCCCTTGCCGCGGATGTCGCCGACGATCTTGTGCCGCTCGCGCCAACCGGCAATGCGCCCCAGGATGAACTCGCCCATGCGACGCGCATTCTCCAGGTACTGCCGCTCGATCAGGTCCACCGTGGCCAGCGCAGCAGCGATGCACACTGGGTTGCCGCCAAATGTGGAGGCGTGTGCGCCCGGCTTCCAGTTCATCACGCTCGCGCGAGCGATCATTGCGCCCAGGGGCATCCCCGAGGCGATCCCCTTGGCCACGCAGATGATGTCGGGCTCAAGGCCGGCATGGTCCCCGCCCCACCACTTCCCCGTTCGGCCCATGCCGGACTGCACCTCATCGGCGATGAGCAGGATTCCATACTTGCGGCAGATGCGCTGCAGTTCGAGCAGAAATTCCGGCGGGCCAGGGATGTAACCGCCTTCGCCCTGGAAGGGCTCGACGACGATGGCGGCTACCTCTTCCGGGTCCACGATCTTTTTGAAGATTTCGCGCTCGAGCACCGTGGCGCATTCCGTACAGCAGGAATCCGGCTGGAGCCCGTAGGGGCAGCGGTAGCAGTAACCGTAAGGGATGTGGGTCACGCCGGCCAGCAGCGTGCCGAAACCCTTGCGCTGGACGGACTTCGACGCAGTCAACGAAAGCGAGCCCATTGTGCGCCCGTGGAAGGCGCCGTAGAAGGCGATGAACTTCTCGCGCTTGGTGTGGTAGCGCGCCAGCTTGATCGCAGCCTCCACCGCCTCGGTGCCGGAGTTGCCAAAATAGACCTTTTTGGGCTCCTTGCCGGGCGCGATGGCCGTCAGCTTCTGCGCCAGTTCCGGCATATTCGGGTAGTAGAAGTCGGTGCCGGACATATGGATCAGCTCGGCGGCCTGCTTCTGAATGGCGGCGACCACCTGCGGGTGGCAGTGACCGGTCGCGACCACGGCGATGCCCGCGGCAAAGTCGAGGAACACGTTGCCGTCCACGTCTTCAATCATGGCCCCGCGGCCGGTCTTCGCCACCAGCGGGTAACCACGCGTATAGGACGGGGAAATATATTGATCGTCGAGCTGGATGAATCTTTTCGCGGCGGGCCCCGGCAACGGGGTCACCAACCGCGGGAGCTTCGTATCGATCGTTGCAGAAATCATGGCTTCCTCCAAAGAATCAGCTATGGGTTCACCTGACTTGTGTGGAGAGGAGGGCTCGCGGTGAACAAGTCACCGCAAGCGGAGGAAGCGGACTTAGTCAACCCCGAAAAGGCTCGGGCGGTCCTGCGCCGGCAGGGTGTGTGGAGGAGTCGAGTTGAGAAGGATGCGCGTCACTTGCGTTTCCAGCGGACACCGCCGTCACGGGTGTCCTCTAAAATGATACCACGATCGGCAAGCTGCTTTCGCAGTCGGTCCGCGGATTGGTAATCACGGCGCTGGCGCGCGGCCTGCCGCTCGGCCACCAGCGCTTCGATTTCGGCGTCGCCCGGCCCGGGGGCAGCAGCTTCGAAACCCAGGGCGCGCAGCTTTTCCGCGTCATCGTCGGTGAGCAGGGCGAAGACCGAGTCAAATTTCTCCATGGACGCGAGCACCGCCGGCACGTCGCCCTGGCGAAATTCGCCGCGGTCGATGGCCGAGTTGACGTCACGCACCAGGTCAAAAATCGCGGCGAGCGCCTGCGCGGTGTTGAGATCGTCCTCGAGCCCCGCCTGGAAGGTTTCTTCAGCCTGGCGCGCGCGCGCCGGGATCACCTCGCTCTGCCCCGCAGGGAATTTCTCTGTCTTCAGGCGCACGACGAAGTTGCGCAGCCGTTCGACCGAGCTCGCCGCCTGCTGCAAACCGTCCATGGTGAAATTGAGCTGCCGGCGGTAGGGCACCGCCGAGAGCAGAAAGCGGATGGCCGAAGGTCTGTGCCCTTGGGCGTAGAGGTCGCGCAGCGTATAGAAATTGCCGAGCGACTTGGACATCTTCTCGCCTTCGACCAGCAGGTGCTCGGCATGCAACCAGTAGCGCACAAAAGGCTTTCCCGTGGCCGCTTCCGACTGCGCGATTTCGTTCTCGTGGTGGGGGAAGGTCAGATCGACGCCGCCCGTGTGGATGTCAAGCGTTTCGCCCAGGTATTTCATGGCCATCGCCGAGCATTCGACGTGCCATCCGGGACGCCCCGGGCCTATCGAAGTTTCCCAGAAGTGCTCGCCGGGCTTGGGCGCCTTCCAGAGAGCGAAATCGCGCGCGTCGGCTTTTTCGTAGCGGTCCACGTCCACGCGCGCGCCCGCCTGGATGCCGCCCAGGTCAATCTTGGAGAGCTTGCCGTAGGCGGGAAACTTCGCGATGCGGTAGTAGATGGATCCCTCGCTCGAGTAGGTCAAGCTCTTGCGGCCGAGTTGCTCGATCAGCCGGACCATGTCGTCAATGTGGTCGGTGGCGCGCACCAGGTGCTCGGGCGGCTCGATATTCAGCGTACGAGTATCTTCCAAGAACACCTGAACATATTTCTCGGTGTATTCCCGGATGCCGATGCCCGCCGCCGCGGCGTTCTGGATGATGCGGTCATCCACGTCGGTGAGGTTCATCACATGTTTGAGGCGATAACCCTCCAAGCGCAGGAAGCGCCGCAGGATATCTTGGAAGACAAAGGTGCGGAAATTCCCGATGTGGGCGAAGTCATAGACGGTCGGGCCGCAGGTGTAGATGCGCACCTCGCCCTTGTGCAGCGGCACGAAGGGCTCCTTGCGCCCGGTCAGCGTGTTTTGCAGCAGAATTTCGCCCATCGTCGCTCGTTCACTACTTCCTTGCTCCTCTGTGCTGTTCCGGTTGGCTGGTGCACAGCGCGTTGCGTGCCCGCCAGGACAAACGCGTCATTCTAGCCGACGCCTGATGAGTAGGCAAACTTCTGGGCCAGACAGTCGTGGCCTATGTTTGCCTCCCTAAGACAGGGGCGACATCTGGACTTAGATTGTGAGTGATACAATCCCCGTCGGGTTGAGCAAGTATGATGCTGCGCAAGCTTCGAGGCTGCCTAGCGGAACCCTCTTACGCGCGTTTGCGGGATAGTCTTCACGCTCGAATCGCATCAGGTGAAGTGACGGAAAGTACGGAGCTATCGTCGGTTCTGGATTCCTTGGATTGGGTGATGTTGACGATGGAGATCGAAGAAACGGGAATTGAACCAACCGTACCGATCAAGACAGTCGGAGACTTGCTCTGGTTGCTGAAAGCGATCGATTTTCAGCGCCAGCCTAAGAAAAAAATACGACGCTAGAAACACAAAATGACGCCATTGCCGACGGGCCAGGGCCCAAGTCACGCCGTGAACAGTGCGCCCGAGCGGCATGTTTGACAGCGTTTCTGAAACGCAGGCCTTGTTCCGAGGGGTTTTTCCCACGCACAATTTCCGCAGCAAGGCTTTACAGCCTCTGTAGCGTGTGTTATCGTCCTGTACCGTAACCGCCATTCGCGCGCCAGGCGGCTGGGCCACTGCTGAGCGACCCACCAGAGTTTTTGTCGGTAAACCCCTCCACTCGAGGATGCGGAACTCGTCTCTGCTCTGCACCGCGGCAGCGATTCGCGGGCCCAGGGCTGGGCCAAACAAGGGGCCAACTTGCTTAAGCTTCGCAAAGTCGAACTGGTGGGCTTCAAGTCGTTCTGCGAGAAGACGCAGATCACCTTCAGCGGCACCGGGATTACCTGCATTGTGGGGCCTAACGGCTGCGGAAAATCGAACATCGTGGACGCCGTCTCCTGGGTGCTGGGCGAGCAGAGCCACAAGTTGCTGCGCGCCGAGCGCATGGCCGACTGCATTTTCAATGGCACCGCCAAGCGCCCGCCCCTGGGCCTGGCCGAAGTTTTGCTCCATCTGGAAGATCCCGAGCTGACCGAGGCTGCGAAATTCGTGCTCGAAGGTCCCGCAGAAGAAGCAAAGGGCGAGGGCGATGCGGCCGCGCAGGGGCTCAACACAGAGGGCACAGAGAACGCAGAGTTCAGGGAGAACACAGAGAGCGCGGAGAGCAGTGTGGGCGCCAAGTTTGCGGGCAGAAAGACCAAGCAAACCGCAGAAAAGCCCGCGATGCGCACTAAGCCCGGCGAGGTGGTCGTTGGGCGGCGGCTCTATCGATCCGGGCAGAGCGAGTACCTGATGAACGGCCGCGTCGCGCGCCTGCGCGACATCCAGGAAATGTTCATGGGCCTGGGTCTGGGGCCGGACTCCTATGCCATCATCGAGCAGGGCCGCATTGGGCAGATCCTGAGCACCAAGCCCATGGATCGCCGCGCCATCATCGAAGAAGCCGCCGGGGTCACCAAGTACAAGACGAAGAAGCGGCTGGCCGAGGCAAAACTCGAATCCTCGAAGATCAACCTGGCACGCGTCAACGACATTCTGGTCGAGGTGGAAAAGCAACTGGTCTCGCTGAAGCGCCAGGCCTCCAAAGCGCGCCGCTACGCCGAGCTGCGCGAGCAGATGCGCGGCCTGTTGCGCCAGGTGATGGGCAGCAAGGCCAGGGAACTCGACGCTGAGGCCGAGCGGCTGGCGCAGTTGCTGCGGCAATGCGCCGCTGCGGAAACTCAGCAGCTCGCCGCGCTCGAACAGATGGAAACCGAACAGGAGCGCTTGAGCGCGCGCACGTACGAGCTCGATGCCGAGCTGCGGCAGAGTCAGAACCTGTTGGGACAGACGGCGCTTGAACTCGACCGCAGCGAAAACCGCATCGTGTTCAACCGCGAGCGGTCGCAGGAGCTCGATGCCCGCGGACGGCAACTCCTGGGCGAGATCGAACAGGCAGCCGGCCAGGCTGCGTTGCTCGAGGCCCGCGCCCGGGCCCACGAGCAGAGCGTGGCTGTGCTTCGTCAGGAGACCGAGCGCCTGGAAGCGCTGCTGGCGCAGTTGGGCGAGCGCACGCAGCAGCTGGCCGACGCGGCGCGTACGACCGAAGCGCGCATCGAAGACGTGCGTCTCTCCGCCGGGCAGCTCGGCGAGGAGCTGACGCGCCTTCACGGCGAGCACGCCCAGGCCGAACTGGCGCTGGCGCATCACCGGGAAGCGCAGAGCCGCCAGGAGCACGCCGAGCAGGAGTTGCTCGAGGAATCTCTGCAGTACCGCGAGCGCGCGCATCAGGCAGACCTGCACTGCCAGGCGGCGGTGGACCGGGCGAAAACTCTCGAACAGGCCGTTCGCGCCGCCCAGACCCGCATCGCCGACCTGCGCCGCGAGCAGCAGGAGACCCAGGCTCGCTGTAACAGCGCCCGTGACGCCCTGGCCGGAGCCCGCGCCCGCCGCGCCTCTCTCGAACAGATCCTGAACGACCGCTCGTACACCGCCGACGCGGTGCAGAAGCTGTTTGCCACGAACGGCGAGGGTACCGCGCGCGGCTTCCGCGCCGTGGGCATTCTCGCCGACTATGCCGAGGTGGAGGAACAGTACGAGAGCGCCATCGAGCAGTTCTTGCGCGAGGAACTCGAGTACGTCGTGGTGGAGACTTTTGACCACGCCCGAGCCGGCATCGCCCTGCTGCGCGAGGAAGTCGGCGGCCGCGCCACGTTTTTCGTCGATTCGTTGCGGGAGCTGAGAGCCAGCGAGCACGAGCCGATCATCCTGTTCCGGGCAAACGAAGGCGTGGTGACGCGCCTGGACAAGCTGGTGAGTTTCCGTGATCCGCTGGGCGCCACGGCCAAGCAGTTCTTGCCCCGGCTGCGATCGGCCTTTCTGGTGGAAACTGCCGCAACGGCCGAACAACTGGCCAGCGAAAACCCGCAATATCACTTCGTGACGACCGATGGCACCTGCTACCAGGGCCGCGCGGTGACCGGAGGACGACCGTCCGAGGCCGGGCCGCTCGTGATGAAGCGCGAATTGCGCTCGCTCGACGCTGAAATCCTGAAGCTGGATCGCGGCGCCGCTGAGGCGCAGGCCGCGCTGCACCGCATCGAGAAGGAAATGAGCGAGGGGGAGCAGGCTCTCGAAGCAGCCACGGCGCAGCACGTGGACGCTGAAAAGACGTTGGTCGGCGCCACCCACCAGCGCGACCAGGCCCGCGCCGAACTCGCGCGGCTTGGCATGGAGCTCGCCGCGTGCCAGAACGATCTGGCGCGCCTGCGCAACGAAGTGCAGGTGGCCCGCCGCCGCGCCGAACTGGCTCAGCAGCAGCACACCGAAGCCTCCGAATCGCGCACCGCCGCCGAAGCCGAGGCCAACGAGGCCGGCGAGCGCCTCGCGACCCTGCGCCAGCTCATCCAAGCCCACCAGGAGGAGGTTACCCGGCGCCGCGAGGAGATGGCCACCCTGGCCGAGCGGCTTTCCACCGCGGAAACTTTGAGCGCGCGCCTGGCAGAGGATCAGCGGGAACTGCGCGAGCGCGAAGCGGCTCTGCGCGAGCAGCAGGCGGCGCTTTCCGGCGAACGGCACGAACTCGAGTCGCAGACCGTCGGGCAGCAGCGGCAGGTGGAAGCCCTGCGGACGGAGAAGACGCGCCTGGAATCGCGCAAGATGGAACTCGAGCAGGAGTGGGAGCAGGCGCGGGTGCGCACCACACAGGTGGATGACGCCGTGCGGGTGGCGCGGCAAATGCTGGGCGATCTGCGCGAAGACCGCAGCCGGCACGAGATCGACCGGGCGCGCAATGACGCCGAGCGCGACCACCTGCGCGAGGCCTCGCTCGCCGAACTGAACCTCCATCCCGAGGACCTGATCGCGCAGGAGATCACCCTGCTCGCCGGAGACGAACTGGTCGCCGCGGAAACGAATTACCGCGAGATGAAAGCACGAATCGAGGCCATGGGCCCGGTCAATATGATGGCGCTCGAGGAATACAACGAGTGCGAGCAACGCTATGACTTCCTGAGCCGCGAGCGCGATGACCTGTTGGCTTCGATCGATGATACCCAACAGGCCATTCGCGAACTCGACGAAGTTTCGCAGCGGAAATTCGAGGAGGCCTTCGCGGTCATCAACGCCAACTTCGCCGAGGCCTTCCGCACGCTGTTCGGCGGCGGCACCGGCGAGATGCACCTGACCGAAGCCGACAGCTCCGGAGAGACCGGCATCGATATCGCCGCGCAACCTCCGGGCAAACGCCTGCAAAACGTCCTGCTGCTCTCCGGCGGCGAGAAGGCCCTGACCGCCCTGGCGCTGCTTATCGCCATCTTCCGCTACCAGCCCAGCCCATTCTGCATTCTCGACGAGGTGGACGCGCCGCTCGACGAAGCCAACGTCGGCCGGTTCACCAAGCTCGTCGGAGAGATGAGCGCGCAGACGCAGTTCATCATCGTCACCCACAATCGCCGCACCATGGAGATGGCTCCGGTGCTTTACGGGGTGACCATGCAGGAGCCCGGCGTCAGCAAACTCGTCTCCGTCCGCTGGGACGAAGCTGCCGCGGACGCCGACTCCAACCCGAAAGCTGCCACGGCCACCAACGCCGCCTAGGCGAAACCCTTTCTGTGGAAAAGCAAGGTTCCAGCGTTGCAAAAGTCTTGCAACGACTTGTCAGCCTGCTGCTGCGTCTCCCCGATCTTATTTTTCTTCTCCGTTGACAACCGAACCGCCTGCGCTAGAATACGCGCCTCTTCCAGGGACGGAATCACCTGTGACTTTTCCTCTCATGAGCGCGGTGGTTTGGGAAACCAATCTTCGCGGGGTGCTGCTGAAATCCCGCGGCAAGGTGCGCGATCTCTACGTGGTCGGCGACAAGCTGCTGATCGTGGCCACCGACCGGCTCTCGGCGTTCGATGTCGTACTGCCCACGCCCATCCCCGATAAGGGACGCGTGCTGACCCAGCTCTCCTTGTTTTGGTTCGATCTGCTGCGCGACGTCATCCCCAACCACGTTCTCAGCGCGTCCGAGTTTCCCGCGGAACTGGCGCCCTATCGCGAAGAATTGACCGGGCGAGCCATGCTTTGCCGGCGCGCCCAGCCGGTGCCCATCGAATGCGTGGTGCGCGGCTACCTCTCGGGCTCCGGCTGGAAAGACTACCGAGCCACCGGAGCCGTCTGCGGGATTGCGCTGCCGCCGGGCTTGCGCGAGTCCGAGCGGCTCCCCGAACCCATTTTCACCCCGTCCACCAAGGCCACCAGCGGCCACGATGAGAACATCTCGTTTGACGAGGCGGCGGGGCGCGTGGGCGTCGAGCTGGTCAATCGCCTGCGCACGATCAGCCTGGAGCTTTACCGGCGCGCGGCTGCCTACGCCGAGCCCCGCGGCATCCTCCTCGCCGATACGAAATTTGAATTCGGATTGGTGGGCGGCGAGCTGATCTGGATTGACGAAGCCCTGACGCCAGACTCCTCGCGGTTCTGGCCATCCCAGGGCTATCAGCCCGGACGGCCACAGCCTTCGTTTGACAAGCAGTATGTCCGCGACTACCTCGAGCGCATCGGCTGGCCCAAACAGCCGCCGGCGCCGGAGCTGCCGCCCGAGGTGGTGGCGGCCACGCGATCCAAATATCGGGAAGCCTACCGGCAACTAACGGGCCACGAACTCGACTGACGGGCCTGAAACCACTAGCGTCGCTGCGGAGCGTGCAATCGTGAAAGATCAATTGGAATCCTTGATTGGACAGATGGTCGAACGCGGAATCCTCTTCGACGAGGCGGTCACCGAGTTTGAGAAAAAATTCATCAAGCGCGTGCTGGACCGCTCCAAAGGCAACCAGTCCCGCGCCGCGCGGGTGCTGGGCATCCACCGCAATACGCTCAGCCGCAAGATCGGTCTCTACAAGCTCGAGAACCGACATCGCCACCACATCTGAGGCCCCCGCCAGAGGCGAGGCCCCTGGCAATTCACCGCGGGGCGTCCTTGCCTCGAGAGCACAAACCAAAACGAAACGGCTCCGGCGTTAGCCGGAGCCGTGGGATATCTTGAGTCTCGTTTCCGGAGAAGCTGGAGCTAAGACTTCTTCGCGGCGGGTCGCTTCTTCGGCGGAGCCTTCTTCGCAGGTCCTTTTTCCGCCGGAATGTCTTCGCGATTTACTTTGCCCTTCTCCCAGTGAAGCATGAAGGGATCCGGGTCGTAGCCCACCAGTGTGCCGGCGATGCGGACCGGCTCGTCTTTCTGAATGCGCTTGGCTTCCGGCTGCCCCTCGAGCTTCACTTCCATGTTGGCAGTGGTGGCTGCCTCCATCTCCTCCGGCGTCGTGCCGTTATAAAGCTTCAGCACCACCGGGTCCGTCGCATTGACTGCAATCACTTTGCCCACCACCTCCGGGAATTCCAGGCCGCAGACGGCCAGCCACAGCAGCCTGGACTTGTCGCCGCCGGCTTTCAGGTCGGTGATGAAGTTGGTGGTCTCATCGCGCGCCTTCTGCAGGTCAGCGGCCGCAGGAATCCTGTACGTCCCGGGGCGCTCGGCGGAGCCCGCGGCGAGAGTGAGAAGTTCGTTCATCTGGGCGTCGAGCAGCTTCTCGCATCCGGTCTGCTGGTAGCGCAGAAGCTGGTTGCGCAAGTAGGCGCGCACTTGCGCTTCCCCGGGGCCCTTCAACGCGATCGCCCGCGCCAGCGACCAGAACCCATCCATGTGTTGCGGCGGATCCATCTGCAACTGAGCAATGCCCAGGCGGAAGTACACGATGGGGTCGCCGGGAGTGGAGGCCAGCGCACCCTTAAACGATTCAATGGCAGACTTGAAATCTTTCAGCTGCAACGAGGCGAAACCCGCGCAGTTGTTGAAGAACGCGGCGGCCGGCTTCTTCTGCTCGGCAAACTGAGCGTCGGTAGCATTCTCGGGCTTGGGCAGCTTGTCGAGCAAGCCGAGCGCTTCCAGCGCCGCCTCGCGAGAGCGCATGGAGTTGGCATCCTTGTTCGGGTCCTTCGCGTTGTAGCTGGCCTCGAACACCTGACACCGGATGCTCAGCGTCTGGAGCCGGGACTGAATCTGGATCTTGTCCCCGAGTGCGCGCAGCTTGTCCGCGTACTCCAGGACTTTGGGATAATTCTTCAACTGATTGTAGGTCTCAAAATAGTTCTGGTAGATGTAGGGCAGCAGGCCCGAGTCGGGGCCCAGCTTGGCGACCAGGTCATCGAGCAGTTTCAATCGCTCCTGCGGGTTTTTCTCGGCCACGGCGGCCTGGTAGGCGTTGAACTCTGACACCGTGTAACCGAGCTTCTCCTGCTCCGGCGCGGCCCAGACGGGGGGCGCGCTCGCGCAAACCAACAGCGACGCCAACAACAGCCCCACACCTGTCACGATCAACTTTCGAGTCATCTTCTCCCTGCCTCCTGGGCGAAATTTGCCTCCCGCAATTGACCCCGCTTGCGGAGACCCATCGATGAGGGCCTAATCGGAGTTCAAAACTTTTGGATTATAGGGAATCCCTCCGCAGGGCGCAAGCGCGTTTCGTGGCACGGGTTCCTCTTCCGCGAACTGCGCGTCATGCTCCTCTGCTCCCGAGCCTTGGCCAAACGGCTCAGATGATAAGATGGGGCCCGGCCCGTAAAGGTCGCCTTGCGCAGCAGCGCGGGCTTTCCAAAAAGAAAGGATTCCCCGTATGGAGAAACCCCTGGCTGGACAGGTCGCCCTGGTGACCGGCGGCAGCCGCGGCATCGGCCTGGCCATCGCCGCGCGGCTGGGGCGCATGGGAGCACGTGTGGCGATCTGCGCGCGCGACTCCCAGGCGCTCAATCGGACCGCTGAAGACCTGCGCCGGAGCGGCGTGGATACGCTGGCCCTGGCCACCGACGTAACCCGCCCGGCCGAGGTCGCCGCGCTCGTCGAGCGCACGCGCCGGACGTTCGGTCCGATCGACATCCTGGTCAATAACGCCGGGGTGGGCATCTTCAGTCCCGTCCACGAGACCACCGAAGCAGACTGGGACGCTGTATTGGACACCAATTTGAAAGCAGTATTCCTGGTCAGCAGGGAGGTGGCGCCGGAGATGATCCGCCGCCGAACCGGACACATCGTTAACATCAGCTCGCTCGCGGGCAAGAATGCCTTCCCGGGCGGCGGCGTGTATTGCGCTTCCAAGTGGGGACTGCTCGGGCTCACCTACTGCATGGCTGAGGACCTGCGGGTACATGGCATCCGCGTGAGCGCGGTATGTCCTGGCACGGTCGCGACCGAATTTTCACCGCATACGGACAAGGACCCGTCGAAGATGTTGCAGCCCGAAGACGTGGCCCACGCCGTGGCGGCGCTGGTCACCCAGGCACCGCAAAGTTTCATCAGCGAAATCCTGCTCCGCCCCACGCAGAAGCCCTGACTTCAGAGCCTACTCTTGATGGGGGTATGTTCGCGGTGAAGAGCAACGGTTTCAGCCGGGGCACAACGCCCCCGGCAATAGGCTCCGCTGCAATAGGTGATGCGGCAGAGCATCAAACCCTTCGGCCCCACGTGTGCGAGGGGAAGAGCCGCGCCGCAGACACATGCTATAAGTTCAGTGAAAGCGCCGTGGCTGCCAGAGAGGTTGCCGCAAATGAATGAACCGCTCCTGTTCCTGGTCCGGCACGGTTACACGGTGCTATTCGCGGGGGTGTTCGTCGAGCAGCTCGGCCTGCCGCTGCCCTCGGTGCCCCTGCTGCTGGCGGCCGGGGCGCTGGCGGGCGCCGGGCGGCTGAGCCTGGCCCTGGTGCTGGGGCTCCCGATTATCGCAGCGCTTATCAGCGATTCGCTCTGGTATGAGCTGGGCCGCCGCCGCGGCGTCAAGGTTTTGCAATTCCTCTGCCGGATTTCGCTCGAGCCCGACTCCTGCGTGCGCCGCACGGAAAGCACTTTTGAGCGTCACGGCGCCCGGTCGCTGCTGGTGGCGAAGTTCATCCCCGGGCTGAGCACTGCTGCGCCTCCGCTGGCGGGAGTTTTCCGCATGCGCCTGAGCCGCTTCCTGCTGTTCGATGCGCTGGGGGCGCTGCTCTGGGCGGGTGCGTTTGTGGGCCTCGGCTACGGGTTCAGCGATCAACTCGAGCGCGTCGCCAATCGCGCCATCACGCTGGGGAGCTGGCTGCTGGTGCTTCTGCTGGGTGCCCTGGGGGGCTACATCGCCTGGAAATACGTCAAGCGCCAGCGGTTTTTGCGCCAGCTGCGCATTGCGCGGATCACCCCGGAGGAACTCAAGGACAAGCTCGATGCGGGCGAAGATGTGGTGATCGTGGACCTGCGCCATTCGCTCGACTTCGAGGCGGAACCAGGGACCATTCCTGGCGCCCATCGCCTCGAGCCGGCAGCGCTGGAAGAGGCGAGTGACCACATTCCCCGCGACCGCGACGTCGTTCTGTACTGCACTTGACCCAACGAAGCCACCAGCGCCCGGGTGGCGCTGTTGCTGCGCAGCAAAGGGATTACTCGAATCCGGCCATTGGCCGAAGGGCTGGAGGGGTGGCGCCGGCGCGGTTTTCCGCTCGTCGGCGGCAACCCGCCGGCTGACAGGAGCACACAATGAATGAAAAACAAGGAACCTTCCTCGTAACCGGTGCCACAGGCCGTCAAGGGGGAGTCGTGGCGTCCCATCTGCGGGCCACTGGATGGCGGGTGCGGGCCCTCACCCGCGATCCCCAGAAACCTGCGGCGCAGTTCCTGGCACGGCCCGGCGTGGAAGTCGTGAAGGGCGACCTCGACGACCTCAACTGGCTCACCCCAGCGCTAAAGACCGGCCATTTCGCCACGGAGGGCAAAGTATGAAAGCGGGATTCATCGGATTGGGAAATATGGGGCAGCCCATGGCGCACAATCTGCTGAAGGCGGGACACGAACTGGTCGTCCATAACCGCACGCGGAGCCGCGCGGAGGAGTTGGCGCGGGAAGGCGCGCAGGTCGCCGGCACGCCCGCGGAAGCTTGCACCCCCGGCGTCGTGCTGACGATGCTCGCTGACGACCACGCGGTAGCAGAATGCGTGTTTGGCGCAGGCGGCATCCTCGAAGCTCTTCCGGCCGGAGGAGTACACGTCTCGATGAGCACGATCAGTACGGCGCTGTCGCGGCGCCTCGCGGAGGCGCACGCCGCTGAGGGGCAAAGCTTCGTGGCCGCTCCGGTCTTTGGCCGGCCGGAGGCAGCTGCGGCGGCGCGGCTGGTCGTCGTCGCTGCAGGACCCGCCGAAGCGCTCGAGCGCTGCCGGCCGCTGCTCGAAGCGGTCAGCCGCAAACTCTTCGTGATCGGCGCTGAGGCTCCCGCGGCAAACATCTTGAAGCTCGCGGGAAACTTCCTGATCGCCTCCATGCTGGAGAGCCTTGCCGAGGCCTTTGCGCTGGCGCGAAAATCCGGAATGGATCCGGCACAGTTGCTGGAGATCGTGAACGGCGCACTCTTCCAATCACCCTTGTATGAAAACTACGGCAAGCTCATGGTGGAGCAGCGATACGCGCCTGCTGGGTTCAAACTGCACCTGGGCCTGAAAGATATCCGCCTGGCGCTGGCTGCTGCCGAGGCGGCCAACGTGCCGATGCCGCTGGCCAGCCTGCTTCGCGACCATCTGCTTTCAGCCGTGGCCCGCGGGCAGGGTGAGCTGGATTGGGCCAGCCTGGCGCGCGTTCTCGCGGAAAACGCGGGGCTTGAGAACTGACCGACGGCCGTCCGGTTACAACCGCGGCAGGACGATGCCCTGCTGCGCCTGATACTTCCCTTTTTTGTCCTTGTAGGAAACCTCGCACTCTTCGTCGGACAAGAAGAAGACCACCTGGCAGAGTCCCTCGTTCGCGTAGATTTTGGCGGGCAACGGCGTTGTGTTGCTGATCTCCAGCGTGACAAAACCCTCCCATTCGGGCTCGAACGGGGTCACGTTGACGATGATCCCGCAGCGTGCGTACGTGGATTTCCCCATGCAAATCGTCAGGACGTTCCGCGGGATGCGGAAATACTCGACCGAGCGCCCCAGCGCGAACGAGTTGGGCGGGATGATGCACACCGGGCCTTTGAACTCGACAAAGGAGCGTGCGTCGAAGTGCTTGGGGTCCACGATTGTCGAGTTGACGTTGGTGAAGATGCGGAAGTCGTCCGCCACGCGGATGTCATAGCCATAGGACGACACCCCATAGCTGATCACGCCGTCGCGTACCTGCCGGTCCTCAAACGGCTCGATCATTCTGTGCTCAAGCGCCATCTTGCGTATCCAGCGGTCCGGCTTGACCGTCATCAGGGCCTCCCGGGAGTAAGAAAGGATTGTTGCAGGTGAAAAAAGCAACGCAGTGTAGTATAGCGCTCGCAGCTTGACAACCCGCACCTGCATGTCTAGCATAGGCTTCCTTTTAGGGCGGGAGGCGCGCGTGATAAAGCTTGACATCGTCAACGCAGTGGTCAGCCGCACGGGGGTCACCCGGACCAAGGCCGAGCAGGCGGTGGAAACCGTCTTTGAAGCCATGAAGAACGCGCTCGGGCGCGGCGAACGCATCGAGTTGCGCCGCTTCGGCGTCTTCAACGTCAAACCCCGCAAGACCGGCATCGGCCGCAACCCCCGCACCGGCGAAGAGGTCAGCATCCCGCCGGGTAAGGCGGTGCGCTTTAAGCCCGGCAAGGAGCTGCAATCGCTGTAACTCCGCAGACCTGCGCGCATCCACGCGCCGGGCGGCTCCTACTCCAAACCTGCAGAGTGTCTTCCAAGGCCTGCAACGCATCTGAACCTGCATGAGCTCCGGCAACGGCAACGGACGCCCTCCCATCTCCGTGTTCCCGGGCGAGCTGCCTCCGCCGCGGGTGACCTCGGAAACCATCCCTGCGGCGCGCCCAGCTCCTCGGCGGCGCTGGCTGGTGGTAGCGCTGGCTCTGTTCGTCCTGACACTGTTCTCGACGCTGGCAGTTGGCGCGATCTTTGCTCGGGATTATGCCCGCGGCGAAGCGCCAACCTTCGACGATTTCTTCGAGTCCTATTTCGAGATCCTGAGTACGCCAAGACTGCTTCTGGCGGGCGTCCCCTTTTCCTTTACCTTGATAGGTATCCTGTTGGCCCACGAACTGGGCCACTACTTCGCCTGCCGCTTTTACTCGATCTCCGCCAGCTTTCCTTACTTCATCCCCGCTCCGACGCTGATCGGAACGCTGGGCGCATTCATTCGCATCCGCTCGCCGATCGTCAATCGCAAGGCACTGTTCGACGTGGGTCTCGCGGGACCCGTAGTCGGGTTCCTGCTGGCCGTTCCGGCGCTGGCGGTGGCCATCGCTTATTCCAAAGTCGTGCCGGCGGCTCAGGCCACCACGCGAGTGGTTTTCGGAGATCCGCTGCTCTCACGGCTATTGATTGCCTGGCTCCGCCCGGGCGTTTCACCGGCTGATCTCCTGCTTCATCCGGTCGGCCGCGCCGCCTGGGTGGGTTTATTTGCGACGGCGATCAATCTGCTGCCCGGCGGGCAGCTTGACGGCGGGCACATTCTCTATGCGCTCGCGAGCGAATTCCATCGCCGGGTCACGCTGCTGGTGGCGGCCCTTCTCTTCCTGCTCGGGCGCTTCGCCTGGGTGGGCTGGTATCCCTGGGCGGCGATCCTTCTGCTGCTGGGCTTCCGCCATCCGCCACTGCTGAATCGCTGGGAGCCGCTCGATCCCAAGCGGCGCGTCTGGGCCGTCGTCGCCCTGCTGATCTTCCTTCTTTGCTTCACGCCCTGGCCGGTGAACAATCCCTGGTAGGCCGGCATGCCTGTGACCCGGCTGCGGGACTCGGCATTGTTTTTCTCGGTCTGCCGACCTACCTCGTGTGGCGGTCGCACAGCAAACTAAAACAGGCTGAGCGGGTCCACATCCACGAGGACGGCGCTTTCGGGGATCTGCTTCTGCGCGCAAAAGGCCAGGCAGCCCGCGAGCGCCCGCGTGAGCTGCGCGCGCTTTGGCGCCTTGAGCAGAAACTGGAAGCGGTACTCGCGCTTCAGGCGCGCGAGGGGCGCCGCCGCCGGTCCCAGCACCCTCACCCCCTGCCGTTCCTGGCGCCCGAAAAAGCCGGCGAGCTGGCG
>JBGPZW010000184.1:0-6022 GCA_041493955.1 Terriglobia bacterium
ACTCCGAGTCCCGATCTATTACGTGAGTGTCGGCTTTTGGGGCAGCGTTCTGCTCTCTTCTCTGCTGTCCGCAGCGGCGGGGTTCCGGGGGATCACTCTCTGCTTGGTGACGGTCGTGTTTTGGTTGCCGACTGCGTTTGTCGTGGCTAGGTCCATGAGGGTGCTCTGGCCCCCCAAGATTGTGCGGTCTTTGCCGGACAACTTAACGATGTTTCCGTGATTGGAACTGAGGAAGGCAAGCTGCACTCCACCGAGGCTGGCCGGCACCAACTCGGCCGCAAAGTAGCTGGCTCAAGATAGGAACAAAACGGGAAATTCCGAACTAGGTGCGGGTCAGGCCGCCACCGAGATCGGGTAGGTGCTTCCCGGCGCCGCCGCGGGTCAGTTCACGCAGCGTGCCGAGGCGTTCCAGTCAAGGTGCGACAAAGATCTCCTTGCCCTCTTTCTGAGTGCGCATTTGCCCTTCGCTCTGGTTCCAGGCTACCTGCTGCACTGAGAACATGGGCCTACCTGCAAACAAACCCACGCTCTATTCGTAGCATGTAGCTCTCGTGGGGCGGCATGAATGTTTTCTTGTGTGCGGAAACAGTCTAAAGCCTATTCGCCCACTTCCGTCGGCAGAGCGTATCTCCGGGCGCGTCGCGCGGGCACCTGGTCGTGGCGCAAATTCGGCCTGCTCGCCTACCTCCTCCGCCCCAAGAAGACCCCGCCGCCTCCCGCGTCCGTCTCGCCCCGTGCCTTCGCCGTAGCCGGATGATCGCAGACACGAGGCGCGCTTACCACTTAACTGTGGCCGCGGCGATCCGAGGTTGACACCGGAGGGTGGCTGGCATATGGTTTTGCGCGGAGATAAAGTTGAAATCGGAACTTCCGGTTGGAACATAGGAGAACCATTACGAAACACTCGGTTTGCCTGAGGAGAAACGAAAGTGGAAGACCAAGAGTGGATTAAGACACTTGCGGACGGCAGAAGAGTGAAATTCACCAGCCAAGAAGCGCTGGAGGACGGGGCGTTTATCACCGCGCAGGTTGAAAGCAACAAGGTCGTCTATTCGGTTGTATTGACCAAAGCAAAAAACCCCCTGAGTCGTGAAGAAGTTGAAAGCCACTTCGAGGCCGAACTTGCGAAGACCTAGCCACTTACAATTAAGACACTTCCGCTTTCCAGGGAGTCTTGCCTAGATTTGCATGAATTTGCTAAGATGTGTTAGGCGGTGACATGATGCAAGCAATCGACCGTGCCAGCAGTATAAAATTCAAGAAAAAGCCCGCTTTCAACGCCCAAACTTTTCTCGATTCGGCCGGCGTGGCGAGAAAAGTTGTGGAGTATCGAAGATCAGAGAAGATCTACTCGCAAGGTGATTCCGCTAAGAGTGTCCTGTACATTCAAAAAGGAGGTGTAAGGCTCTCCGTGGTCAACGAGGTTGGCAAAGAGGCAATTGTGGCGATCCTGGGACCCGGTGACTTTTTTGGTGAGGGGGGCATGGCAGGTCAGTCTGTTCGCATCGGGGCGGCGACCGCGATTACACCCACGACTTTACTCGTGATTGAAAAGAAGGAGATGATTCGCGTGCTCCACGCGGAACATGCTTTCTCCGACCGCTTCTTGACTTATATGCTGGCACGAAACATCCGCATCGAGGAGGATTTGATCGATCAGCTTTTTAACTCCAGCGAGAAACGACTGGCCCGCACTCTTTTGCTGCTGGCGCGCTATGGCAAGGAAGGCCAGCCTCAACAGATGCTTCCCAAGGTATCTCAGGAGGCGCTAGCGGGTATGATTGGCACGACGCGCTCTCGGGTGAATTTTTTCATGAATAAGTTCAGGAAACTGGGCTTCATCAGGTACAACGGCGGGGTCCACATCAACAGTTCTCTTCTGAGTGTTGTCCTGCACGATTAACGAGCAACTTTCGCGAGGGACAACAGGGCTGCTCCATAATCCTTTGCTCGAGCATGTCCTGGGAACCCCCAGCATGATTGATCCAACCACTTGGTGACTTCGTTTCTCCAACGAGCTCACTCCTCTCCGCGTAAGCGTCCGCAAACATCTGAGAGTATTGAAAAAGTGCTGCCAAGGCCTCTCTCGCTCACAGCGTAGGCTCGCAAGTTGTTGATTCTTGGTTCGGCGTAGAAGGTCTGGAACCGCTCAAAAGCGTTTTTCAACAGCCTCGTTCCTTTTCGAGACAGGTTGCACTATATACTCCTCCGGTTCGTATTTCTTGAAGAGAGCATCATGAATATGGGACTTAGAATCCGCGGTTCATGGAGGTGAGAAAGTGACCGGTGGACGCGGGTTGCTGTGCTTGTTGGCGGTTCTGCTTCTGCCCTCATCCGCAGCGCAGCAGGGGGGCGATCCGTTTAGAGTGGTGAGTCCGGCTGCACTCACGTTTGAAGCGGGGCCGAACATACCTGCCTGCGCCAAGTTCGCCGTTCTTCGCGAAAATCCCGCGAACGGTGCCAGCGTCAACGTGGCTCAGTGGCCCGTGGGCTGCCGGGTCCCGAAGCACTGGCACACGCCCAACGTAGAGTTGATCATGATTAGCGGAAAGATGCGCCTGGAAACAGAAGGCAACAAAGTGCTGCAAGCGGGAGACTATGTATTTCTGCCTTCGAGGCATCACCACGAGTTTCCTTGCGCCACGGCCTGCGTCTTTTATCTACTCAGCGACGGCCCCTTCGATATCCATTATGTGGACAGCGATGGTAAGGAAATCCCAGCGGAGCAAGCACTGCGCAGTCCACCGAAACCATAGCCCAGACGAGGTGCTTCCGCAGGCACAGGGGCCTTTTCAGGAAAAGTTTATTGGTTGGCGACCACGCCGCGTTCGCAAAACCCGGCAGCGGCCTTAGGACACACTTTGCCATGTCGCCGGTCTCCGGAACTCGGACGCAGACAGAGAAGCCGTCGAACTGTGGAATATCTGATCCCATCCAATTGCTCAGGAGAGTTCTGGAATCGTCCTTGGCATTCTCAGGAGCGGCAAAAGTGGCCCCTTCCGCCGGTGCTGGAGGCGCCGAATTCTGAAAACCCAACTGGCCCTTGCCTTGAGAAGCGGTTAGGGGTAGCTTACCGGTGGATGGCAAAGTCAATAAGGAAATTCCAGCTAGGGGGTTAAAGATGAAAGCACGAATAAGTATTCTATGGGGAGCTGTGCTCCTTCTATTGTGCGCATCTGCTGGGTGGGCTCAGAGCACCATCCCCCGTGAAGGACAAGGTCAGGTGGATCGCTCGGGCCCGGTGCCCATCTACCGGGTTACCGTCGTGGGCCGCACGACCACAGCCATCAACTACCGCCACCGCAGCGGCTCCACGAAAGTTGACTTTCGCGGCACCGCCCTGATGCCTCAAGCCAAAGGGGTCGCGATTGTGAACAGCAAGCAGGGCCGAATCGCAATCGACACCAAAATGGAAAACCTGACCCCTGCCACCCAGTTCGGCCCTGAATATTTGACCTACGTGCTGTGGGCCGTCACTCCTGAAGGCCGGCCCAAGAATTTGGGCGAAGTCCTCCTCAAAGGAGATGACAGCAAATTGGATGTCACCACTGACCTGCAAACTTTTGGCTTGATCATCACGGCTGAACCGTATTTTGCGGTGACCCAACCGAGCGACGTAGTGGTCATGGAGAATTTCGTCCGAACCGATACCACAGGGACAATCGAGACCATTGACGCAAAATATGAATTGTTGCAGCGCGGCCAATACACTTTGAACGTAAACCCGACGGAGCTCCGTCCCATACCGCTGGACCGAAAGACTCCACTGGAACTCTACGAGGCTCGCAACGCAGTGCGTATCGCGCGCTGGACCGGGGCGGAGCGTTACGCGGCGGATACGCTACAGAAAGCGGAAACCAGTCTCCAAAATGCAGAAGATCAGCTAAAAGGCAAGGTCGGCAAGAAGACTGTGGCCCAGAACTCGCGCGAGGCCGCGCAAATGGCTGAGGATGCACGCTTGATTACCATCCGACGGATGGACGATGAGCGGATAGCCAACGAACGGGCTGCGGCCGCGCAGCGCGAAGCAGACGCCAAAGCGCAGGCGGCGCAGGCGAATTCGCAGCGCGCAACCGCCGAGCGCGCCACGGCTGAGGCGGAACGCGCCAGAGCAGAGGCCGAGTCGGCCGCCGAACGCGCGGCGAAGGAAAAAAGCGAAGCGGAAGCAGCACGTGCAGGGGCTGTAGCCCAGCAGCAGGCGGCGCAGGCGGAAGCGGACAGGGCGCGTCAGATGGCTGCGCAGGCCGAACAAGAGAAGGCGCAACTGCGCGAGCAGCTCAGGCAGCAGTTGAACATGATTCTGGAGACGCGGGAAACGGCGCGCGGGCTGATCGTAAACATGTCTGACGTTCTTTTTGATACAGCCAAACACACGCTCAAGCCTGGCGCGCGCGAGAAGCTGGCAAGAATCTCAGGAATCGTCCTAGCTCATCCGGGCCTCAAGCTCGAAGTGGAAGGCCATACGGATAGTGTGGGCGGCGATGCGTACAATCAACGGCTCTCTGAGCAACGAGCGGCTTCTGTCCGCGATTACCTCGTGTCGCAGGGTGTTTCGCCGGACTCCATCACGGCGCGAGGTTTCGGCAAGACGCGTCCTGTCGCGTCCAACGAGACGGCCGCCGGCCGTCAGACCAACCGTCGCGTTGAGCTTGTAGTATCAGGAGAACTTATAGGCGCGAGCGTCGGACAGACCAAGCAGTAGACAGCCTGCGCCTGGGAGGAGGGCCCTGCGTTGAGAAAGCGGGCGGTTCTCATACTAGTTCTTGTGCTGATTGCCGGAGCAGCGCTCTACTACGTTTATGCGCGGAATCCGTCTCTCCAGGCCGCGTTTCACTCCGCCAAAGAATCGACACAAGATGCGACGACAACATCCAGGGTGCGCACTGCGCTGCTCCTCTCGAAGCATGTATCTCCCTTCGACATCAAGGTGGAAACACGCCAGGGCGAAGTCACCTTAACGGGCCAAGTGCCCTCGGAAGAAGTGAAAGCCATGGCCGGGGCTATCGCGCTGGATACGTCGAGCGTCAAGCAAGTGCACAACAACATTGGTGTCAACCCGTCGGCGGAGCGCAACCCTGAAACGGAGCGCCTCGGGGAACGGGTGGCCGATCTGGAAATCAGGACCATAATCAGCGATGCTCTTTCGAAGAATGCAGAACTGAAAGACAAACGTATCGAGACGCAGGTAAAGAACAGGGTGGTTACTTTAGGCGGAACCGTCGAGACCGCAGCCCAAAAGTACAAGGCGGAGCAAATCGCGTGGCAGGTTCCTGGTGTACAACGGGTCCAGAATGATCTCAGCATCACCAATGCCCAGGCGGCGACGGAGAGTGTGGATGAGAAGCTTGCGCACCGGGTGGAATTTGAATTGTATTCGAGCAAAGCAATTTCTCTGAAAAATGTGCAAATACATGCGGCGAACGGTACAGTCACTCTCGCCGGCAATGTTAACTCCCGGGCCGAGAAGCTGCTGGCGGAAAAGATAGCTCAGTCAGTCGAAGGTGTTCGGAAAGTCCTGAATGATTTGGCTGCACCGGAGGAAAATGCAGCGGTAGTTCCGTCAAAGTAAAGCCCAGCCAGGAAAGCTCGCTGAACTCAAGGGTGGCTGTCACGCAGGCATCGTCCTGCGAAAAGCTGAATCCTGGTGCAAGCGCACAGCGAGGCAGCAGAACATCCAAACTCGCTCTTCTACGACCAGCGCTAAGGCAAGCGCAGGCCCCTAGGCCGTGCCGTCGAAGCGCCTCCTACCTGGAGAAGTGTCAGCAGGGAGGCTGATTGGAGACGCGAACCAGGCGGGACCAGTCAGCGGAACTGCCAAACGAGATGCGCTGGCCACTGAACAGGAGCGATGGGGCTCCCGGCTTGACACAAGAGGGTGGCTGGCATCTGGTTTTGCACAGAGACAAAGTTGAAATCGGAAATTCCGGATAAATAAAAGGAGGCATCCCATGCCCGCTTTTTCAGGCTCTTTCTCGGGAACCATCCGCACCCAAAGCGTCATCTCGCTCGCCGACCAACCCAA
>JBGPZW010000136.1:0-9050 GCA_041493955.1 Terriglobia bacterium
CGGCGCGACCATTCGATGAGGGGCGCGCAACCTTCTTGTCCCCCGCGCCGTCCAACTAGGCAGGGAAGGTCCCCGAAAGGGGGTTGCCATGAAGCGTCGTCACTTAGGTTTTCTCGCGATCCTAGCCGCGGCAAGCCTTGCACTCTGGACGCCACCCGCCGCCGCGCAGGCTTCTGACTACAGCTACGCCCGCGTGGTGCGGCTGAGCCTGGTGGACGGCGACGTGCAGGTATTCCGCCCGGACCAGTCGCAATGGGAGCAGGCGGTGGTCAACCTGCCCCTGCAGGAAGGCTTCAGCATCGCCACCGGCCAGGGCCGAGCCGAAATCGAGTTTGAAAGCGGAGCCACCGCGCGCCTGGCGGAAAACTCCGTGCTGCAGTTCACCCAACTGGCGCTCTCCGATGGCGGGCGCATCACCCAGCTCACGCTGACGCAGGGCACCGCAAGCTTCTACGCCAACCTGACCAGCCAGGATTCTTTTGTCGTGCTGACGCCGACTGTGCAGGTCAGCATCCCGGGGAAAGCCAGCTTCCGCGTCGACGCGTCGGACGCCGGCAGCAATGTGAGCGTGATGAAGGGCGAGGTTTCGGTGGATTCCCAGGCAGGCACCAACCGCGTGACCAAGGGACATACCCTCGCATTTAATCCCAGCGACCCGGACAACGTGGAAATCCGCCGCAACTCCGACGCGGACGAGTGGGACAGCTGGGTGGCCGATCGTGAGGAAGTGATTCACACGGGCAACACTGCCACTCTGCGCTACGTCAATTCGCCTTACACCTACGGACTGTCGGATCTCTCCAACTATGGGGGTTGGTACAACTACGGCGGCTACGGCCGCTGCTGGCGGCCGAACGGAGTCAGCTTCGGCTGGTCGCCCTTCTGGAACGGCAACTGGGCTTTCTACTCCGGCCTGGGTTGGACGTGGCTCAGCGTCGAGCCCTGGGGCTGGGTCCCGTATCACTTCGGCAGTTGGGTTTTCTCGCCGGCCTATGGCTGGCTGTGGGTGCCGGGCTTCTTCCAACAGTGGCAACCTGCCCGGGTGGCCTGGGTGCGCGTCGGCACTCAAACTGCCTGGGTGCCGGTGCACCCACATGACCAGATCGGGCAGACGCCCGCCAACTTACAGCAGGGCGCGATGACGACCCCCAATGGGTTCATTGGCGCCAATCCGAACGCAAAGACCGGATTCATTGGCGCAGAGGGGCACAAGCGAATCCTCGTCGGCGCGGATGAGCACATCCGGCTCTTGAAAGAATCCGAGGTGGGTCCGCCTGCGGGGCAGTCCGCCGTAGCCGGCGGCGCGCCTGCGACTCCGCCTCCGCCAGGCATCGTGTACGACTCGAAGGGTCACACCTGGGTGAACAACCCCGCCCGTCCGGGTAACCCGGCAGGCAAGGTCGGCGACGCGCGACGCGACGGCGATGGCGTGAGGCCGGCCAAGCAGGGCTCCTCGGGCAGCACCCCGCCGACGAAGGTTGGCGATGCACCGCGGGGCGCTGGCGACACCAGGCCCGTGCGGCCCGGCTACTCGGGAAGCATTCCGCCGAAACCGCCAGCCCCGCCGCCTGCTCCGCCGCAGGCCCAGCCGCAGCGTCCTGTGAGCCCGCCGCCTCCAGCGCCGAAGGCGGACCGGCCGCAGCCGCAGACTCAATCCGCGCCTCACCCCGCGCAGCAATGGCAATCCGCGCCGCGTGCCTTTTCACCGGCGCCTGCTCCGCGGAGCGAATCGCGCGCCGCGCCAAGTGCGCACACGCACTGGCGGTAGAGAACTAGAGCGCTTACAGCAGCATTGCTCACGGCCCGTGCAGGCGCACGGGCCGTTTCGTTTGGGGCTCAGGGAATCGAACCAACGCTTGCTGCAATCCCACAACGCGGCCGCAGTGAAGTCGCTCTAAGAGGGATTCCTTCCGGCAGGCCGGAATCCTCGATCGCTGCGCTCGGAATGAGAGCGGAAGTGGTGAGGATTGGGGCAATTGGTTCAGTGGACCACGACGCCGGCGTAACCGACCACCTCTTCGAGGTCGCCGGTGATGTCGCCGGAGGTGGCGTAGCGCACCAGGTCCGCGCGGGTAGCGCCCAACCTCCGGACGGCGGTGAGCATGGTCACGGCCGGCCCGTAGCCGCACATGGTGATGCTCTCGCGGCGCACGGTGTCGTAGAGCCCGCGCGGATCGAGCGCCAGGAGTTTGTCGATGGCTTTGTGGTCCTTGACGCGCGTCACGCGGTCGTGTTCGTAGTGGTTCATATCGGAGCTGGCCACCACCAGGACCGGCTCATTCTGCGCGCCGAGCACTTCGGCAATAGCCTCCCCCAGATCCGCCAGGTTGGAGTACTGCACTGTGCCCAGGGCGATGGGGACAAAGAGGAATTCGCCCGCCAGGCGTTGCAGGAAGGGCAACTGCACTTCCAGCGAGTGCTCGGCGCGGTGCGCCACTGAATCCTCGCGCAGCAGCGGGCAGGCGCGCTTGAGGTCGGCCGCCAACGCGCTATCAATGTGCGCCTCGCCGAGCGGCGTGCGCCAGGCACCTTCGGAGAGAATGGCCAGAGGCTCGCCCTGCGGGTAGTGTCTCGGCCCCAGGATGATGAAGCGCCGGGGCAGCTCCAGCTTGCCATACACCGCCCCGGCCACGTGGCCGGAGTACATGTAGCCGGCATGCGGCACCAGGCAAGCCCGCGCGCGCAGCTTTTCTGCGGCGGGTGCGCCGCAAGCCAGATCCTCAATTTGCCGGGCGAGTTCCGCGGCATCGGCAGGATAAAAGCGACCAGCGACTGCAGGGAGGCGGATCATGGGTGCCTCCAAGCGCGGCTCAGAGAGGTTTCGAGGGTTTGCCTTTGATCCGAAGCGCGACGTTGCCGCCGGCTTCGCACTGGATTTCCACTTTGTCGCCATACTGGTAACCGCCCAGGTCGATGATCTGCTGCATCCGGTCTCTCACCTCGGCCGAGTAAGTGAAGGTGCGAATCACGCGCTCGTTTTCGCGGCTGCGCACGGTGATGGCCACGGGGTTCGCGTGCATCACTTCGCCCTGGAATTTTTCCAGTTTCGTCTTCGGCTTGATGGTCTTGATGACGATCGGCTTGCTGGTGTCGATCTGCGCGCGCACCGGCGCCGCCATGGCACCCAACGCGGCTGCGGCCACGAGCGCGACGCAGATGCGGCAGCGCGGCATCTTTACTCCGTCTCCTCGTCCAGCGAGATCTTCAGCGACTTCAGGAACTTGATATCCTGCGAAGTGATATCGAGCTTCGCCGGCTGGCGCTCTTCCTCCAGTACTTCCTGGTCCACCTGGATGTGCAGGGACTCCAGGAACCGCCGGTCGTGCGTGGTGATCTTGGCCAGTTGGGAATCGCGCCGGGCCAGGCCAATCGTGGCATCGAGCTTCAACACGATGTCGTACCCGGCTGCGCGCACGCCGGCAATGGCAGAGGAAATCCGCTCGGATTCCGACACGCTGTCGTTGATGGCGTGGCCGAGCTCCCGCAACAACTGCTTGAGCTGATCATCCAGTTGCAAGACAGGTCCCTCCGGGAAAAACCCCCCGGCACGATTGTAGGGCGCGGCCGGGGCGGATACAAGACCCTGGCCTGCCCCACGCGTGTCCAACCCGCCTACATCCCCGCGCCGGCCTCGTCCCCGGGCCGGCTTTGTACTAAACTTCCGGGGTGGCCAACTCACTTGTCAACGTCCTGGCCGGCGCCGCAGGCCCTTTTCTGCGCACGCTCTGGCGCATCGCGCGCCAATTGTTCCATGAGACCACCGGCGCGCTGTTCATCTTGTTCGCTGCGGTCGGCGCGGCCTCGGCCTGGCGGGAATGGCACAAGGGCGCGGCGCAGTGGCTGGTGGCGCTGGCCATCGGCTTTTCGCTGATGATGGTGATTTTCGCGGTGGCGTCATTCAGCAGCGCCCGCCGCGTGCGATAACGGCGCAGCCATCGTGGCCAAACATACGCAAAACGAAAAAACGACGCCGCTGCGGGAAACCCTCGCGGAGAGACGGGCCCGCTTCACCACGCTTTCCGGGATTCCGCTCCAGGCGCATTACTCCGCCGAAGACCTGCGGGGCTGGGACCCGGAGAGCGCCCTCGGCTATCCCGGCGAGCTCCCGTTCACCCGCGGCGTCTATCCCACGATGTACCGCGGGCGGCTTTGGACCATGCGCCAGTACGCGGGTTTCGGCAGCGCGGTCGAATCGAACCAGCGTTATCGCTACCTACTGAGCAAGGGCCAGACGGGGCTCTCGGTGGCGTTCGACCTGCCCACGCAGATCGGGATGGACTCCGACCACGCGCTGGCGCGCGGCGAGGTGGGCAAAGTCGGCGTGGCGATCGATTCGCTCGAGGACATGGAAACGTTGTTCGAGGGCATCCCGCTCGACGGCGTCTCCACCTCCATGACCATCAACTCGACCGCCGCCATCCTGCTGGCGCTTTACGCCGCCGTGGCGAAAAAGCAGGGCGCCAATCTCCGGAAACTTTCGGGCACGGTGCAGAACGACATCCTGAAGGAATACATCGCCCGGGGCACGTATATTTACCCGGTGCGGCCGGCAATGCGCATCGTCACCGACGTGTTTGCGTGGTGCCGGACCGAGCTGCCGAGTTGGAACACGATTTCGATTTCCGGCTACCACATCCGGGAAGCAGGTTCGACGGCGGCGCAGGAGGTGGCCTTCACGCTGGCCGACGCGATCGCTTACGTGGAAGCAGCGATCGAGGCGGGGCTGGCGGTGGATGAATTCGCGCCGCAGCTTTCCTTCTTCTTCAACGCGCACAGCGACCTGCTCGAGGAAATCGCCAAATTCCGCGCGGCGCGCCGCTTGTGGGCCCACCTGATGCGCGACCGCTTCGGCGCGCGCGACCCGCGCTCGCTGCTGCTGCGCTTCCACGCGCAGACCGCCGGGTCGGCGCTCACCGCCCAGCAGCCGGAGAACAACCTTGTCCGCGTGGCCATCCAGGCGCTCGCCGCCGTGCTGGGCGGCTGCCAGTCGTTGCACTCCAATGCGCTCGACGAAGCGCTGGCCCTGCCCACCGAGCAGGCCGCGCTGCTGGCCCTGCGGACCCAGCAGATCATCGCCCACGAGAGCGGCGTCACCAACACGATGGATCCGGTCGGCGGTTCGTACACCATCGAAAAGCTCACCGACGAAATCGAAGCGCGCGCCCGCGAATACGTCGCCAAGATCGACGCGCTCGGCGGGATGCTCCGCGCCATCGAAACCGGTTACGTGCAGGCCGAAATCCAGAAGGCGGCCTACGAATACCAGCAGGCCGTCGAGCGCGGCGAGCAGGTGGTGGTCGGCGTCAACCAGTTCGTTGCCGAGGAAGAAAAGCCCATCCCCACGCTGCGCATCGACCCCGAGGTCGAGCGCTCGCAAATCGCGCGGCTCAACGCCCTGCGCGCCCGGCGCGATGCAGCCCGGGTGCGCGCCGCTCTGGCGGCTGTCGAGGCCCGCGCACGCTCCGGAGAAAACCTCCTGCCGGCGATTCTGGCCGCGGTCGAGACCTCAGCCACCGTAGGCGAGATTTCTGACGCCCTGCGCCGCGTCTTCGGCGAGTACACCGAATCCGTCGTCATCTAGCCCGGCCTCCGTGGCTTTTCGCGGTGAGAACGCATGCTTGAAATCTTTTTTCTCGTTGTGGCTGGATCGGCCATTGCCGCTTACGCGCGCGGTCGAGGCGGATCGCCGTGGGTCTGGGGCAGTGTGGCCATCGGCGGGTATTTCCTTCTGGGTGCAGTTCTTCCTTTTGCCCTTCGCGTATCGCGAGAGTCAGACACCTTTCCCTTTTTCTGGGTGGCGGGCCTGGGCTGGCTCGGTTTGACCACTCTCTGCGCGCGATTCCTGCTGGGGCGCGGCCGGCCCGCCCCCAGCGGCTTGTGGGTCTGCCCCAACTGCAAAATGCTCAACGCCCACTACTCCGTCCTCTGCGAGGCTTGCCGGCAGCCCTACGGCAGGCCCGGCGCTGCCAGCGCACAGAAGCCGTGAGAACCCTGATGGAGCATGAGGTTCGCTGGCCGCGGCGGGTGCGGACGGCCGCTGACGCGGTGCGGTTCATTGACGCCGCGGGCTATTGCCTGCTGTTTCCTATCAAGAAGCTGCCGCTGCCGTCGCTCTACTATGCCGTGGCCCGGCGGAACATCCCTCTCGGCCCGACCTGGGACAAACACTGCGAGATGATTTGGCATTGGAAAGATGACCTCCCCCGCAAGCGCCGGGCGTTCTACGCCAAATACTTCAAGGGTCGCGGCACGTTCATCTCGCTCACGCTGCTCCCGCACTTCCTGGCCATGCTTGAAACGGCCGCAGCGCCGGGCGACCACGAGCGCCTCTACGCGACCGGGCGCATCAGCGACGACGCGCGCGCGGTCTGGGCCGCGTTGGAGAAGCACGGCGCCCTGGCCACCCTGGAGCTGCGCCATGCCTGCAAAATGGACTCCACGGCCGGGAACGCCCGCTTCAAGCGCGCCATGCTCGAGCTGCAGGGCGGGCTGCGGGTCGCGCACTTCGGCGCCGAACAGGAAACCGCGGCGTGGGCTTCGGGCCGCTTTGAGCTGACCGGCCGGGCTTTCCCGGCGCAGGTAGCGCTCGCGCGCGGGATTGCGCGTGAGGATGCGCGCGCGGCCATCGCCAACAAGTATTTCGAGTGGCATCGCGAAGCGAACGCCACTCGCCTGGCCCGGCTGTTTGGGTGGACCAAGGCCGAAGCTGTGGCGGCGTGCAGTGCTGCGGCCTCGACCCAGTAGCGCTGCCATTCTGAGCGGAACCCCGCAGGGGTGGCTGCGGGGTGGAGCGAGGAATCTCATCGCTGAAATGGGAGAACGACGAGATATCGGCGGATGAGATGCTTCGCTCCGACCGAGCCCCTCGGAGCTCAGCATGACACTGTTGGCGTAAGATCAGAGCAAGACAGGTCACAAATGAAGCTCATTCTGGCATCGGCATCGCCGCGTCGCGCGGAGGTTCTGCGCGACGCCGGCATCGCGTTCGAGTGCATCTCCACAAACGCAGACGAATCGCTGCGGCCCGGTGAAGCGCCGGAGGAGCTGGTCCGCCGCCTAGCTGAAGCCAAAGCGAAGGCAGCCGCTGCCAAAACGGGGGGCAGCGCGCCGGCCATCGTCGTTGGGGCCGATACAGCAGTGGTGGTGGACCGTCCGGGGAAAAGACAGGTGCTCGGCAAGCCGGCCTCGCCCCAGGATGCGCGAGAAATGCTGCGGTGTTTGAGCGGCCGGACACACAGCGTCATCACCGGCCTCGCGGTGATCCGCCTGCCCGACGCTGCGACGCGCATGGAGTTGGAAACCACGCTGGTCACTTTCGCTCCACTCAGCAAGAGTGAGATCGAAGACTACGTGGCGAGCGGCGAGCCTTTTGACAAAGCCGGGGCCTACGCCATCCAGGGACGCGGCGGCCGCTTCGTGACTCGCGTCGAGGGCTGTTATTTCAACGTGGTGGGCTTGCCGCTGGCGCGGCTTTACCGCATCCTGCGCGAGCTCGGCTGGTCAAACGGCTGAGGGCAGATAAACGGCAAGAAAAACATAGCGGCCGCGTTGGCCGCCTCCGGGAACCACCATATCAGGACAAGAACTGGCCGCAAACCCAGGCAGACCTGCGCCTACTTCTTCTCTTCGGCCGGCTTATCGGCGGGCTTCTCGGTGGGGCTTAACCCTTCCTTAAAGCTGCGGATGCCTTCTCCCAGCCCACGCGCGATGTCCGGAATCCGGCGGCCGCCGAAGAAAATCAGCACAATGGCCAGGATCAGCAAGAGCTCCGGGAAACCAAGTCTTCCACCAAACATAAAGCCCCCTTGAACTGATTCTAGGCTTCACGCCGTCCCACGTCAACAAGACAAACCGGGCCGGCTGGCCTGACCTTGCGTCGTCTGCGTGCCGCCGGCTCGCCCGTCGGAGGGGCGAAATCACTGGATGACGCGCTCATCTCCGACCCGCCGGGTCACACGTTCGCGATCCAGGTGCTCGAGTAGAGGGATGGCATACTTCCGGCTAATCCCGGTCAGCTCCTTGAACGCGGCAATGGGCAGCCGTTCGCCCCTCTTTTTCTTGTAGTCGGCCAGCAACTCGCGCAGCCGGGCCATGGCGGCGCGGTGAAAGACCAGGTCTTCGCTCACCTTGACCAGCACGTGCTCTCGCAGCAGGATTTGGAGCAGCTTCTGTGCGCGCCGCGCTTCGACGGGCAGTTTGGACAGTACTTCCTTGAGCGACGGCACGGCCAGCCCGGCACTTGAAAAAGCCTGCTCGATCTGCTCCTTGGCGCGCGCCTCCTCTGGAAGGAGGGCGATTTCGCGGCCGGCACGCTTGACGATATCTCCTGCCAGCACGATCGCGCCACCGGCGGCCAGCTCCTCGAGAGCCGCGCGGAAGACCTCTGGCCGCACGTCCGCAGCAGCTCGCGCGTGCAGGTCTTCCTTCGGGATGCCCTCCGCCAAGGCGTTGGCGCGGTGAAACTTCTCGATCTCGGCGCGAATCCGCTCGACGCAATCCGCCAAGCTTCTTGTGGACACGACCACGAGCGGCTGTTGGCTCAGGATCCGCAGCGTGCCTGCCTGCGCCAGTTTCCCCGCAACCTCTCGCACTTCCGCTTCGAGCCACCCGCTGCGGGAGATCATCCGCGCCAGCTCCAGCCCCTCCGCGGCAGCCCCGGCCATACCGGCGAGGATTTCCTCGCGGTTTCCGCGCTCGACCGCCGCCAAGTAGGGAATCACGTGCTGATCCCGCCGGCGGTGCCGCGTCGCCCGCCCATCGAGTACGACGCCGCCACCGATGGTCACCACGGGCGAGAATTGCCTCAGGATGAAGCGGTCGCCGGGCAGGACGAGCACGGGATCGTCCAGCCGGAGCTGCGCAAACGCTGATTCCCCCGGCGCCAGCTCTGGCCGGTCGAGCAAGATGACTTCGGCGATCGTCTCGGCGGTCCCTTGATGGAAATGCGCGCGGGAGCGGTTCTTCAGGCGGCGCGCGGAACCCAGCAGTGAAATTCGCGCATCCAAGCGCCGCGTGGCCTCGAATCGCCCCGGCGAGGCCAGCACCATGCC
>JBGPZW010000120.1:0-10941 GCA_041493955.1 Terriglobia bacterium
GAGCGCGCCGGCGAACGTGGACATCGAGGCTGCGAGCGCCTTCCTCGTTTGCTTGGTGAGCGCGCCCGCGAACGTGGACATTGAGCCGGCCAGTAAGTGCGCGGTCTGCCGCACTAGCGCGCCGGCGAACGTGGACATCGAAGCCGTCAGCGTGCTGGAAAAGAGCCGTCCGGCCAGCGCTGGAAGCACGCCGGGTCGTTTGGCGTATCGGTTGGGCTGCGGTCTGTAGACCCATGACGGCACTCACTAGCTCTCCCGAATGACGATTTCAGCCTGCCAAAGTTGCGATGCGGGCGCAGTCAGGAATTTGAGCCCGATGATGCCGCTGACCGGCACGTAAATGCGTCCCTCGGGAATCGGCAGGTAGTAGTACCCGTTCAGAATGTTGTAGCCCAATTTCTGGATGATGTCGCCATCCGTGCCTTCGGCCGTCGCGATCACGCCGGTCGAAGTCGTGCCGAGGGCAAGATTCGGGTTGGCCATGTTCGGGTCGGTGAGGAAAACGTGCGTCCCGATCGCGCCTGTGGTCACTGTGGCCCCCGCTGTCTTGCGGACCAGGGCGATGGATTCACTGGTGCTCGTGGTCGAGCCGCGCTGCGTGACCGTGACGCCCAGGATCTCAAACCCATACGCTGTTCCGGCCTTGAGTTGAATGAAGGTGATCGCCGTTGAGATCGTCGCTTCATGCCGGATGATGTAGGGGTCGTTATGCGGCATCGCTCCTCACATTCTCGCCAGCGCATGGGGATAGGGCGGGCGCTTCCGATCGGAGTCGAGTGGCGGAAAGCCTGCGCCGGCCGATGAGGCTTTAAACGATCCAACGAGTGAGATCACGGTGATAGAAGTTGAGTGGTCGCAAATGGATTCCTGACCCGTGGTCGCGGACACAACAAGATACTGCGTGTGCATTTGCTGGGTCATACCGCTGGATGTACTCGAATCCAAAATAAGAGAGAAACCGTTGTGCACCGTCCATGTGCCGGCATCAGTGCTTCGATTAACGTGCGCCCCGATGAAAACCTCATTGGCCTGGGCTAAGGTGGCGGTGACGGTAGAGGTACATCCCGTGGTTGTCGTAAACTGCGTCTGGTTCGCGGTTTGATCAAATGCGCTGGTCGCCAGCCCCGAGAACTCGATGATCTGAATCATCGAAGTCTCAGACGAGGAAAAGTTTACGGTTATAGTGGGTATCGTGCCGCCCGTTATGTTCTCCGCTGACCAGATGTCCAGACGGTTAGCGGTAGCAACGCCGCACCTTTGTGAATAGGTATTCCCGCCTGGTGAGTCGCTGATGGAAGAGATCGCGACGTCATTCTTGGTAGCAACGACCACAAAGATGGTGTTGCCCGTGGTCGTGTTTGACCCAAACGTAGCGGCGGCCGTGCTAGCGAAGTTGCTGCTTCCTGCAGCGCTCTGCACTAGAGCTGCCGTCAGTCCAAAACGGTGAGGTGGATGCGAACGGAACCGATAAGCGGGGGCATATCTGTGGTTCCGTCGCGGCCGCGAAAGGTGCTCGGTCTGGAGCACCTGCATCACGCAGGCGACCATTAAGACGAGCGCCGGCAGGTTGCGCTGTCGCATCACGTCGCCGAGCGGCGTTCATCTTCGCGCCGCTGCTGCGGGTTGTAGAGCTGTACTTTCATCTCTCCGATGTCGCAAGCTGGTCTCCGACTCCCGAGACCGGACCTAACAAAAAGGGGCGGGCCGGGCCGGCCCGCCCCTCTACTTCCCATCCGCCGATCGCCCTTTAGGTGCCGCCGTTGTTCACCGTGAGCGTATAGGTGAACTGGATCGAATCGCCGCTGACCACATTGACGGCCGAAAAAACTCGGTGATCCCAGAGCGTGCCCACCGTCGAAGCGCTAAAAAGCCCCCATTCGGTGATCGCCAGAGTGGAGACATAGGACATCGTGGCGACGGAGCGATATTGGTTCGCGGTCGGGTTCGTCGGCGTGCCGGTCACGCGCGCAACGCCGGAATCTGTCTGCAAGGCGGTATCGCCGACCGCTGCGGCCGTGGTGCCGGTGCCGCTCGCGTGGAACTTGAAACCGCTGATCGTTGGGGTGACGCCGCCGCTGGCGAAGTCCGTGGCCATGTAGTTCACGCCCGCCGTGGTCACCAGGCCGAGGGCAAGGCCCCCGAGCATCAACGTGCTCGAGGACAGCAGAGCGAGCGCCAAGCCGATCTTGGCCAGTAAACGTGGGCTGGTCAGCGCGCGCCAGGTCTGGCGTCGCAAGAGGCGGAGCCGCTGCATCAAAGTCGGCTTGAGCACGCCGATATTGATCCGCGTGCCGTCCTTCCGGATCAGCACGGCGCTCAGCTCAGCGGTGCACTCAATGGATTGTCGAAATAACAAGCGCCCTCCTCTTAGACTGCCTCGATCTGCCGCTCAGACCAGATCAGACTCTCCACGCCCATGGGCACTTCCTTGAGCGAGGACTCGCCCGCCGCCTCGCGGTGTTCATACCAATGCGCCACCAAGAATTTCATCGCGGTCATCATTCGGCGCGGCACGCTAGCTGGGGCCGCGCCATAGCCGGCGATGAAATTGATTTGCACGGCGTTGGCGATCGGGCGCGTGCTGGGCCAGAACGTGTTGTAGGCCGGCACGATGCGCCCAGGCTCGCCGTTCGTGTCCACGACATAGAGGGCCGGGTCGAGCGTCTGGAGCACGCCGTTCGTGTCGATGTACTTCAGCGAAGCGACCGATTGCAGCGGCGGCCGCGGCAAGTAGATTGGCCCGCCAATGTCCGAAAGACCGCGAATGAGGAACGACTCGAGCGAATAGCTGTTGGGCGGAAACTGCTGCGTGGCGTAGCGCCGCACCAGGCCGAGCGTGTCCGGGAAGGCGTCGATCGTGAGCTGCCAGGTCTGCGTGAGGAAAGCGCGGCCGCCGCTGGCAATCTCGCATGTTTCGCGCGCCGCGATCATCAAGTCCGAGATGTAGTTGTCCTCGGTGTCGTCGGTTTCCACTACGCGCAGATGCCGCTTGACGTCGGTGAGGCTGAGCGGCTCGGAGGCGGGAGGCGTGGTGAGTTTGAGTCCCACGGGTTAGCCTCTCTTGGCGGATCCTCGGGCGGCGGGTCTGGGTTGCGGAGCCGGCTCGGCCGCAGCAGTGGGCTCGGCTTCGGGCGCGGCGACCGCGGCATCTTCTTCTACTGCATCGCCGCTGGTCTCCGGCGCTGGTGAGGGACCGGGCTGAGGCGCCTTCGGCGCCTCTGGCGCGGGCTCCGCATAACCGCCGGCGATGAATTGCTTCGCTTCGGCGTCGGGGAGATCGTAGATTCCGCCGGCGGCCAGGACGCCATGCTTCGGCCCTGCGGCGAGAGTAATCATGCGGATCCGCATCGCCTTCTCCTATGGCCTGCGCCCGGCTTCCACCGATCCGTGGGCTCTAATCGAATCTCAGTTCGGCGCCGCCTACGGTGAGGCGACGAGCTTCTGCTGGCTCACCAGCGTGGCGTCGATCGCGATAGGCACCTTCTCGCCTTGATAGCGGAAGGCCAGCACGCCATCGATCACGGCGTTGGCCGTGCCGCGCGTAACCACGGGGCGGACATATCGCTGTTGCGGCCGGTAAACGTCCAGGATGAGCAACTTGTTGGAGTCCGCATCCGCGGCCGCAGGCGTGGCCGCGCCGACGAGATCGGCCATGTCGCTGTCGTTGGCCAGCGCGCCGCCCTGTGCTTTGAGGGCGGTAACCTGCGTGGCGGTGAGCGTGCCCATCAGGCAGACGAACACCACGCCGTCAAACCCCTGCATATCGACGTGCGTGCCGTTGATGGCGGTCGTGCCCGCCGCAGTGGCGTTGACCGGTCGAGCGGCCGCGAGTAGCTCCGCGAGGTTTCTCATGTTCGATTCGTCTCCTTAATTCAAATTCACGCCGGCTCGCTGCTCCCGGTGTCGAAATCTGTTACCGGGACTCCGAAAATCGGAGCCTAGTTCGTGATCAAGCGCACGAAGGCTTCGGCCAGAACCGGCTGACCGTCCATCTCGGCCCGGGCGATGAAGCCCGTCTGATTGGTTACGGCGTAGAGCTCGACCAGGCGCTGGACCTGCAAAGTGAGCGCATCCACGATCCAATACTGCGAGAAGTCGCCGAAGGCGCCGACATAGAGGCCGGTGGTGAACGTGTTCGGCGCGTATTCGGTGAGGATCACCGGGTTGCCCATCAGCGTGTCCGCCTGGCCTACGACCAGGCCCAGGCCGCCAAACCCGCCGGGATTCCACAGATATTGATTTTGCGAATCCTTCAACTGGCGGATGTTCCGGAGGGCAGTGCGGTGGAAGATCCATCGCGCGGCGCCCCAGTACTGCGGCTTGAGGGCATACTTCGCGGAAATGATCCCATCCGCGGTGAAGGCGGTTGCCGAGCCGGTCTGGACATCGCGGCTGGTGTCGATGCCGCTGGCATTGGCGACGAAGATGCCCAAGGGCTTCTGCACGCCGTCGCCGGTCATGTAAGCCTTTTCCTGGGTGATGGCAAACTTGTAGGCCAAGCGGTTGATCACCAGTTGCTCGACGTTCAGTGCCGAGCTGCGGAGCAGCTTGTTGCTGATTCGGATGCGCTTGGCGAGCGGATGGGGCGAAAGCTCGCGCTTACCGAAGGCTAGAGCGGTATCCTCGCTGCCGGTGGCCAGTTCCGAAGTCCAGTCGGAGTCCGCGATATCCGCATCGCGGGTGGGCACGCCCAGCGAAGTGGCGCCGGTCAGCGTCATCACGGTGGCGAGCTGCCGGATGTACACCAGGTCGTCCACAGCCTGAATCAGCCGAGCGATGAACTCCTGCGGCGGCACCAGGAAGCCGCCGGAGGTATCGAAATCCACCTGCAGGTTGCGGAGTTCGGACGCCCCGGGGCCTTCCGCCAGCCAGGCGCGAAATGCGCGCGAGGACTCCGGCCCGATATGCCTGTCGGTCAGTTCCAATTCGCGGGTGAAGGAATAGGGCGCGCGCTTCTCAAATTTGACGATACGCGCGCCGTTGCCGCGGGTGGCACTGGCTGGGTCGGTCAAGGCGGGGTCCGTGGCGGCGGTTCGGCGGCCGCTCGATGCGGCCAGGACGGCCTCGGCCTGCGAGAGCCGCGTGGAGCGGAGCTCGGCGCGCTCGAACTCTTCCGCCTGCTTGAGCAGTTGATCGGACTTGTCCATCTTTTCGTCGAAGCTCTGCTGCTCAGCGGGCGTCATCTCGCGCTTTTCGGTGCCCGCCTTATCAAAGATCGCGCGCGCCTCAGTGACCAACTTGGCGCGTTCCTCTCGCAGCTCGAGTCCTTTTTTCGTCGCCATCACTTCGCTCCTTCCCGGTAGGACCGGGATGCCGGGCCATCGCGTGTGCGCAAAAAAAAGGGCGTCTCCGGTATCGAACCTCGTACCGGAGCGCCCGCGTCGGCGTGCGCGAATTTCTGGAGCCTGCTATCGGTCCCGCGTCGGCGGGACGCAAGCAAGCGTTACGTTGCGACTTTCAGCCCTTGGCTATACCGCTGTCAAGCAATTTCTCAGCATGTGCTGATCCCAGTGCGCAACGCGATACCGGGACCGGCACCAGTGTGATTCTCGCCGAATCCGTCCCGGCATGGCCCGGACTCCGAGCAGCCGGGATCATTACTCGGCCGGCTTAGCCGCAGCCTTGTCCACGGCGGCCTGCACATCGGCGTGAAGATGCTCCTCGCAAGCGTATGCGCCGCAAGCCGTGTTCACCGTCGAGCGACCACAGACGATGCACTCGCCTTCCTGGGGTTGTGCCATGTTGGCCTCCTTCCCGGCAAGGCCGGGATTCAAAGCAATATAGAGATGACTGAAAACTTCGGGACTCATTTGCGACTTTTCCTAAACTCGTTTGCGAGGCTGGGCTGGTCCCGGCTAGGCCGGGGCGGCCCAGCCCCGCAGTTTCCCGGAAAGTCCCATGGGCCAGCGAGCGCGCCCGCTGGGCCGAGACTCAACAGGAAATTCCTCAGCTCCGCGCGGCCAATTCCAAGCGCCGGCGGCGCATTTCCATCCCCGGCAGGGCCGGGATTCCGGGCAAGCTGGGCAGCGATTTCTTGCCGGCGACATCGATGCCGTGCTTTTTCGCTGCGGCCACGATCTTGGCCCAAACCTTATCCTTCTCTCCGCTGGGCAGATTGGTCTGATTGAATCGCGCGAGCGCATTGCGAATGTGAGATTTGGTCTTTTCCTCCGAGGAGAATTTGATCGGCAGTTTCCAGGTCGAGGTATCCTTGGCATCCCCGACATAGGCGAAGGCCGAAGCGGGAAGATCCTCGCCATCCACGCGTTTCGTCTTGGCTTGACGGAGTTCCGGCACATGGGCTAGAAGCTCGTCGGGCACGCCCGAGGGCCAGAGCGCGGAGCGAACCTCCATCGGCGTGTCGCCATAGGCGGGGAAGGTGACCACGCTGGTGTCAATCAATTCCACAGCGACGAGGTCGCGGACATTCTCGCCATTCTCCATCTGCCACTTGTCGGTGATCGTGCGGAACTGAAAGCTGCCCTGGTCGATGTCCCTGCGTTCCAAGCTGATCAGAAGATCGCGCGCGTAGGTCGTGTCGGGCGCATCCACTTCCATGCGCAAGCCGATGGAGTCCTCGCGGAGCCGCAGCGTGCCGGGTCCGGTGCGCCCGAGGACGCGATTGGGGTCGTGATTCATCAGCGCCCGCACATCGGCGCCTTCCGCAAGCGATGTAGTGAAGGCCCCGGGAAGGATCCGCTCGCGGAAGCCCCACAAGGGGACGCTGAGAGTGTTGAACTTGGCCGGATAGCCCACGATCTGAGATGGCTTGTCCTGGCGCTTCTCGACGCGGAATTCAGCCCCGGGAAAGTAGCGGCGTTCGATGTTCATGCTCGACCTCCAAAATGCGATTCAATCAACTGTGCGAAATAGGCGCCGGCGCTGCGAGTCTCTTTCTCGGCGATCTCTCGCGGCCGTTCGCGGCTCCAGGCCGCCAGGCGCATCTCCACGGTTTGCCGGGCGCGCCCGGGCGCCGCGATGATGGCAGCGCCAAGCTCATCGCAGGCGGTATTGGCGAGCCGCGCGGCAAGATCGTCAGCATATCCCAGGATGCCCAGGCCAAGCTGCTTCTGGCATTCGGCTAAATCCTTCACGCGCTCGCCAAAGAGGGCGTAGACGGCGCCGGCCAAAGAGGAGAGGCCGGGAAGAAAAACCGCACTGATGAATCTGCGATGATCATCTCCATAGAACGAGGCCAGAAAGTCGGAAAAGGGTTTAAGGGTTCCGTTCTCTAGCTTGCTTTTGGCGGCGCGGCCGACGGCGGAGGCTTCTTTGCGCACCACGCGCTCGGCCAGGATCTGGAAAACGTGCGCGTGCGCGGCGTAGAGCAGCGCGGCGTTGCTTCTACTTGGCGGCTCGCTTTCGGCGGGGAGCTGCGCCGACGGCTTGCCGCCCAGCGGGAGAAACGGCAAAGGCTGCGCTGGCTGGTCGGCCCGCGCAGCAATCGCATCTATGGGCATCATAGTGGATGGAACCCAATGGCGATCTGCGCTGGGGTCCTCGACCGGATCCAGATTATCGATCCGCCGAATCTCATTGATGCTCATGCGGCCGTGGGTCCAGGCGTCGGAATAAGCCTGATTGCGCGTCACGGCATCCCCGCGGAGCAGGTAATCCAGATTGTGCTCGACGAAATAATCGGCCTGCTCGGAGGGCAGCAGCAGCTTGCGCCAGATTTCCTGTTCCCAGCGCTCCGCCCAGGGCATTACGGCATCCTGGACGAACTCGATGGCCTGGCTTTCGATATTGGTGAAGGTGGCGCGCTCGAGGTCCATGACCTTGTGCGGAGGCACGCCGAAGATGCGGCAGATTTCGAGAATCTGGAGCTTGCGCGTTTCGTTGAATTGAGAAGCCTCGTTCGGTGTGGCGACGCTCTGCCACTTCATGCCCTCTTCGAGAACGGCGATGCGCCAGGATTTCTCGCCGCCGCGGTGCAGCTCCTCCCAGGATTCTTTGAGGCGTTTGGCGGCTTCCGGTTTGAGTCTCTGCGGGTGCTCGAGCACGCCGCCGGGGCGCGAATCATTGCCAAAGAAACGCGCGGCGTAATCCTCGCAGGCGCGCGCGAGCCCGATCGCCTCGCGGTGGAGTGCGATGGGAGAGTAGCCGCGCAGACCGTCAAAGCTGAACCCCATCAGGTGCAGGACGTCGTAGGAATCGAGTACGTGTTGGCGGCCGTAATCGTCCATATTGATATAGCCGACCGAGCCGTCGATCTGCATGCGCTTTGGAAATGTCCGGTCGGGACGCAGCGGCCATAGCGCGATCGGACGGCCGGCGCCGTCGCGCTCAATTTCGGCATAGCCGTTGCCCCAAATCAGCAGATGGCCCTGGAGAACGTGGCGAAACGTCATCGCCGTCATTTCCGGGTTGGGCTGATCATGCAGAAGGCGATGCAGGGGATGATCGTCGAGCTGCTCGCGGCCCACGTCGTTGCCTTCCGCATCGCGTTCGCGCTCGTAAATGGTAAGCGGCGCGGCGGAAAGGGAATCCGAGATCACGTTGACGCAGCGAAAAACCGTGGTCACGGCGACGGCGTTCCGCTCGGTGATCACCTGGCCAGAGGCGGAAAGGCCGCCCATGTTGGCCCAATCTACCAGCCATTGCTGCGGATCGGATAGCGTCGAGCGCAGCTCGACATCGGCGGGCATGAGCGTCCGCAAGGGCTCGTCGAAGGGATTGCTCTTGCCGATTTCGTAGCCCAGGAGTCTCATCCCACCGCCAAGATTCCATGCTCGTCATAGGCGGAGCCGCCTTCAGGGGTGACCGTAGCGCGGCCCAAGGCCATGAGGATCGCCACGATCCCGTCATTTCGCGCGCGATTGTGGGCTTTGGCCGGCATGAGATCCCCGCGAGAGTTCTGCTTAGCGGCAACCTCAGAAGCCTGCCAGCGCAGTACGGCGTGGCCGCCATGGTGCAAGCGCCCGTCGAGCACCAGCGCCATCAAGTCTTTCATCGGCTGCGCCATGCCGGCGAAGCCCTGAGTGAAAGGCACCATCGTGAAACCATCGCCCTGGAGTTGAGTGACGAGCTGCGTGGCGTTCCAGCGATCGAAAGCGATCTCGCGGATATTGAAGCGTTCGCCGAGCGTCCGGATCTCGCGGTGGATCACGTCGTAATCAATCACGTTGCCTTCGGTCGGAGTAAGCAGTCCTTCGCGGGCCCAGATGTCGTAGGGCACCTTATCGCGGCGGACACGCTGCTCGATGTTTTCCGCCGGGATCCAAAACCGCATCAGGACATCGAATTCGAGTTCGCTTTCTTCGGTGGGCCGATATGGAAAGAGCAGCGCCAGGCTGGCGGTATCCTGCGTGCTGGCAAGGTCCAGGCCGCCAAAGCAGGGCTGGCCGTCAAGATCGTCGCGTGGGGCCCGGGAGCAGGCATCCCACTTGTCCATCGGCATCCAGACCTCGCGCTGCGCTGTCCAGATATTGAAGTGCAGCCGTTTGACCACGTTCAATTCGCCCGGCACTTGGATAGCCTTCTGTACCGTAGCGCGCAAATAATCAGCCTTCAGGCTGATCCCAAAGTTTGGATTGGCTTTGCGCTGGGTTTCTTCCAGGGTGATGTCGTCTTTCTCATCCGCGGCGAAGATCACCGGTAGAAAAGAATCGTCCTCGATGATGCCGTCGCGGACCTGCTCCGCGTAGCGGTGCTGCTCATAACAGATGGAGTGCTCGTCATAGCCCGCCGTAGTGATGGAAAAAATGAGTGGCTGTCGGCGGGAGGCTATTCCTTTGGTCAGCGTATCCCACAGATGCCGATTGGGTTGTGTGTGCAGCTCGTCGAATACCAGGCCGTGAATATTGAAACCGTGCTTTGTGGGCACGTCGGCGCTCAGGACGTGATAGCGGCTCCCGGTGCTGGGCACGAAGATGGCGCGGCGAAAGACTTGCGCGCGTTTGGCCAGCGTCGGGCTGCCTTCTACCATGCCCTTCGCGACGTCGAACACGATGGCAGCTTGAGTGCGGTCCGACGCGGCGGAATAGACTTCGGCGCCGGGCTCATCGTCCGCGAATGTGAGTTTCAGGGCTATCCCAGCCCCGAGCGTGCTCTTGCCGTTCTTCTTGGGAACCTCAACGTAAACCGTGCGGTACTTCCGGAGCCCGTCCGCCACTCGTTTCCAGCCGAAGATGTCGCGCACGATGCCGAACTGCCAGGGCTGGAGCTCGAGGAGATGCCCCTTCCATTCACCTTCGACGTGATGCAGATAAAGCTGGATGAAGTCCACGCCCTTATCCGCGGATGCGGGATCGAAAAAGAATTTCTTGGGATCGTAGCGGTCGAGCGATTCAGAAGATTCAAACCACTTGTCTATGATTGCGCGGGGATGGCCATTGTAAGCGCGGCGACTCATGACCCGAAGATGCGCGCTTCGTCCTTGTCCGAGGATTGCTCGACCATGGGAAGCTGGATTCGGGAACGCGCCGCCGGGGAGAGGCCAAGGCGGTCGGCGTACGTGCCGGCGATCTGGAGATATTTCGCGGCGATGGCGACCTGGGGGTACTGTTGCAAATATTTAATGCGCCCTTTGTCCTCGGGGTCGTTGCGATCGACCGGCGGGTCGCGCATCACGAACATTTGCCCATGCTTATCCACGAAATCCTGCGCTTCCCAAAAGGTTGCCCAGGCTTTGCAGAAAAGGGCGAACACGTAGGGGTCAAGGGCGGTCAGCAAACCGCAATGGCGGAGTTCGGGGCTGACTTCTTTCCAGATTTGGTAGGCGCGCTTGTCTGCGCGCAAGATGGCGGGAACCGGTAGGGCCTTGGGTTTGGAGGGCTGGGGCTCACGCCGATTCAGGGGGCGCCGCGAAGGGTTCCCCTGCATCACCCGCAGATTCGACGGTTTGGGGGCAGGTCCGCGAGCGCCCATGCGCGGGAGTCTATGGGTTCACCAAAGGCAAAGCAAGTGCTAAACGGAGTGGGGACGTGTGTTGCGCAATGC
>JBGPZW010000146.1:0-8275 GCA_041493955.1 Terriglobia bacterium
AATCATGGGGAGGGGGAATCCGCCCTTGGGCAGGAATCTTAGGCCGCGCCTGCAGGCAAGTCAACGCGGAGCGAGTAGTTATGCGCGCCGTTCTGTTGGTTGGTCACAAAAAGCTCGGTTGAAAACCGTTTCCTTCCGGCGCGGAACGCCGAGCATTCCGCAACAGGCTGAAGTGCTCTCATCTTAGTGCGCTCCGAAACGGGTCAATCGAGGATTACTGCGCAAGTCCTAGCCCCTTCCAGGTGCAGCGAGCGAATGGCTCCTGGAATGTGCCTGCGCCCTTCTTTGAACTGTTCCGACGCCCACTCCTAGCTCGCGTGCAATCTCGCGCGATGAAGCACCCTGGGCGCGTAGCTTGGCAACTTTCTCGGCATCCACGCGCGAAGGCGGCCGCCCCAGGCGCTTGTCCCGCGCCCGCGCTACGGCCAGGCCCGACCGTACACGCTCGCGGATTAGCGCGCGCTCGAACTCGTGGATGCTGATGAAGATGCCGAACACGAACGCGCCATTCGGCGTCGAGGTGTCCACGCCCTCGTGGAGTGACACGAACTCGATCCCGAGCGCGCGGAACTCTTCGAGCGCGTTTACGAGCAAGCGCAGGCTGCGCGCGAGAAAAACTCGGGACCTGAGTTCATTTTCACACGTCTATCCCTTTGAAAGGTTTGGCTCCGGGGCCTGGACTCGAACCAGGATAACCAGATCCAAAGTCTGGTGTGCTGCCGATTGCACCACCCCGGAGCCGATGCCAGAAGTTTAGCAGAGTGCCCCGGTGTGGGACAGCCGCTCGTGTCGCGCGCTTTCACAGCCCGCGGCGGATTCGCCGCGCCGCGTCAGGGACATCTTTTGGGCGGCGTGCCGCGTCATCAGGAGAAGGTTGACGGTTATTTGGTCCTGCTTTACCGCGGCGGTTTCATCTTCATGCCCATTTCTGATAGGCTGGATGAGTCCAGCCAGCGCGGAGAGGTGTCCGAGTGGCTTAAGGAGCACGCTTGGAAAGCGTGTGTTGGGGAAACTCAACCGTGGGTTCAAATCCCACCCTCTCCGCCAGTCTAAGGCCTCAGCACTCAGCCGTCAGCAATCATTCGTCAACAATCAGGCGGCAGCGGTCAGCTTCCAGCCGGCGGAGACCAAGCAAGCGCAATGACCTGAATGGAATCCGTCGGCAGAGCCAGACGCGTGAGCCGCGCTAGCGATGCTTTTTGGCGGGCGCGGCGGGCAGGCTTTTCAGCTTTTCCTGCGCCAGGGCGCGATAGGGACTCTCGATCCCCGCCGCTTCGGCCAACACAGTGCGCGCCTCGGCGACGCGCTTCAGATTCAGCAGCGCAAATCCCATGCGGTACTGATTTCGGGCGTAGGTGTAGGGGTCCGGCTTGAGCAGTGGCGCGGCGGTGCGGAAGGCTTCCAGAGCCTGGGCGTCGCGCTTGCGGTTGATCTGCACCTGGCCTAGCGCTGACCAGGCCAATCCCTTCTGAATCGGAACCTGTTTCTGCCATTGCTCGTCGGCAACGCCTTCCGGTTTCTGGGCGGTGGGCAGCAGCTCGAGTGCCTTCTTCGCATATTCCTCGGCCTTGTCCAACCGTTCGCCCCTCTCGCTGAAGTAATCGGAGAGAAGCAGCAGCATGGCGAGATTATTGGGGTCGCGCGCCAGGATTTTCTGCGCGGCGTCGAGCATCCTGGGATACTGCTGGGCCTGCTGGTAAACGGTGGCCGCCAGAGCCAGCGCGCTGATCGCATAGGAGGAATCCGGGAAGGCCGCGGCAAAGCGCTCGAGCAGTGCCGGCTGGACGGACTTGTCCGGCGTCTTGTAGGCGGCGCTGAGCAACGAGAATTGCACGTAGTTGATATTGTCCTGGGCGTCGGCCATGGTGCGGGCCTTCTGCTCCTCCCAGACGGATGCTTCGGTGCCTGTCGGCGCCGGCAGCGCCTTATACCGGGCCACGATCCCGGCGACGCGCTCGCCGATGGCAAACATTCTTGCTGTGTCGCCCTTCTCCTGAGCGGCACGAACCATGTTCACCACGGCCTGGAGGTTATCGGGATCCACCGCCAGGAGTTTTTCGCCGTATTCATAGACCTTGTCGGGATTCTTCTGCGCCTGGTAGTAGGAGAGGTAGAGCTCGTAGGCCACCACAGTCATGTCGCCCTTGCCGTACTCGGCCAGGAATTTATCGATCAGCGCGAGCTTTTGCGCTGGATCGGAGGCCGCGTTGATCTCCGTGAGCGCCCTGTCCTCCGGGGAGTTGGCGCCAATGTTGACATGTTTGCCGATTTGCGCCGCGAGCGAGGGCGCCAGCACCAGCGCCGCCAGAATGGCTACAAGGATGATCGGGGAGCGACGCATGGTTTCCTCCTGCAGCGAAGTGAAGGACCCGGACGGGGGAGAGGATACCAAAGACCCCACCGCAGAGGAACACACATGTCCTAAGCGTCGCCCGGCCTGAGACGAAAGGGCAAGAACCGCGGCACCCGCCGGCAATAGTCGTCGTAGGAAGGGCCGAACCGCGCACGAAGTTCGCGCTCTTCGAGAAGGACGGACGCCAACGCCACCAGCCACCAGATCATCACGACTCCCCAGAGCAGCGGTGTCGCGGCCAGCAGGCAGGTACCCAGGACCCCGGCCATCATCCCGGTGTAGCGCGGGTGACGCATGCGCGCGTAGAGACCCGCGCTGGCCATTTCGCCGGCAGCCTGCAGTTCGGCGTGGCCGACCAGCCGCGACCCTCCCAGCTCGCGCCCGACTCGGAAGAGCAGGTAAGCGTCACAGGTAATCAGCGCCAGCCCGGCAGCAATCCTCCACGCGGGGACCCACGCCAACGCCCGCGCACACGAAATCAGACTCTGGTGGAAGAGATAGAGAAGCACAGCGGCGGCGCTCCAGGCGGGAAGAGCCGCCACCAGGTAGGCGGCTGCCATGTGCCGCCGCCAGAAACCCACCAGGGGATGCAGGATCAGCCAGTAGAAAGGGATGGGCAGGTCAATCCAGAGGACTATCGCGGCCACCCAGTCGAAGAGTTTCATCTCAGTTGGACTTGCTGCCCCGACCGAGCACCCAGCAGCCCAGGCAAAAGCCGATCACCCCTTCGATCAGGAGGGCGCCGCCGATCACCAGCGCGGCGATTCTTGCCCAAGCGGCCACGGCGCCGAACAGGCCCCAGAGCGTCAGGGCCGCGCCCGCGATCACGTAGCTTGCACGCCACATTCCGCCGATGTTGGGTTGCGCTGCGATGGTGATGCTCCCGATGACTCGCGGCAAGAATCTTAGCCTCCCGGCAGCCTGGGGGCAAACGGATTTGCTCCCATTGACGATTTGCGGATTTCGGTGGAGGATGCAGGTTCGCCAAACCCGCTCGAAGACCATGAACGCCTGCCTTCGCGCGCCGCCGGGGAGTGCTCTTCCCAGAGCGCCCTTTTGCTCCGCGCCGAAGCCGGGACTGGAGGAAGCATGCAGCTCACTTCGTGGGAGAAGATCGAAACCGAACAGCTAAGTGACCTGATCACCCGCCAGATGCTCAGCGGTGAGCACACCACCGTGGCACGTATCTTCCTGGCGCGCGGCGCTTTCGTGCCTCGACATTCACACGTGAGCGAGCAGTTCTCGCTGATCTTGAGCGGGGCGCTGCGGTTCATCTTCGACGACCGCGAGGTGGTGGTGCGCGCGGGCGAAATCCTGTTCATCCCCGCCAATGCGCCGCACGCCGCTGAGGCCCTGGAGGACACGGTGGACCTCGATGTCTTCTCGCCCCGGCGGGAAGATTGGATCCGCAAGGACGATGCATACCTGCGGGGCGCGCTGAAAGCGGAGCGCTGAGCTGGCAGCAATCAGCTCTCAGTTGTCAGCAAGAACAGATCGGACGATTAGAGAGGGTGTGATGGACTTGGGATTGAAGGGGCGCGTAGCGATTGTGGCGGCGGCGAGCAAAGGGCTGGGCCGGGCGGTGGCTACCGAACTGGCGAGGGAAGGAGCCCAAGTGGCGATTTGCGCGCGCAACATCGCGGCCTTGGAGCACGCCGCGAGTGAGATCCACAAGGCCACTGGCAGCGCCGTCTTCTGGCAGGCGCTGGACGTGACCGACGCCGTCCGCGTGAAGGAGTTTGTGGACGCAGTGGAGAAGCGCCACGGCCGGGTGGATATCTGCGTGACAAACGCCGGCGGGCCTCCGTCGAAAACCTTCCTTGAGATTTCTCTGGAAGATTGGCGCGCGGCGGTGGACCTGACGCTGCTGAGCGCGGTCTATTTCGCCCGCGAAGTCCTGCCCCGGATGCGCAAGAACAAGTGGGGACGCTTGGTGACGATCACCTCGATGTCCGTTAAACAACCGATTGATGGGTTGCTGCTCTCGAATTCGATTCGCGCTGCGGTGACCGGCCTGGCGCGCACGCTCGCCAACGAATTCGGCCCCGACGGCATCACGGTCAACAATGTCTGCCCGGGCTACACGCTCACCGAACGCCTCGACGAGCTCGCCGAACATCAGGCCAAGATTGCCGGCGTGCCCCGGGAGAAGATTTTCGAGCGCTGGAGCTCGCAGGTGCCGCTCCGGCGCCTGGCCAAGCCGGAAGAGTTTGCCGCGCTGGTCACTTTCCTGGTGTCCGAACGCGCCAGCTACATCAACGGCGCCACCATCGCCGTGGACGGCGGCTGGACCCGCGGCCTGCTCTGATCCGGGCATGGCTCGCCGCCGCCTGATGCTATCGGTCTTGCCCGAGGCGTTCGCCATCTGCCGGCTGGAGAAAGATGCTGCGATTCCCGCCTGGGCGGTTTGCGGCAGCTTCCACTCCATCACGCGGACTGCCGACGAGCTGTCGGTCGTTTGTCCTCACAGCGACGTTCCCCACGAGATCCGTCCCCAGCGGGGATGGCGGTGCATCAAGGTCCAGGGGCCTTTTGACTTTTCGCAGATCGGCATCCTCGCTTCGCTGGCCGAGCCTCTGGCAGATGCGGGCATCAGCATCTTCGCGCTGGCCACCTACGATACGGACTACGTCCTCGTGGACGCGCAACAACTGGAGAAAGCCCTGCAGGTCCTCCGCGAAGGCGGGCACCAGGTCTGGCCCTGACGCAAGCCTCTTTTCGAGCGCGCAACTCCCACACGCAGAAGCGTCGGCGCCATTCGGTCCTTCCGGGCCCCGCGCGGAATCTCTCCACACAAGGCACGTAAGTGTGGAAGTAACGTCGAGGGAATGATGGACTTCCCGACCCACCACGTCGGGACACAAGGATCGTGGATGCCCGCCGCTACAGCGCCAGCAGGATGCGGAGGTCGCGCAGGTTATTGCCGGTCGGGCCAGTCATAACAGCGTCGCCCAGCGCCTGGAAGAACGTATAGGCGTCGCTGCGGCGAAAAAAGTCCACCGGGTCGAGATTCGCAGCGCGGGCGCGGGCTAGGGTGGTGCCGTCAGCCACGGCGCCGGCGGCGGGGCTATTGCCGTCAATCCCGTCGGTTCCCGCGCTGAGCACCGCGATATCTTTCCCCGCGATTTTCTCCACACAGTCGAGGACAAGCGCTGAGTTGCGCCCGCCCGTGCCCTTGCCGGTGACCGGCGAGCTGACTTCTCCATCGGCGATCACGGCGACGCGCCGGCCGGGGTGCATGCGTTGGAGCTGCGCGAGCTGCTCGAGCAGGTAGTCGGCGGCTTTGGCGAGTGGCCAGTCGTCGGTCGAGTTGTCGCAAATCGTCAGACAGCCGCAAGCCTCCGCCGTGCGATGCGCCTGATGAAACAGGTCGTGCAGTCCCAGCAGGATCTGGAAATGCGCGCGGGCGAAAGCCGGATCGCCCGGCTTGGGGGTTTCCTCGAGCGCGCGGCGCTCGAATTTGTTACGGATCGAAGCCGGCAGCTTCGCCAACAATCCATATTCATCCACTACGCGATATGCGTCTCCCGCCGTCGTCGGGTCCGGCAGGGTCGGCCCGGAAGCCAGGGCCGACTCACGGCCTTCGGGCACATCCGTCACGCCGAGCGTGATCTTCAGCGTGCCCGGGGCGGCGGCAGCGAGGCGGCCACCCTTAACGGCCGAGAGGTGTTTCCTGACGGCGTTGATCGAGTCGATTGGCGCGCCACAGGTTACCAGCTGCCGATTCAGTTCCTGAATGTCTGCGAGCGAGATGTCCGGGTAGAGAGGTTGCTCGACCAGCGCGGAGCCGCCGCCCGAGAGCAGGAAAAATACTAGCGTGCGACCGTCACACTCGCCGAGCAGATCGAGGATCGCGCGCCCGGCGGCGAAACTTCCCTCGTTCGGCACCGGATGGCCGGCGATGAATGTCTGGAAGCCAGCGAGCGGGCCCGGCGGGTGATCCGGAACAACGAGAATCCCTTCCGCGCGAAAATCGGGCGCGAGCAGGTCTAACAGGCCCGCAGCCAGGGCATAAGACGCTTTGCCGAACGCAACGGCGCGGATGCGCTCGAACCCGGCAAGGTCCACGACGGCCTCTCCGCAACAGATGCGCGAGCCCGAGCGCGTGAGCTTGCGCCGCATCGTCGCGGGGATATCAATGCCCGCGAGCGTTTCGCGGAATATGTGCTGGGCGATTTGCTTGAGCTCAGCCATGGATCAACCATTGCAGGTTGTCATTCTGAGCGAAGCGAAGAATCCCAACGTTAAGATGCTTCACTTTGCCCTGCACCGGCCGGTGCAGGCCTCCGTTCCGCATGACGGATGCGTGGATCGTCCACCGAGAGATGAAGCCCGCTGCTACACCTTCTCGAGCGCGGCGGCGCCGGCGCGCGCCACGTCGGTATCCTGGTCTTCGGTGCCGTTGCTGACCCCGATCGCCCCGACGCATCGGCCCTCCACCTCGAGCGGTAAGCCGCCGCGCAGTGGAATCTGCCGCGCGCGGCTGCCAATCGCCAGCGCCAGCGACACCAGGAGATTTTGCTGGTCCCCTTCCAGGTATGGCCCGGTGGGCTTGCGGCGGATCGCGGCGCAGTGCGCCTTGGCGATGGCGATCTCGACTGAAGAGAGTTTCGCGCCGTCCATGCGCGCGAACGCCAGCAGGTGCCCGCCGTCGTCCACTACGGCAATGTCCATGGGGACACCGATCTGGATGGCGCGGCTTTCGGCGGTGGCCAACACGGCCCGCGCGCCTTCGAGGGTGAGTTTCGGGTGGTTCCGCGTGACCAGTGGCATCCGAGCACCCCTATTTTGCTTCCAGAACCTCGGGGTTGAGCACGGTGGGCGGGCGACGGCCGGCAAATACGGCGAGAACGTTTTCGGCCGCGATCGTGGCCATTCTGGTGCGCGTCTCCACCGAGGCCGAAGCGATGTGCGGCGCGAGGAGCACGTTCGAGCGTCCCACCAGGCCCGGATGCACCATCGGCTCATTCTCATAGACGTCGAGCGCAGCACCGGCAATCTGGCCAGCCTCGAGCGCGCCGACCAGCGCGGCTTCGTCCACCACCGGCCCGCGCGAGGTGTTGATCAGGAAGGCGGTGCGCTTCATCCTCGCGAACTGTGCGGTTGACATCAGATGGCGAGTGTCAGGAAGCAGCGGCACGTGCAATGAAACGAAGTCGGCCTGCGCCAAAACCTCATCGCGCTCCAGCAACGTGGCGTTTAATTCCTTTTCCACTTCGGCAGAGGCCCGCACCGCGTCGTTATAGATGACGCGCATGTGGAAGCCGAGGGCGCGGCGCGCCACGGCGCGGCCAATCCGCCCGAAACCCAGGAAGCCAAGCGTCTTGCCCCAGACGTCGGCGCCGCAGAGCTGGTCGAGGTTCCACCCCGTCCACTTGCCGGAGCGCACCAGGCCGTCGCCTTCGAGCAGCCGCCGCGCGACGCCCATCAGCAGTGTCCAGGCAAAATCGGCAGTGGTTTCATCGAGTACGCCGGGGGTGTTGCTAGCCACCACCTTGCGGCGCGTGCAGGCCGCCAGGTCAATGTTGTCGAAGCCCACCGCCACGTTGGCGACGATGCGCAGCCCCGGTGCTGCGGCGAGCAGCTCCTCGTTGATTTTTTCGGTGAGCAGGCAGATCAGGGCATCCTTGTCGGCCACGCACGCAAGCAGTTCGGCGCGCGGCGGCCGCTCGGGGCGGCTCCAGTATTCCACCTGGAAATAACCGTCCAGCATTTTGCGGGGGGCCTCAAACAGCGGGTGCGTGGACAAGACTCTGGGTTTGCTCATGAGCAGGCCTCGAGGAGAAGAAGCGAAGCCCGGAGATTATCACAGAAGCGCCTGCCATGGCACCGCTGCGGCTGCGTTGACTCTGCCGGGGGCGGCTACTATAGTGGCGCCAGAAGCCAAACAACGGCGCCGGCCGCAACGATGCTGGACCCGAA
>JBGPZW010000004.1:0-50682 GCA_041493955.1 Terriglobia bacterium
ACCGCGTCGCGGATCTGCTGCTGATGATGCCAGCGCTCCGTGTACTCCCGCGCCAGATCGAGCCACACCGGAGCGGGACCGGGCCCGGCCCAGTCCACCGGATCTCCCACGGCGTGGGGATCGAGCGACTTGAAATATTCGCAAACCTGCTCGCCGGTAAAGCGGAGGAGATCGCATAGCAGGCGAGTGCTCATGCGGCGCGTTGCCTTCACCCAGAGGTCATTCAGGCTGTTGATCAGAGCGACCAGCTCGCTCCAGCTTTGAATTGCTCCTCCAGCCGGAGTGCAATGATCGCGTCTCCGGGACAGGATGCCGACGTCGCCGCCGAGCAGATGCAGCCCAATATCCTTGACGGACCAGAGAGAACACGACGTCGGCCTATTCCACTCCCCGTCGGAGAGACTCTTCAGCAGTGCCAGGAGCTCCCCCAAGATCTCCGGGAAGAGATCACTGACCAGGATGGGATCGGGTTTTTTCAGCAAGAGATTCTCTACGCTCGGAGAAGGATTTCGAGCCAAGCTACTCATCTCGCTTCCTGCCACGAGCTGCCTCCCGCGGCATCTTGGCGCACTAGGTTCCCGCGGCGCCCGTCTATCGCTAGCACTCGGTATCCGACCTGTGTTCCCGCCCGATCCCCTGCCGAGTCTGGAAGCACCCCCTCCACCACCAGGGCTTCTCTGTTTTGAAGTTGAACCGGCTAAATGGTAGCCTGGGTCCCCAAAAGTAAAGGTAGATAATCAGTGTAAAACTGCCGAGCAAGGAAGCCGCGACGATGTATATCCACCACGGCGAGCGGGAGCGTGACATCGTGCTGTCCTCGTCTTCGGTCGGAATGTGGGCGAATTATAGCAGAAGACGATACGTCACCATCCCCTTCTCGTCCAGTCCGGCCCACGGGGTGGGGTAAATGGTCCAGCCGAGCGAGATTTGGCGCACTCGCCGACAAATCTCAGCCTACCGGGGCGAGAGCTACGTGGGGTAGCATTCAGTCTTAACTCTTTCAAGGGGCAACACTTTGGGTTCTCGGACTGTTTTTTCCAGAATTGGCCGGAGAAATGCAAATGCGCTATTCGACGTAAGTACCCCGAATAGTGGCAACGATGGTTTTACCGACTCTGCCCAAAGCGGTCGAGTATGCGATCAAAGTTCTTACCTGTCTGGCCGTGTCCGCGGGGCGTGCTGTGTCAGCAAGTGAGGCGGCTCGATGCGTCCGCATTCCACCCTCGCAAGCTGCCAAGACACTCCATTTTCTCAGTTGGGCCGGACTCACTCGCTCCCGCCGAGGCCCGAAAGGGGGCTATCTCCTGGGGAAACGTCCCGAAGAGATCCGCCTGGAGCAGGTCATGAAGTTATACCAGCCAGCCGCCCAGCAGGAGGTCGAAGGGCCGGCTGACCCCATCTTGCAAGTCTGGTCGGAGACCTCCGGATCGGGCGAGCAGGCCTGGGAGCAGCTCACGATTGCGGAACTCGCCCGGCGCACGGCGGGGCAGTGGCAATCTTTCATGTGCGCAGAGGAGGCGGCTTCTCTGTGCAAGACCAAGAAGAGGAAGGAAGAATTCCCGGGGGCCCATAGCTGAATGAGGTAAAACAGGAGGAGTCTCAAATGCGGAACCGAAAGGGAAGTGCGAGTTGGTTGGTCCTGGCTTTTGGGGTGGGTTCGTTTCTTTGTTTGATCTTCGGGTCGAGTTCGCGGGTTTCGGCGATCCCGGCGTTCGCACGAAAGTATCAAACCTCGTGCACCACCTGCCACAACAACTATCCCGAGCTGAATGACTTCGGTGAGGCTTTCAAGAAGAATGGCTTCAAGTTCCCGAAGGACGACGAAACCTTCGTGAAGGAACCGCCAGTCCTGCTGGGAGCCAAAGCGCAGCGCGAAGCCTTTCCGAAGGCCGTCTATCCCGGTGAAATTCCCGGCAGCCTTCCCCTTGGCTTTCGGTTCACCGGTTTCGCGCAGTACAACAATAAGAAACCGCTGAACGCGCCGCCTGCTGGCTTCATGCCGCGGACGGATCTGTTTACCTCTCCGACGTTTTCGCTTTTCGCCGCCGGCAGCTTCGGACCCAATATCTCCTTCTGGATCGACGACGACATCTCTGTGGATGGCGCAGGGGCCGCGGGCGGCCTGGGAGATGGCTACCTGAAAGTGAATGACATCGGCCACTACCTGCATCTGCCCAAGAACACCCTGAACGTGCGTTTCGGTCAGTTTGAGCTGGACTTGCCTTTCAGTCAGGCCCGTACCATTCACCCCACCGATTACGATATCTATACCCAAGCCAGTACGGCGAGTGCGCTGGGCACGACCGCCAACCCCTTTGTGTTCGCCGCACCGCAGCGGGGATTTGAACTGGGCGGCTACCCCAATAACGGCAATTTCGCCTGGTCGGTTGCAGTGGTAAACGGTAACAACGATAGCTCGACCCTAGTGCGGAACTCAAAGGACATCTACGTGCGCGTCTCCCAGCGATTCAACCTTGAACGCGACGCCAACGTGCGCAAAGAAGTGCAGGCCGCCGGCCCCACCGGCCCGCGCGACCACACATCTATCCGTTTTGGCGCTTTCTACTATTACGGCCGCAATGCCCTCAACGCGGATCGTGCGATCTCGACTCTGGGGACGATTCACGAGCCGTTCTACCGGGCAGGGGGCGACATCCGCTTCAAGTATCGCAACTTGGAACTCTACGGGTTGGGGATGTATGGGCATGACGTGAACCATCTTGTGGACACGGAAACTACTCCGGCTACGATCATGCGAGCTGCCCCGGTCACCTTCAGTGGTGGATTTGCCGGAGCGCAGTACTGGTTCTATCCGTGGCTGATTGGCTTGATGCGGTACGATTTCGTCAACTCACCCACGGACGCTCTGAACGATCTCGCGCTCCGGAATACGCGGAACCGGCTCAGCCCCGGCGTGCAAGTCTATTTGCGTGCCAACGCCAAGATCGTGTTTGAGTATCAGCGCAGCTGGCAGGTGTCCGTTCCCACGCCTCCCCCGCTGTTTTTCCGGCATCACGGATTCATCGCGGGAATTGACTACGCGTTCTAGTATGGCAATCCAGTCCCCGGCCCTCCCGGGCCGGGGACCATCCCAACCATTGAGGCATAAGATGAAAATCTCCAAGAAAGCGCTGATCCTCGCGACTGTACTTGTGGTCGCTCTGTTGTCGGTCAGCCCGAGCTGGGCCGGCGGGATTAAAGGAAAAGTGACGGCGCAGGGCATGCGCACAGCGGAAAACATTGCCGTGTATGTGGATGCCATTCCGGGCAAGGATTTCCCGGCGCCGAGCCAGCACGTAGTCGTTGATCAGAAGAAAATGACCTTCCTTCCCCACGTCGTCGTCGTGCTGAAGGGAACCACGGTGGATTTCGTGAACAGTGATTCGGTGGGCCACAACGTGTACTGGCCCTCGATCAGCGGAAACAAGAAGCTGGCGCATAACCTGGGCACGTGGCCGCAAGGGCAGAAGAAGTCTTTCCAGTTTAACGACCTCGGCGCCGCCGCGCTGCTCTGCAACGTCCACCCGGAGATGTCCGGCTACGTCGTCGTGGTACCGACCCCGTACTCTGCCGTGACCGGCAAGGACGGCTCGTTTGAAATCAAGGATGTGCCTCCCGGCAAATACACGCTGAAGACCTGGAGTGAGGAAGGCAAAGTTACGACGCAGGCCGTAGAGGTTTCGAGCGGCACGGTCGCCGTAGACTTGAAGGTCGCGAAGTAGGTACCATCGGGACCCGCGGAGGAACGAATCTGAAGGCTCGCTCCAAACTGGTTGACCTCGACTGGCTGGAATCGAATTTCCCGTGCATGCAGGCGTGCCCGGTGCATACCCAGGCGGGACGGTACGTTTCGTTGATTGCACAAGGCCGGTACGAGGAAGCGTATCGTTACGCGCGGGTCCCCAATCCTTTTGCTTCTATTTGCGGCCGGGTGTGCGGCCATCCGTGTGAGACCGATTGCCGACGGGGGAAATTCGACGCGCCCATTTCCATCCGCGCTCTCAAACGTTTCCTTACGGAGCGCCACGGTCCGGAGTCGCGCAATCCGATTGACGTCTTCGGGGAAAAACCCCGGATCCAGCACACCGAAAAAGTGGCCGTCATCGGCTCCGGGCCGGCGGGGCTTTCGGCCGCGCACGATCTGGCGCTGCTCGGGTATCCGGTGACGGTCTTTGAGGCCTCGCCGGTTCCCGGCGGGATGCTTCACTTAGGCATTCCGGAGTATCGCCTGCCCCGGGACGTATTGCAGGCGCAGGTGCGGGAAATCCTTGATCTGGGACCCGAGCTCCGGCTGAACTCACGGCTCGGCCGGGATTTTTCGCTCAGCGACCTGCGCAGACAAGGCTACAAGTCCACCCTGCTGGCCCTGGGACTGCATCGGAGCCGCGACCTGAGCGTGCCGGGGAACGATCTCGATGGCGTGGTCAAGGGGATCGATTTCCTGCTCAACGTCAATCTCGGCTACCGGTTTTCCATCGGCAAGCGGGTGGTGGTGATTGGCGGTGGCAACGTGGCCATCGATGTGGCGCGTTCCGCTTTGCGCCAGCAGCAGCGCCTGACGCTCGAGGCGCTCAGCACCTCGCTTCTGCCGGACAGCCTGACGGAGAGCGAGCTGAGCGTGGCCATGAAAGAGCTGATGGACGTCTCGCGCGCGGCGCTGCGCATGGGCGCGCGGGTAGTACATCTGGTCTGTCTGGAATCGCGCGAGGAGATGCCCGCCTTCGAGGAGGAGATCGAGGAAGGCATGCGCGAAGGATTGAAGATCCATCCCGCGCTCGGCCCCAAGCGCTTTGTCGGAGCGCGCGGCAGGGTCACCGGAGTGGAGACCATCCGCTGCACCTCGGTATTCGATGCCCAGCATCGCTTCAACCCCATTTTCGAGGCAGGCACCGAAGAAATCATTCCCTGCGACACGGTCATCTTGGCCATCGGCCAGGCCTCTGACCTCTCGTTTCTTGCGCCCGAAGATGGGATTGAGACCACCCGGCAGGGCACGGTGAAAATCGACGCGGAAACGCTGATGACCACTGCTCCCGGCGTTTTCGCCGCGGGCGACATTGCCTTCGGGCCGCGGTTGATCATCAGTGCGGTGGCCGATGGCAAGAAGGCGGCGGAAGCCATTGAACGTTATCTCCGCGGCCCCGAGTGGAAACCCAAGCCACGGTATGTGCAGATCACTGTTCTCGATCACCACCAGATGGCCGAAAGTTTTGACGAATACTCGCGGTTGACCGTGCCCGTTATCCCGCTCGAGCGACGCACCGGCGTCGCGGAAGTGGAGACCGGCTACACCGAGGCGGAGGCCCAGCGGGAGGCTTCGCGGTGCTTGCAGTGCTGGATCAACACGATCTTTGAAGGCAACGAAGCCGACGGCACCGAGTGCATCCTGTGCGGCGGCTGCGTGGATGTGTGCCCGGAAAATTGCCTGCAGCTTGTGCCTCTAAGCCAGTTTGAGTTTTCCGAAGAGACGATGGATCGCCTCCGCGCCGATGCGGCCGGCTACCAAGACACCTTGCAACACCTTGCCGCCGATGATTTGCCAGCCGCCCAGGGCTCGGTCATGGTAAAGGACGAAACCATCTGCATTCGCTGCGGGCTCTGCGCCGAGCGGTGCCCCGCGCATACCATCACGATGGAGGCCTTCGAGGTGTTCGACCGCAATCCGGACTTTGTTCCTGTGGAGAGGATCGAACTGCGAAGATGAGCGAACCCGACAAACCGTCGAGCGAGGGAGAATCGCCAAGACCGCAGGCGGACGCGGGGCTCAACCGTCGCGAATTCTTCAACGAGGTGGCGTTCGCGGCGCTGGGCGTCGCCGGGCTGGGCGCAGCAGTCGTCACCTACCGGTATCTCTCTCCGAATGTCTTGTTCGAGCCGTCCACGACGTTTCGTGCGGGGAACCCGGACCTGTTCCCGGTCAACTCGGTCACCTATCTCCAGGATCAGCAGGTCTATATTGTGCGGACGATGGAAGGTTTCTATGCCGTTTCCGCCGTGTGCACGCACCTCGGCTGCATCACGCAATGGAAGCCGGAAGCCGAGCAGATCGCCTGTCCGTGTCACGGGAGCAAGTTCAAGTCCGACGGTACGAAGATCGAGGGGCCCGCGCCGCGCTCGCTCCCCCATTTCTCCATTACGCTCACCGTGGATGGGGAACTCCGGGTGGACAAGCTCGAGACGGTGAAGCCCTCGCAAATTCTGAGAGTGTGAGGAAGCCGGTGGCCACCCGATCCTTTGATCACGCGCTCGATTGGCTACGCGCAACCAGCGTTTGGAAATCCATCTTCCGTCGCGGCCCGGCGCGCACCAACCGCACGCGCAGCCTGGCCATCTTTGGGAATCTCTTTCTCCATATGCTGCCGGTCAAGGCGCGGGAGAAATCCCTGCGCATCCGCGCGACGTATTATCTCGGGTCGTTTTCCTTTCTGCTCTTTGCGGTTCTGACCATCACCGGCGTGCTTCTGATGCTTTACTATCACCCGGCCGTCCCCCAGGCCTATCGCGACATGAAGGACCTGCGCTTTGTCGTGGCCAACGGCGTTTTTCTACGGAATCTGCACCGGCTGGCGGCACAGGCGATGGTGTTGCTGGTGTTCTGGCACATGTTCCATGTTTTCTATCGCGGCGGATATCGGCCGCCGCACGAGTTCAACTGGGTGGTGGGTGTTCTGCTGCTCCTGATCACGCTGTTCCTGAGTTACACCGGTTACCTGCTGCCCTGGGACCAACTGGCGTTCTGGGCCATCACCGTGGGCACCAACATCATTTCCGCGATGCCGGTTCTGGGCAAGGAGACCCGCTTTCTGTTGCTGGGCGGAAACCTGGTAGGCGAAAACGCCCTGCTGCGGTTCTATGTGCTGCACTGCGTGGTGTTGCCCTTGCTGGCGATTGCGCTCATCGCTGTCCATTTCTGGCGGGTTCAGAAAGATGGCGGTCTGACGGTGCGAGAAGAAGATGGCCGACAAGAATAAACACGAAACCGGGTTCGGCTCCAACGCGCTGAAGAATCCGCAGCGCATTGTTTTCCTTACCAAGAAGACCTCGGCCAAGGTCACTGGAGAGGTGGGCGGTCAGGTGATGAGCTACCCCCACCTGCTGTTGCGCGAGGCGATCGCCTTTATGGTTTTGATGATGGCTCTGGTCATCCTCTCGCTGGTCTGGGACGCCCCGCTCGAACAATTGGCCAACCCGCTGCTGACGCCAAATCCCGCAAAGGCGCCGTGGTACTTCCTGGGGCTGCAGGAACTGTTGCACTATTTTCCGCCTCTCGTGGCGGGCATCATCATCCCGACGTTGGTGGTCCTCGCTCTGGTAGTGATTCCCTATTTCAACGTCAACGTGCGCGGCGAGCCGCTCTGGGGGGCTAACCGGGGTCGACGCCTGCGGGTCGTTCTCGCAGCGCTGGCCGTCCTGCTGATTTTTCTGGCCGGCTTCCAAGCCTGGACCGTGCTCGTGCCCACGGTCGCCATCGCCGGCTTGCTGTTGTACTCCTACTCCCTGGAGGCGGGGAACCGGGGCGTACCGGAATACCTACGCACCCGGCACATCTCCTGGTGGGTGATGACCTGGTTCATTGCGGTGGCCATGATTCTGACGGTGGTGGGCACGTTCTTCCGAGGGCCGGGATGGTCGTGGGTCTGGCCATGGAGCTCCCATGGCGCCTGAAGAGATGGGAAAGACATCGAGGCGAATGCGCTTCTGGTTCGCGCTGGTCAGCGTCGTGTTTGTAGGCGTTCTGGCGGTTTCCCCCGTGAAAGACCTGCGCCAGGAATGGAAACAGTACAAGCGGTCCTACGTCCGTCTTGCGCAGGCACGGCCCGACACGAAGCGGCTGTTGGCGGATTACAGGGCCGATCTGGATCAGATTTGGATCCCGGAGATGAACGTGGTAGACCGCTGCGTCGTCTGCCATCAAGGAATCACGCAGCCCACCCTGGCGGACGCGTCCGTACCGCAACCTTTCCGCGCCCACCCACCGATTCCCCACCAGGTGAAGGACTGGGGATGCGTGGTGTGTCACCGCGGCCAGGGCCCCGCCACCGAAGCGGCCGAAGCGCACGAAACCACCCTCGCCTGGGAACAGCCGCTGCTGCCAGGACGATTTCTCCAAGCCTCCTGCGGCTCCTGCCACCGCAACAATCTGCCTGAAACACCGAAGCTGAATCGCGGGCGCCGGCTTCTGGCAGAGTTCAATTGCGTGGGATGTCATCGCCTGCAGGACATGGACCGCCCGGTGATGCTGGGTCCCGACCTGACCAACGTGGGAACCAAAGTGAGCCGCGAATGGCTCTACAAGTGGTTGAAAGAGCCGCGCACCGTTGTGGACAGCTCCGGCAACGTCTCCGTGAACGGATATGAGACCGAAGAGCAGCCCCGCATGCCGCAATTCCGCCTAAACGAAAAGGAGCTCCGCGGCCTGTCCGCGTACCTGAGCTCTCTTCGCAGCAAACAGGTGCCGCCGTTCCAGTTCAGCGCGCGGGTGGTCGCCGCTTGGGAGAAGCGGCCGGACGTTGTGGAGCAAGGTGAGGTGCGCTTTCGCCAAATGTTCTGCTCGACGTGCCATTCACTGGCGGTGACCCGTGCCGGTGAAACTAAATTGATTGGCGGAGAGATCGGTCCCGAGCTTACCAAGGTCGGGAGCAAGGTGAATCAAGACTGGCTCATCGCGTGGCTACGCAATCCGCAGGCCTACCTGCCGCATAGCACGATGCCGCGCTACGAATGGTCAGAGGAGGACCTCTATAAGGTCGCCGCATACATCACCTCGAAGCTGAGCGACTCCGACCTGCTGAGCAGCGTCCCGAAATTGGACCCCCCAGTTCTGGAGGAGATCCAGTACGGCCGACGCGTATTTTCGGAGAAGGGTTGCGCGAGCTGCCACGCCATCCTGGGCGTCACCGCGCAGAAGGAATTTGGGCCCGACCTCTCCGGGCTGGGCGCCAAGAACGTTTCGCAACTGGAGTTCGGGCAATCGAAGATTCCCCGGGATTTGATTTCCTATGTCCAGGCGAAGATCACCGATCCCAATTCCGTGAATCCGGCCGCCCGCATGCCGCAATATCATTTAAAGCCTTCGGATCTGGACGCCATCACGACGGCGCTGCTGAGCATGACCGGAGCGCCGGCGACCAGCGGGATGGAACGCCTGACCGTGCCGCGCACGCAGGCGGAGTATCGTTCGGCCGGGGCATTTGGCGAGGTCTATGAGCGCTACAAATGCTATGTCTGCCATCGCTTCAACGGATACGGCGGCGACTTGGCCCCGGATCTCTCCTTCGAAGGCAGCCGGGCACAGCGCCAGTGGCTCATTGACTTCCTCAAGAACCCGCAGACTCTCCGCCCAACGCTCATCCTGCGCATGCCGCAGTTCAATATGAGTGACCGAGAGGCTTCCATCCTGGCCGACTACATCAGCATGGTCCTCCAGAATCCAACGGTGAACCTCAGCAGCGTGGATTCGAAGCAGTTCACGCTGGAACTGGCGTCGAAGGGCAAACAGCTCTACGAGGTAAAGTACCAGTGCCAGTCGTGCCACACCATCGGGTCTGGCGGCGGCTACGTCGGACCCAACTTGAACAACGTGGGGAACTGGATGACTCCGGCATGGATTGAAGCCTGGCTGAAAAACCCGCGGGCTCTGGTGCCGGGAACCATCGAGCCGCGGCGCGCCTTCACCGACGATGAAATCAAGGCTTTGACCGCCTACTTGTTGACCCTGCGACAAAGCCGATCGGCGCCGGGGCGCGCGGCCGAGGGAGAAGGAGCAGGCCGATGAACGCGCGCCTTCCTCTTGTCCTGCTGCTGGCCGCGCTCGCAGGCATCCCGGGTTGCCGCAGTCACGGCAAAGCCCTTCCCAGCGACCCGCTGCGGAAAGCCTACGATGTGGAGCCGGACTGGAACGACCCGCAGCGCATCATTCCCCTCAACTATCAGCAGGCGCAGGGCAAGCGGCTGTTCTACGATCGCTGCGTCTGGTGCCATGCGGATTCCACGCCCGCCGGACCTTCCAATCGGAACAACCTGACTCCCGCACCTTCCTTGATGAACGACGGGGCCAAGTTGAACGGACTGAGCGATGAATACCTGCAAAATCTCATCGCCCTCGGCGGCAGCGCGCTGGGGAAGTCTGCTATGATGCCGCCTGCGGGTCGCGACCTCACTCAGGATGAGATTCGTGCCATCATCGCCTTCACTCGCGCCATTGCGCAGCCGCCCTACGCTGCTCCCGCGCGGCCCGGCCCCCAATACTCGACGAAATAGCGTGGCCATGAATCCAGGCGGCTACTTGTTGTTTGTAATCCGCCACATGCGTTCCGCCCTACTGGGTGGGTTGGTTTGCGGGACGCTGCTGCTCGAAGCCGTGGCGGGTTTTGCGCAAGTGAATCCCGCTGAAATCCTCAATCCGCAACTCAAGGCGGCCGAGCAGGCCTATTTCCCTCAGCTCATCGCGCTCAATCGCGCGATCGCCGCGACAAAGTTTCCTTTCTCGTTTGCCCTGGGCCGCTACGTGGGTCTGGACCCCCAGAAACAGACCGAGATGGACTCCCGGGGAGTGGAGTTCGTCAGATTCCACGAGCAGGTGGTGCTGAAAATCACTGGAAACTACAACGCGGCGTACGACGCCGACCTGCTCACCCAGAACCAGCGTGCCAGCCGGACGTTTCGGGACGTCGTCATCCCCCTTCTGCAACACGTCACGAAGATCATCCCCGCGGACGTAAACTGCGATGCGGTGGGGTTCGAGATCTCCCACCACGTCCGACGGAAGGCCCGCACTTCCGACTTCGAGGGTAAGGAGATTCTGGTCGTGGTCTTCGAGCGCGCGGATGCGTTTGGCCTCGAGAAGTCGGTCAGCGTGAACGACCAGCAAGAGATTCTGAATCGCTCGGAAGTCTATCTGAACGGCCAGGAGTATGGCCTCGCGCTAGGCGAGAAAGACCCGTTGAACCTGGAAGCGCTGGGCAGATCAGCCTCGTCGCAGCCCGCACCCGCCTCTTCTGCGGCGGGGACACGGTTGTCGAGAATCACCTCGGACGTGTCACCGGGCCTGCGGAAACTCGGGGCCCAGACCGGCGCGGCTTCCGCGCCCGGCTCGAATCTCCCCTCTGGGACGGAGCGGCCGGATGCCGCGCCCGCGCCGGCGGCTACGCCGGCAGACGCGGAACGCCTTCAGGCCAAATTTCAGTCGCAACTTGATGCGCTGGCGAAAGAAGGTGTAGCGAAGTTTCAGTTCGTGGATTATGCGCCGCCTTCGTTCGTGATCGTTCGGGACCAGGTCGTTTTACAGGTCACAATCCGAAATCCCCTGCGCTTTGAAAAAGACAGCAGTTCGATCTACAAGCGCGCGGCACAGAGCTTTGATCTCTTCCTCGCGCCGCAGCTCAAGGCCCTGCTAGAAAAGCTTCCTGCCGGAGCTGAACTCAGCGGCCTGGACGTCACTCTGGTGAACCAGCTTTCCGGACAGCCTAAGCCGTCTTCCGAAGCGCTCGAGTTCATCTTTCCCCTGAAACCTCTCCGCCGATTCACCGACGCCGAAATCACCAACCAGGACCTGATCAATCAAAGTATTGTCCTGGTGAACGGCGTGCGCATCGCGCTCAATCTTCAACTGGTCGAATAGTCGCATCTACGCCCGATTCATCGAGAGCCGCAGTTTCGTTGCTTCCGAGTCTGCAGTGGCCTGCATTCCGCGGGCGGGGCCCGTACGATCGGGTGCAGCGGCTTCTGTTGTCGTGCTAACCTAACGACTCTGAGCTGTGCCCGGGTGGCGGAATGGCATACGCGGGGGACTTAAAATCCCTTGCCCGAATAGGGCGTGTGGGTTCGACTCCCACCCCGGGCACCACGACAAATCAAATGACAAATGACGAGTGAGACGTAAGGATTAGGGAAGTCCCGCCTAACAAGGACGGATCACCTCAGAACAACTGACTCACAAACTGCGTCACAATTGGAGTAGCCAGAAATCTTAATTCTCGCTAAGTTGTTGGTGAGCAACAGAGAACTCGAATCTCCTAGGCCTTGCGGCCACTGGACTACACCCTAGTGACCCCGATCATCGATATTCACCTCCACGTTCTGCGCTCAGACATGCTCAAGCCGGCGCCGCTGGAGCTGATGAAGCGAAGCCGCCCCGACTTCGCCGAGCTGGAGAGATTTTCCACCAATCCCGCTGACTTCCTAAAGTTTCTCGATGAGGCCGGCATCGAGCGCGCCGGGCTGATCAACTCCGTCAGCCCCGACGTGATCGGCATTCCGCCGGAGGTGAATGACTGGATTGCCCAGTACTGTTCGGTCGCGCCCGATCGTCTGATCGCCTTCGGCTCGATTCATCCAGGGTACGTCCTCGATGCAGGGGCCGAGGTGGACCGTCTGGCGAAAATCGGCATTCGCGGGCTGAAGGTCCATCCCTCGCACCAGGGTTTTTCGCCCAACGCCTACCGCTACGGCTTGGGACCGGTCGCCGCCATGTACGAGCGCGCCCAAGCCATCGGCCTTCCGGTGATGATTCACACGGGCACATCGGTTTTTCCGGGTGCGCGCAATCTCTACGCCCGGCCCCTGCTGGCCGACGACGTTTCGGTGGATTATCCCCGCTTGGTGGTGATTCTGGCCCACGGTGGCCGGCCGCTGTGGATGAAGGAGGCAGTCTTTCTCGTTCGCCGGCACAAGAACATGTACATGGATATTTCCGGTATTCCGCCGCAACGGCTGCTGGAGTATTTTCCGCGCCTGGAGGAAATCGCGGACAAGGTGCTCTTCGGCACTGATTGGCCTGGGCCCGGTGTACGGGATATCCGCGAAAACATCAAAGGATTCCTAGCACTGCCGTTGACGGAAGAGGCTCGGCGCAAGATCCTGTATGACAACGCGGCGCGACTGTTCCCGCTGGTCAAATAGTTCGTGAGAACAGCGCGAGACCTGTTCCTGAAGTCGCCGTGAGAATGGGCCCATCCGGACGAGAGAGGATCCGCTGCACTGGGAACGACAAGGTTGAACCGCATCCTAGCTGACGCCGCGCTTGCGCCAGTACCTCGCCAGCCCATACCAGCACAGCTCAAACGCCGCGCCACGTGCGTAGCGTTTGGCGTCGCGCTCGGAAAGGTGGCGCATCAATTTCGTGGTGGTTTGTTGCGCGAATTGCGCCGCGCGTTCGGCGTCGTTCTCACCATCCTTTAGCGACTCGCGCACCGCAATGCTCCACTCCTCCAGCCTTTCCCGCAACTCCGCCAAGTGTTCCACTGGGCGGTCGCCAGGACCGAAATGGGTGAGGAAAAGCCGCTCCGGCCGACGGGCTTGAATCAGTTCGAGGCTTTTTGCCCAACTGTCAAGGTTGATGTCGGGAGGCGGAGTGATGGGCAAGATCGTCTGCGTATTTGCGATGCGGATGCCTGAAGTGTCGCCGACGAAGGCCAGTCCCGTGGCGCCGTCAAAGTAGCTCACATGGTGAGAGGCATGCCCAGGGGTGTAGACAACCTCCAACTGGCGGCTGCCGAGACTCAGGAGTTCGCCTCCGGCCAGCGCGCAAACATTCCCCGCAGGGACAGGCAGGAACTCGCCCCAGAGCCGCTCCATCTCGGCGCCATAGAGGCGTTGCGCGCTCTCCAGAAGCCGTGCCGGATTGACCATGTGCGGCGCGCCTCGCTCGTGCACGTAGACGCGGATCCGAGGGTTTTCCCGAACCAGGGTTCCCGTGGCGCCGGCGTGGTCCAGATGAATGTGGGTCAGCAGAATCGTGTCGAGGCCCGCGACCCCGATGCCCAGTTGGTCAAGCTTGCTTCGGAGCGTAGCCACTGCCGAGGTTGGGCCGGGATCAACAACCGCCTTTTGCCCGTCGCCCTCGAGGAGGCACGCGGCAATAACCTTGGAATTGCCGAGGTACTCGACGTCAATGAGTGTCGTCTTCGGAGCGATGTTTTCCATCGTGCAAACCCTGCCAGATTGTATCCGTGCGCGTTGCCGGTGGTCAATCGCCTAGCCTGGGGCGCGCCGTTGATTGTTCGTTTTCCAGCAACTGCCGAGAATTGACCTCGCGCTGCGCCCGGTGTAGCGTAGTGAGTGAATGGCGGCGGTCCCGCCACCGCAGCTCGCGAGGTTCTTCTTCTGCGGGTTCAGCGAACGCCTGCTACTATTGAAAGGAACCCATCTCATGTTCACACGAGTCGTGGAGATCAAAACGAAACCGGGAAAAGCAAAGGAACTCTGTCACACGATTCACGAGAGAGTCCTGACCATCTTGAAAGCCCAACCGGGGTTTGTAGATGAAATCGTGCTGATATCAGACACCGAAGCCGACCGGGTTCTTGCCTTGAGCTTTTGGAAAACGAAAGAGGACGCTGAGCGGTACAGCGTCGAGCACTATGCAGAAATCCGCGAGATGATTCAGCATGAGGTCCACACCGCCCCGAAGGTTCATATGTACGCCGTGGAGTCCTCCACGACGCACAAGATCGCGAAGGGAAGAGCGGCGTAGCTGCGTTTCTTCGCTGTTCCGGCGGAGCCTACAGGGTTTTGCTGAGGTCTCCAGTTGGAGCGCTTGGGGGCCGACAAGTCCGCCCGCCGGGAGCGGTGGATGCCTGCCGGAACGCCACCGTTCGGGTACATTGCGGCATCTCGGCAGTTGTTGCTGCTGCACTGGGTCTCCGGCAAAGGCGTCTCCCTACGCGCCTCCTATAGCTTGCCTACAAGCTCTTCCGCTGAAACCTCCTGGACGAACCGAAGCCGGTAGAGCAAGCACTAAGACCCCGCTGGAATGGCAGCAATCGAATCTCAATTCGTCCGGTACGCGTTGACTTGCCTGTGAGCGCAGTCTAACATGGCCGGCGAGTGGCGGATTCCTGCTCCAAGAGTTGTAGGAGCCTGGGCCACTATCGCGCTGTCGCGAAGCTTGTTGCGGGCGTGGGTTTGCTGTGCATGGAGCCGGCCGCAGAGACCAGGCTTCAGACCGACGTGGCTCCCCTCTCCGGGTGGCCTGGAACGGGCGCACGATTTGGCGCTCACCGGTGTCCGCTTGGTTCCGTCGTTCGTCCGCGCGCGCTCATCTTCAGCACGAGACTCCGCAGTCGCCTGTGAGAATGAGAAGCGCCCACTGCGTGGGCGGCGTTGAATGAGAGCCAGGAGGACGCTTTGTCCGCACCCCAGGACTTGGCTTCGGCAGAGTCGCCTGTTCTCGTGAAGGAGTCCTACCCGCGGGCTGGCTACGCCTGGTACGTGGTCGGCGTGCTGACCCTCGCTTATGTCTTTGCCTTCGTTGATCGGCAGATTCTGAATTTGCTGGTACGACCCATCCGGCGAGACCTCGGCATCAGTGACACACAAATGAGCCTGCTGATGGGCTTCAGCTTCGCGATCTTCTATGCGTTCTTTGGCTTTCCTCTCGGGCGCCTTGCCGATTCCAAGAGCCGCCGCACCATCATCGCGGTGGGCATGGTGCTATGGAGCCTGTTGACGGCCGGGTGCGGAGTGGCCAGGCAGTTCTGGCATTTTCTCCTGCTGCGGATGGGCGTGGGCGTCGGCGAGGCCGCGCTCTCACCGTCGGCTTATTCTCTGATCTCCGACTACTTCCCCAAAGAGCAGCGCGCCACAGCGATCAGCATCTACTCCATGGCCTACTACATCGGGTCGGGCCTTGCTTTCGTCCTCGGCGGGCTGGTCGTCGGATTCGCTTCCGCCAAAGGGAACTGGGTCCTACCGCTCGTGGGTGCAGTGCGCCCGTGGCAACTGATTTTCTTCGTTGTGGGGCTTCCCGGGGCTTTACTTGCTCTTCTCATGTATACGGTGAAAGAGCCGACACGGAAAGGCGCCCGAATGATGAAGGCTGCCGACGGAACGGCCACCCTTGCCAGAGCGTCCATGGGCGAAGTCCTTACCTACATCGGCCAGAACCGCGCGACTCTTCTCTGCCACAATCTTGGCTTTGCCTTGCTGGCTCTCTCAGGCTATGGCACCTCCGCCTGGATTCCCACTTTTCTGATCCGAAAATATGGCTGGACCGGCTCCCGGGCGGGCGTTGTTTACGGCACGATCGTATGCGTCTTTGGGACGATTGGAATCATAATCGGCGGCAGACTGGCGGACTGGCTGGCGCGACGCGGCTTTCACGATTCCAATATGCGTGTCGGGTTGATCGGGGCCTTGGCGTGGCTGCCAGCGGGCATCCTCTATCCCCTGATGCCCACTGGGAATTCGGCCGCCGCGATGCTGATTCTCACGATTTTTCTGACCAGCCTGCCTGTGGGTGTGGCCGCCGCGGCGATCCAGGAGATGATGCCCAACGTCATGCGTGGCCAGGCCTCGGCGCTCTACCTCTTCGTGATCAACCTGATCGGTCTTGGCCTCGGGCCTACCGCGGTGGCAGTCCTGACGGACTATGTCTTCCGTGATGACAATGCGGTGAACTACTCCTTGCTCGTCGTAGGCACCTTGGCACACCTCGGAGCAGCCTTGCTTCTCTGGATTGGTTTAAAGCCCTTCCTTCGCAGCCTCGATCGCGTGAAGGATTGGACGAAGAGCAATGCTTAGAGCGGGCTGCAAGTCGTAAACGTTACCTCGGTAGCAAGCTCCACCAGTCCGGGCCGGCAGCATCTCCCACTCCGAACCAAGGCTAGGCTCTCACGTCCCTATGTGTCAGCTCAGAGCTCTTCGCCGGAACTCCCCTTGAGCAGGGCCGGAGGCCACAGCTCGAACTGCCCAACAAGTCCCCGTGCTCGGATTCCTCGCCCACAATGCCGCGCAGCTCCGCGAACCGGAAGATGAGGCCCTCGTTTCCGACCTGGTTTGTGGCGGAAGTGGCGACGACAATGGACTGTGCGTCCACCATCTTACCCATTACGCCGCTGGCGATGTCCACCAGGTTGCTGTCCACGTAGTTGGCCCACAGGAACTGCGTGATCGCGAACGAAACGCCGACCCCCCGGATGGCAGGCAAGGCCTCGAAGTTGTCCTTCCAGCCCACCATGGCCCGCACCAGCCAGAAGGGCACGATGATGGCGGTAATCGGCAGGATGCGGCCGATCATCGCGTTCAGGTCGGATTCCGGCAGCGCCGTGACCGCCGCGAGGGTGTGCACCGGTGTGCCAATAGCGCCCCAGGCTGCCGGCGCGGTGTTGGCGATCAAGTTCAGCGCGGCAGCAAGCAAGGAAGTTTGGCCGTCGGCCAAGCTAAGAACCCGATAACGGCCGGAGGTATCCGCAGGCCCCGCGTGCCAGAGTTAGGCCGCAGAGCTGGTGCAGAGGCCAGCAACCAGATGCCAAGGTGGGGACTCCTCCCAGCCCCGCCTGCCGGGCAAATGTTTGCTTGACAATTGGTCCCGGCACGAGTATCAACCTGCTCATTTCCCGGGGTCAATGGCTACGCCCTACAACTGAATGGAAAACCACGCCAAACACTCACACATGGGAGGTTGCTGACATGAAGGGAATTCTGCAAAGAAGGGTGCTGCATCTTGCGCTTGCGGCGTTTGTGGTTCTTGCGCTCGCGGGCACGGTTGTGGCGCAGCAGCAGACGAATAGCAAGCCCGCGGCCAATCCATTGGTTCGACTGCTCCAGTCGAAAGGCATCCTCACCGAAGAGGAAGCCGCCATGATCGGCCAGGCCGGGTCGGCCATCGAATCCGAGCAGCGGCTCGCTCGGTTGCTCCTATCCAAGGGATTGATCACCCAGGAGGACTACAACCAAACGGTCGGTACGGTGGTGCCGGCCGGAACGCAGGGCAGCGGTGGCCCTCGCCTGGTGTCTGCGGTCTTGCGCACCAGTGACCCCGCGGCGGTGGGCTCGCTCGGCACTGTTCCGGCGCCCGCGCCGCAGGCGAAGGCGCCCGCGATAATCGCCGCGGTCGCTCCCATCCGGGTCTTTCCCGTGGATCCTCCAAAACGGGAAGGACTGGTCCCGGACATCAAACTTGGGCCCGTCAAGCTGAAACCCTACGGGTTCTTCAAGACCAGCATCGTGTACGACTCCTCGTCCCCGGGGGGCAACGACTTCCCGCTGCCCGGATTCCTGGGCGATACCGGGCCGGACTCCGGCCACGCCTTCCACATCAAGGCCCGCGCATTGCGCATCGGCAGCAACTTCGAGTGGGTTGATCCTTCACCTAAACTGGCGATCACGGGCCGCCTCGAATTCGACTTCGAAGGCAACTTCAGCCGGGCAAACAACCGAAGCATCTCCGCCATCCGGTCCAGCATGGCCTCGGTCCGGTTAGCATGGGCGCGGTTGGATTACGCCGCGAGCGACACCACCACTGTCTCCGCGCTCTTCGGCCAGGACTGGACGCCGTTTGGCTCGTCCACTTTGCCGAGTTTGCTGGAGACCACCGGGCTGGGCATCGCGTTTGGCACCCTCTATGAACGCGCCCCGCAGGCCCGCTTCGGGATCACTCACAACTTCGGCGGTTCGCTCAACTTCAAATTGCAGCCTGAGGTGGCCATTGTCCTCCCGGCCTACGGCAACGTGCCCAGCTTGGTGGATAACCAGCTTGGCTTCGGCGAGCGCCAGGGCACCGATTCCGGGCGGCCGGAAGTGCAGGGGCGGATTGTCGCGCAGTTCCAGCTCGACAAGGCCAAGGGAGTTGCTCCGGCACAGTTGATTGCCAGCTTCATGCAGGGCAAGCGCACGGCGATCGTCACCAAGGTGGCCGTGCCCGCGGTCTTCCAACCGAACTTTCCCAACGGGGCGAAAGTGGAGAACAACCGCGCCGGGTACAGCGTGGAAGCGCAACTACCGACCCGATACGCCACGCTGATCGCCAAGTACTACAACGGTTCGGATCTGCGGTTCTTCTTTGCCGGCCAACTCTTCTCCACATTCAACGATACATTCGGCTTGAACAGCACCGCGAACGGAGTTTCGATCGACGGGTCCTCGACAGTCGTCTTCGGCTGCCTTGTGCCCCTTGTGTCGGGGGCGTGCCCCTCCGGACAAGGGGCCGTGGCTCCGCAACGCCCGGTTCGTTCCTCGGGCGGATTCGTCAACCTGGGCCTCCCGCTTTCCCGCATCTTCAACGCCAATCCCGAGGGCCGAAACAATGGCTGGACGCTCTACCTGCACTACGGGATTGACTTTGCCAGGGCGCGGGACCTGCGGCGCTTTGTGGGCTCAGGAGGCAGCCGTGCCAAGAGCGATTTGGGTGCCGTGACCCTGCAATACAAGCTGAACGCCTGGGTTACCTTCGCCATCGAGCAGTCTCTCTATCGGACGCGGGCGCTGACGGGCTTCAACGGGGCCACCCCGATTGCTCTGCCGCTCTATCGGGGCAATCCGTCCCGCGAAGTGCATGACAACCGCACGGAAATTGGGACCATCTTTACGTTCTAAGTGGGCCTGAATTTCTCAAGCAATATCCAGCGGAGCGGCCCCCGGGGCCGCTCCGCTGGCGGGCACTTACCAAAGGGCAATGATTCCGGTCAGAAGCAAGACTACGCAGAACCGCGTGGACGGCGGATTGGCATTCCGACTGCCACACGGGCTAAAAAGGAGGATTGATCATGGCTCCTACTGATCCGTCGGCCACTATCAGTCGCTGGTGGCGAGTAGTGGGCGGGCTGTCCATGAACCTGGCTCTCGGTTCCCTGTATGCCTGGAGCGTCTTCGTGGCTCCGCTTGAGAAGGAGTTCGGGTGGAAGCGGGCACAAACCACCTGGACGTTTACCATCGCGGTGGTCGTGTTTGCAATCGCGTTCATCATCGCCGGGCGGCTCCAGGATAAACTCGGGCCTTTCCGGATCTCGGTCACTGGCGGCTTGCTGGTCAGCATCGGCTTCTTCCTTTGCGCCTACACCTCCAGCCTGACCTACCTGTACATTTGCTTTGGCGTGCTGGGCGGGATCGGAAACGGCTTCGGCTATGCCACGCCGATTCCGGTGATGGCCAAGTGGTTCCCCGATAAGCGGGGCTTGGCTGTCGGGCTCGCCGTGGCGGGCTACGGCGGCGGGTCGGCCATTCTAGCGCCGCTGGCCTTGAAGTGGCTGATCCCCACGTACGGGTGGCGAACGACCTTCCAGATCCTGGGAGGCATCTTCCTGGTCATGACCATGATCGGGTCGTTCCTGCTGAAAAACCCGCCAGCGGGTTACAGACCAGCAGGATGGACGCCGGCACCGGCCGCCAAGGCCGCGGCGACCACCTATGAGTTCGCTCCGGGCGAGGTCCTGGGCACCTCCGCGTTCTACTTCATGTGGATCGCCTACGCTCTCGGGACTTCGGCGGGCCTCATGGTGATCAGCCAATTGGCCCCGTTCGCGACCAGCCAGAAGATCGTTGCGGCAGTTGGTTCCACACTTTTCATCGTCGGGGCTCTGGGGAACGCATCAGGACGGATTCTCTCTGGCTGGATGTCCGACGCTCTCGGCCGACTCAACGTCTTGCGGTTGATGATTGCAATCTCGGCAATTGCGATGCCCGTGTTGTACGCCGTGGGCGCGAATGTCGCCCTGTTGTACATTGTTGCGTTCGCGGTGTACTGGTGCTACGGCACCCAGCTCTCCGTGAACGCCTCCACCACCTCCGACTTCTGGGGTACCAAGAACGCGGGCCTGAACTACGGCATGCTGTTCACGGCATGGGGTGTGGCCGGGGTCATCGGACCGATCATCGGCGGCAAGCTGTTTGATAAGTACCACAACTATAAAGCCGCTTTCTACACGGCGGCCGTCCTGGCGTTGGTCGCACTGCTCGCCGAGCTCACAGCGAGGCGTCCCAAGGCGCCGGAGACGCGGGCAGCCTAGTCGGATCGAGGCTGTTGGAATGGCGGGAGCCCGGGTCGGGTCGGTCGTCATCTTCTTTGCGGCCGAGCCGACCCCGCTTCGGCCAAAACTCCGGGTGGCAGGATTCTCCTCCAGTAAAGACAGATTGGTGGGTCTCGGGCCCAGGCGTTTTCTCCCGTCAAGTTTTCTCCCGTCAAGCGGTGATCTCCCGGCAGTAAGGCGCGCAGCGAGTAGCACGCACTGAGAAACCAGCTGGATGTCAACCTGGACGGGAACTTTATCCGTCCCGGCTTGGACAATACGCGCCCCAATTGCAGCCCTGCCGGCGTTCGATTTCGGTTGGGGGATCTGGCCGGCAACTTCGGCTCTACCCAGCCCGTGCAGGGTTTCTGCAACATAGTCGCAACCCGGGAATTGTGGTTCGAACAACGCAGACTTGCAGGATCTACTTGCGGATCGTCCATCTCTGGTCTGGCAGGAACCCGCCCCGGTCCCGGACCTGTCCGACCTAAAAAAACAGCTTGACAAGTTTCACTGCCGGGCTTATACGCCCTGTGTGTCCGCCAGGTGTCCCCGCAGGTCGGACCTGACCAAAAAGGAACAAAATGGGTAGAGTCCGGCGCCCAAAGGAGGCATAGAAATGGCTACCCCCAAAGTCGCCCCGTGGCCGGCCATCCCCATCCTGAGCCCGGATGAGGTGTATACCGGGCTGAGCGATCAAGCCAAAGATTATCCGCTGTTTCTGGAATCCATCCTCCGCCAAGAACACAACTTCGAAAAGCCAGAGGCGCTGGCTCGCCTGCGCGTGCTCGATTGCTCGACGCGCATGATGATCGGCCACTGGTGCTCCTCACAGTTGGCCGAATTAGGCGCTGAGGTCATCCAAATCGAGCCGCCGGGCGGAGACCCGCTGCGCCGGCTCACTCCCTTCGGTCGGCGGGATTACATGTTCAAAGACAAGGAAACGGGCGAGGAGGTCGGCGGCCAATTCCTGCACGAGATGCGGAACAAGCTCTCGATTACGCTCAACCTGGAAACCGAGGAAGGCCGCGAGATCCTCAAAAAGTTGGCGGTCCAGTCCGACGTGTTGATTGAGAATGGCCCTCCGGGTCAATGGGACAGTTGGGGCATCGGCTATCGCCAACTGCGCGAACTCAATCCGCGGTTGATCTACTGTTGGGTGGGTCAGCGCGGCCAATGGGGCCCGCTGAAAGACAAGCCGGGGATGGTCGAGCCCACAGCTCAAGCTTCCTGCGGCTTTGTGCACGGCACGGGCGATCCGAAGGAATTCGGCGGGCAGCCCACCCGCTCCGCCTTGTGGATGGCCGATCATGTGGGCGGGACGTCGGCGGCCATGGGGATCCTTGCCGCGGTGGTATACCGGGAAAATGTTTCTGGCCATGGCCAGTTTGTCGAAGCCACCTCGGCCGAGGCCATCATCCGCATCTTGGACTACAGTTGGGCCTGGTACTCGATGGACGGCAGCATTCGTCCGCGTTACGGGAATTGGGATCTGGCCATCAACATCTACGCCGTCAATCCCTGTAAAGACGGCTTCATGATGGTCGGCGGGGGCCACGACCGGCTGTGGTACCGCATTTGGCGCACGGTTGGCGATGAGTACCCGCAGGTCGAGGAGGACATCCTCGGCGATCCGCACTTGCGGGAGGTCGCGGACCGTTTGGCGCACGACCAGCAGGTCAAGACCTACACGATGCTGGGCGAGTGGCTGAAGGACAACTCCCGCTCCGAGGCCGAGCGTAAGCTCTCGAAGCAGCAGGTGGCCTCGGGCGGTGTGCTCTACGTGAACGAGGTGGCCGAGTACCCGCACTTCAAGTACCGCGGCCACGTCGCCGAGTACGATTCCTCGCACTACGGCAAGATCCTCTACGGCACCACTCCTTTCTTGCAACATAAGACTCCCGGCCGGCTCAAGTGGTTGGGCCGCCCGACTGGCTACGACAACGAAGATGTGTACCGCCGGCTGCTCGGCTTCACACGGGAAGACTTCGAGCGGTTGAGCAAGGCGGGTGTTACGCACAAAGAAGAATAGGAGGAATTGTGATGGCCAGGGAAACAGGAACAACACAAGCGCAATCCTTTGAAGAATTCTGTAAGAACACCTTCGACCCCAAGAAGGAGTTCTCCAAGCCCGAGGCGCTGAAGGGGTACCGCGTCCTTTCCTGCACGCAGTACATCCTTGGCCCATCCTGCGCCTCGTACATGGCCGAACTCGGCGCCGAGGTCATCAAGATCGAAGCGCCCCGGCGCGGCGAGGCCATGCGCCATACCACGCCCTTCAACGAGCCGTTCCTGTACCCGCTCTCGCGCTGGGTGCCGGAGCGGGGTACTGGCCTGGGGTTTCTCGGTGCCAACCCGAACGAGTACTTTATTTCCGTGGACTTCCACAAGCCCGAAGGCCAGGCGATCGTCAAGAAGTTGGCCGCCAAAGCGGATGTGATGGTGGAAAACTATCGCCCCGGGACATTCGACCGCTGGGGCATCGGCTACCGCCAACTGAAGCAGATCAACCCGCGGCTGGTTTATTGCTGGTTGGGCGGCTTCGGGGGGTGGGGGCCGGGACGCGTGCGCGCTTCCTACGACATCCTCGGCCAGTCGCAGGGCGGTAACTTCGGGATGACCGGCAAACAGGAGTTTCTCGGTGGCTCGCCCTCTAAGCACACCATCTGGCTGGCCGATTATTGGGGCGGCATGATGGGCGCGGTGCAGATCCTGGCCGCGCTCTACTGGCGGGACAAAATCTCCGGCGAGGGCACGTTTACCGAGTACTCGCAGGTGCACGGGGTCACCCGCCAACTGGAATACGCCTTGCCGCTGTACGGTCGCCACGGCATCACCCGGGAGCGTTGGGGCAACTGGGATACCCAGTTGTCTGTGCACGGCATTATCAAGTGCGGTAAATCCTCCTATCCGGAGTCCGAGAATCCCCAGGAGAAGGAAGAAGGTTACATCCTCATCAGCGCTTACTCGGACGAAGACTTCGCCCGCCTGTGTAAAGTCGTCGGTGACGGCAAAATGGCGGAGAAGTATCCCAAGCACGACGCTCGGGTCAAGGCCCAAAGCCAGATGGATATCTATCCGTGGCTGGAGAAGTGGGCGGCCGATAAGACCAAAGAACAAGTTGCCGCCGTCCTAGACAAAGCCAACATCAACAACCAGCCGGTTTGGAACGCCAAAGAGGTGGCCAACCATCCTCACTGGAAGGAGCGCGGGGCGGTCCGCTGGCTGGACGACCCCACTTTCGGCGATCTCCTGCACCAGGGCCCCGCTTACAAAATGTCCGATACACCCCCGCGTCTCAAATGGGCGTTCAAGCCGGTGGGCGCGGACAACGAGTACATCCTGGGCAAACTGGCCGGGTTGAGTTCGGAAGAGCTCCGGCGGCTCGAAGAACAGGAGTGCATCTGAACGGAGATAACTATGCTGCTCACATGCCCTAGTTGCAAGGTGAAGAATTTTCTCGATCCGTATCCTTTCTGGAACTTCAAGGGCAAGACCAAGTGCGCCGGTTGCGGCAAGATCTGGCAGATCACGACCTCGTCTGGCGCTTGCGTGGCTGGGCCGGAAGCGGCCGACGGCACAGCTGACCTGCTGCCCGGTTTTGCTGAGACACCCGACTACAAACCTATCGCCGGGTCCGGGGTGACGCGCTCGGCGCCGCGCGCGCGCAAAGATGCGGTCTGTCGCCCCATCCCCATTGAACGCAACGTCCGCGGCAGGGCCGTCAGTGGTCGTCCACTCAAAAAGGAAGACCTCATCGGCAGCCGGCCGCGGGCCATGGTTCAGGGGAAGTAGCCGAAGTCATAAATCGCGAACTGGAGGCTGTTATGGCCCACTATAACGCTGATTGCCTGTGTGTCCGCTGTAAGCATCTGCGGCCGGCACTCGACCCCGTCCTTCAGAGAGCCTACCTGGGACAATGTTTCAAGCGCGAATGGCCTTTCTCGTTGTCCGTCACACTGCAAGGCTGGACAGAGTGTGAAGTCTTCGAGGACAGCGGGAAGGTGTACGCCCCGCCGGACCCGACGACCGTGAAGGTGGCGGCGGCGGCCGCCGCCGGCGCCAAGGGTGCCAAGCGCGTGGAATTCTATTACAGCAGCACCCAGAAGCCCGGCGAGCTTTTTCCTTGCGATAATTCCCGCGCGCTGCAACTCGTGAAACAATTGCAATCCCGCAACGTGGACTGCAAGGCGATCGACGTGGCCGGGGTGAAAGACCGCTTCCCCATTTACCACAAGTCCGTCAGTGGACCGGACGCGACCGTGCGCCCGGTGTTCGGTGCCAAGGGAGCGCTGGTGGACGATTTTGGCACTACCGTCCCGGCGCTGCTTGTCTTCGAGGGCGACCGCTACCCCTCGGTAGCCTTCCCTCGCAGTGACGCAAAGCGAGGCCTGATCCGAGTTGAGCAAGCCTTGGAAGATCTTCTGGCCGAGGGTGGCCAGTCTGAAGGGGCCACCAAACTGGCCGGACGCTGACGAGGCTCACATGGCCGACCACTTGCCGCCGCGCGACCTATGGCCGACGCGGATCTACAAGCTGCCGGAATTTGCCACCTATCCAGACCGCTTCAACCCCACCGAGGAATTGCTCGAAAAGCCTGTTGCGGCCGGTCGAGGTGATCGCGTCGCGGTGCTCTTCGAAGACCAGCGCATCACCTATGCCCAGCTCCTCGCCCAGGCCAATAAATTCGGGAACGCTTTGCGGGGGTTGGGCATTGGCGAAGGCGACCGGGTTCTTTTGCGGACCCCCAGCATCCCGCCGGCGTTGGTCGCCAACTTTGCCGTACTCAAGCTGGGGGCGGTCTTCACCCCCATTTCGCCGCTGTTCTCCCGCGCCGAGATCGCTCACGTCGCTAATGACGCTGAGGCCGTGGCGATCATTGTCCATGCCGCAATCCTGGCTGAACTCGAAGCCGCGCGCGAGAATCTGAAAACCGTCAAGCACATCATTGTCGTGGGCGGCGACCCGGCGGAACTCAAGTCCAAGGGTTACCTGCTCTACGGCGATCTGGTGCAATCCGGCGGGCCGACGCTCGCCCCGGTGCGCCGGGGGCGTGAAGATGTGGCCGTGCTGCTCTATACCTCCGGAACAACCGGCCGGCCCAAGGGCACCGCTCACCTGGTCGAGGAGACGCTGATCGTTCCGGACTCCTTTGGCAAGTATGGCTGGAAGGTCACCGAGAACGACATCGTCGGCGGTTCGGCGCCACTTGCTTTCGGCGCGGGCTATTCGACGTTTACCACGATCCCCTTCCGCTTCGGTGCGGCCGCCTCGCTCATCCCCAAGTTTGATCCGGAAAAGATGTTCGAGACCATCCAGAAACATCGCATCACCGTGCTCTCGCTGGCGCCCACCGCCTACCGCAAGATGCTGCAGCTGCCCGGCGCCGAGAAGAAATACGACCTGAGCAGCCTGCGTGTCTGCACGGGCGGCGGCGAGAGCCTGACTGCGGCGACCTACCACGCCTGGAAAGAAAAGTTTGGCCTGGAGATCTTCGAGGGCTTGGGCACGACCGAGATGATGTACGTTTTCGCCTCGAATGTGGTCAAGGAGCACGCCAAACCGGGCTCGTTTGGCCAGGCTGTGCCGGGATACGAAATCAAGGCGGTGAACGAGGACGGCAAGGAAGCGGCGCCGGGCGAGATCGGCCGGTTCCTGGCTCGTGGGCCGACCGGCACACTCTATTGGCGCGACGATGACAAACAGAAGCACGCCGTCACCCCAGACGGTTGGAACCGCGCCGGGGACTTCGTGTATGCCGACCCAGAAGGCTACTTCTGGTTCGTCTCCCGCGAGGATGACATCATCAAGAGCTCGGCCTACCGCATCGGGCCGGAGGAAATCGAGATGACGCTGGCCACGCATCCTGCTGTCGCGGACGTAGGCGTGATCGGCGTGCCTGACCCCGTGCGTGGCCAGATTGCCAAGGCCTTCGTCGTGCTCAAGGCCGGTGCGACGGCCACCTCCGAAGAGCTGATCGAATATTGCAAAGACAAAATCGCCAGGTACAAGTTGCCGCGCGAAGTGGCCCTGGTGAAAGAATTGCCGCGCACGGCCACCGGTAAACTCTTGCGGCGGGTGCTCAGGGAGGCGGAAACTCCGGCCCCAAGCCCTTCACCGACTCGTTCGGTCACTTCGGGTTGATCGGGGACGAAGAGGCAGGAAATCGTTGTTCCCGTTAGGTGCTGTGGCAGTTTCCGCGCGACTCTTCGGCAGCGCCGAGGCACCGTCGCATTCATGCCAAAGAAAGTGCTGGCACGCGCGAGTCCTGTGTACAGCTCTCCAGCGAACCGAGGCGGCTCTAGTCCTTTGCGCTTGGCATAAACGGTTCAGCAATCCCATTTCCCCGGAGGCATCATATGGCTCCGACCTATGCTCATGACTGGCTCTGCCAGCGGATTGTCGAAGACAGCCAGCTTGCCTTCGTCTTTGCGGATCACGAGGGCATCGTTCGCTTCTGGAATTCCGGCGCGGAAGCGATGTTCGGCTATCGGGCCGAAGAGGCCCTGGGACAATCCCTGGATATGATCGTCCCGGAGCGCCAGAGGGCTCGGCATTGGGAGGGCTACCATAAGGTTATGGCCACCGGCGTAACGCAGTACGGCCGGGACGTGCTCGCGGTGCCGGCCATGACCAAGGACGGCAGGCGCATCTCGATTGAATTCAGCATTGTCCTCCTGCGTGCTCCCACGGGTGAAATGCTGGGTGCGGCGGCCATCATGCAAGATGTGACGGTGCGCTGGCAGAAGCAAAAGGAGCTCCGGGAACGCTTGGCGGCTCTCGAAGCCCGATTGGGCCCAGCCGGCCGAACCGCCGGATGAAAAACACGAGCATTGTCACGAGACGTATATGGATAGAAGGATCCAAGTCTTCGTCTTTGACGTTTACGGAACACTTTTCGATGTTCACTCCGTCGTCTGCACTTGCAATCGGTACTTCCCGGATCAGGGTGCGGCTCTCAGTAAGGCGTGGCGGGCCAAACAGCTTGAATACACGTGGCTGCGCAGCCTGATGGGGCGCTACGAAGACTTCTGGCAAGTGACCGAGTCCGCGCTCATCTTTGCCTGTAAGTCTCTCCATCTCGCGTGCCCACCTGCCACGCGGGCCGAACGGATGGCGGCCCATCTACACCTCGAGCCTTCTAGCGAGGTGAAGCAGGCGCTGATGGCTCTTTCCGGTTATACGCTGGGGGATTTGGCTCAAGCTGTGAAGGCGTAACAATCCATGATACAGCGTCTCAGGCCAATCGCGCTCTTGGCTGCTGCTCTGTTGCTGGGCAGTGTCGTGATGTGGGCGGCGCCGCGCGCCCGGGCCTCCTCGGCCCCCGCCTTGACGGCTGCATATTCGGTCAAGCAGGTCACGCTGCGCACCGTGGATGGTGTCTTGCTCGATGGCATCCTCTACCAGCCGGCCGCGCACCCGCACCCCGCTGCGTTTCTGCTTGTGCATGGTTTTGGTGGCAACTTCTACGAAGCTTTTTTCCCTCCGCTCGCGCAGGCGGTCGCTAGGCAAGGTTACGTTTGCCTGGCTTTGAACATGCGCGATCACGACACCGGTCCCAAGGTTTCCGATTTCCGGGACAACGAGGCGGACATTGCTGCTGGCGCGGCCTATTTGAGGAAACTCGGCTTCCCCAAGCTGGTGCTCCTCGGCCACAGCATGGGCACCAACCGCGTGCTATACTTCCACGCCGCAACGCGCGATTCCGGCACTCTCGCAACCGTCCTCGTCGCCGGGCCGGGGAATCTCTTTCAGTGGAACGTATGGCAGTTCGGCCAGGAAAAGGCCCAGACCACTGTAAGTGAGGCGCTGAAGCTGCAAGCGGCTGGCCAGGAGCAGCAGTTGATGCTGGTTGATCTGGGCCCTCTCGGGAAAGCCTTGTACACCGCACGATATCTGCTCAGTCTGCGCGGACCGGATGCTCGGTCAGACCCTTACAAGAATATTCAAAACGTGAGCAACCCCATCCTGATCGTTCAGGGAACCGCCGACAGACTGGTCGAGCAGGGCATCGCCGACCGTCTCAAGCGGGCGGCAAAGCCCGGTGTCAGAGTGGACTTGATATATCTCGACGGCGCCGATCACGCTTTCAAGGGGCAAGAGGCGGTTTTGGCGCAGCGAATCCTCGCTTGGCTCAAGGATGTGGTGCCCTGATCTGTGAGGACAACTACGTCGCACTGCTGCCGCCGGTAGCATGCGCAGAGGCTCAACCTCGAAGGCAGAAGCCTGACGAGGTGTACAGGTTCTTGCGGGTGCTGGAGTAACGCGGGGATGGTCCCCGACTCCGCTGGTGAGACAAGACTTTTGCGGTGAGTGCTCATGAATTTTCTTCGCGTAACTGACCTGGTTGCCGCGGACGGGCACGGCATCCCAGCCTTCTTTCTCTCACCGGATTCGCCGCGCGGCGCCGCGCTCATATGCCCTGGCTATGGCGGAACAAAGGAGCAAATGCTGGGGGTCGCGGCGGCCATCGCGGAAAAGGGAATTGCTGCAGTCGTGATGGACCCCTGCGGTCACGGCGAGAACCGCGCAGCGATCGGCCCGATGATGCGCGAAGAAGTAGAGGCGGGCGTGCGCTATCTTCGCCGCTTCGGGCGCGTTGCCGCCGTCGGAATCAGTCTGGGCGGGCGCCTGGCGCTGATGTCCTCCGCTGATTGCATGGTGGCAATCTCCCCGGCGGTGGTTACCCAGATCTCCCCGCAGGGCAAGTGGATGTTCGAAACCTTCCCCAGCCCGTCAGTGCGCGAGCCGTATTCCGGCTACGTCTGTGAATTGCTCGAAGCCCTCGGCCCTGTCCAGAGCCACGATCGGCCCTGCCTGCTGCTGTATGCCGAGCGCGATATCCCGGCGATCCTGGAAGGTGCCGCGGGATTGAAGTCAGGGCTGTCCCGCGCCGAATTGTGTTACATCACCACCGACCTGCGGCCGGACGTGCAACACGAGAGCGGCCTGGTTCGTTATCTGCCGCGCTGGTTCAACCACGGCGAACTGAAGTTCAACGCCGAGACGCTTGCGACCGTATCGAATTGGGTGGCCGGTCAATGCAAATGACTGCGGAGGCCACGCTGGGCTGTGTTCCCGCTCGGCGCGGATGCACATGACGAACAAGGGGGAGACGATGCAATGGGATTACTTTGATCGGATGGTTGTCTTCACGGAAACGGCGGAAGGCATGGTGAGCGGGCTGGAGTCTTGGATCAACGAAGCCGGCACCGATGGCTGGGAATTGGTGAGCTCGGCCCCGCTCATCGCGCCGAATAAGGACGGCGTAGCGTACGGGACGATTGGCGTGCACCTCGTGTTCAAGCGGCCGCGCGCCGAGGCGCCCCCGGCGTGAGCGATCCATGGCTGAGTCGAAAGCCCGGGTCTTATTCGAGAGCCGCTACGGCCCCTTGGGCAGCGGTGGACAGGAGTTAACCATCGCTGGTGTGGTGTATTCACTTTCTGAATTGCTGGTCCGGCTGGGGCTGGACTTCGGAGACAGCCGCGCCATCGACGCGCTGAGGCTGCCAGATGGCCGCTACGTCGTCCGCTATTTCGACGCGGAAGACCAGCGTGCAGTCGCCCACGAGTTCGACGCCGACTTTCGCTTTCTGGGCGAGGCCCGCGTGCACATCGCAGAATGGATCGGCGAGCAAGCCTGTTTTGATTGGCTCCAGCGGGTTCGGGTTCGGTGTCCGGCGGATCTTTGAATCAACCTCAGAAACAAGATCGTGCGGTGGAAACATTTCGATCGAAAGGTTGCATTCGGTGAAACACCGGGGAAGGGCGGGTGATCCTCGGGAGTTAATGATTAGAACCCTCGCGCACGGTGGGGGATTGGTGAACCCAAGGTCGGGCCATCACGCCCAGGCGGAACGCATTGAAATTCTGGACAATTGGCACGCACTTGGTGTTGAATCAGTCGCGCGGTGGAGCAGCCGAAGCTTAACCCAATCATGACTGAGTTGAGAGGTCGTGCTTTGATGGAGAGCCGCTATGGCCCCTTAGGCAGCGGCGCGCAGTTGTTGACCTTGCGTAGCGTAGAGTACACGCTGGCGGAGTTGTTGTTTCACATGGGCCTCAATTTCGAGGATAGCCGGGGCATTGACGTGATCACCGTTTCTATGAACCACTATGCCGTCCGCTACTACGACGGGCAAGACCAGCGGGTGGTCGTTCACGAGTTCGACGCCGACTTCCACTTTCTTCGTGAGACCCGCGCGCACATCGCGGAGTGGATCGGCGAAGACGCCTATTTTTCCCTTTTTAGCGGGCATTGAGATGTGGAAAAAGTTTGAAAAATCCCTCAGAGTCATTGCAGCGGTGCGGAGAAGTATGCCCCAACTGCAGCCCGAACTCGGGATCCTCGAGGAAGCACGCGGCCTCGCGCGCTCAAAGTTTCCTTATTCTCTCTGGCCGATTTCGAGGAATAGGAGTAAATTGGCGTGCTTCCTGAAGCGAGAATTCTTGTAGGATGCCAGCGCGTAGTTGTACGTCGGCCGGGCAGCCCATCTGTTCGGCTTGCTGAATGAGGGGATCCAGCGCGATAGAAGGTGCTCTTTGAGACCTTATTCGATAAAGGAGGAACACCGATATGTCGAAGAAAAAAGGTGATGGGATTTCCCGAAGGGATTTCGTCAAACTCACTGGGGCCGGCGCTTTGGCCGCCGGGGCGGGAGTCGGTCCTTTCTTTCTCTTTCCGGAGCGCGCGGCGGCGCAGCAGAAGACCCTGAAAATACTGCAATGGAGCCACTTCGTGCCCGCTTGGGACACGTGGTTCAACAACAGCTACACTAAAGAATGGGGCCAGAAGAACAACACCAACGTGGTCGTGGACAACATCAACCTGGTGGACCTGAAGACCAGGGCGGCGTCCGAGATCTCGGCGAAGAAAGGCCACGATATCTTCATGCTTCTTTCCCCGCCAGCGGCCTACGAGCAGCAGGTGATCGACATGACCCACGTGTACCAGGAGGTGGAAAAGAAGCACGGGAAGAAGATCGACCTGGCGCACAAGTCCACCTACAACCCGAAGACGAAGAAGTATTTTGCGTTTTCGGACGCCTACACGCCCGACCCAGGCAACTGGCACAAAGACTGGTGGACTGAGGCTGGCTATCCCAACGGGCCCGATACGTACGATGATCTACGCGCCGGCGCGAAGAAAATCCGCGACGCGACGGGCCATCCGTGCGGCCTGGGACTTTCGCAGGAACTCGATACGAGCATGGCCATGCGCGCGCTGCTGTGGTCGTTTGGCGGCGCGGAGCAGGACGAGCAAGGCAACGTCACGATCAACTCTAAGCAGACCATTGAAGCGCTGAAGTACATGAAGGCGCTGTACCAGGAGTCGGAAACCGCCGAGGTGTTTACCTGGACGCCGCCTTCCAACAACCAGGCCATGCTCGCCGGCAGAGTCTCCTACGTGGCCAACGCTATCTCCATCACGCGCCAGGCCGAGCGAGAGCATATGCCGATCGAGAGCAAGATCATGATCAGCCCGGCGCTGAAGGGCCCGGTGCGCCGGATTGCGGCCGAGCACGTGATGAATTGCTACGTGATCTGGGAGTTTGCGGAGAACAAGGATGGCGCGCAGAAGTTCCTGATCGACTACATGGACCATTTCCATGACGGCTTTGTCGCCGGGCAGTTTTACAACTTCCCCTGCTTCCCCAAAACGGTGCCTGACTTGCAGAAAGAGATTGCCAACGATCCGCGGGCGACTCCCCCGGACAAGTACAAGGTGCTGGGGAACGTGCTGGATTGGGCCACCAACGTAGGCTATCCGGGGTACGGTACGGCTGCCATCGACGAAGCGTTTACGACCTGGGTGATCCCCACGATGTTCGCGAAAGTCGCCCGCGGCGATGAAACTCCGGAGAACGCGGCCAAGGCTGCCGAGGCAGAGTACAAGCGCATCTTTGAGAGATCAAAATAATCCGGGGACTTGATGGCAGTCATTGAGACCCGAAATCTAACAAAAGTATTCAAAGAAGGAGCGCTGGGAGCAGTCAACAACGTAAGTCTAGTGACCCGAGAAGGTGAGTTTCTGGTCTGCCTGGGGCCTTCGGGTTCCGGGAAGACCACTCTCCTCCGCATGATCGCCGGCCTGGAACAGCCCACGGCCGGCGAGATTCTGATCGGCGGCAAAGTCGTCAACGGCCTCTCTCCGCGCGAGCGCCGCATCGCCATGGTGTTCCAGAGCTACGCGCTCTATCCCCATCTTTCCGTTTACAACAACATTGCTTTCCCGCTGAAGGCCCAGAGAGTCCCCAAGAACCAGCACCGGCAGAAGGTCGAATGGGCCGCGGGGCTGCTGGGTATCGGTGCGCTGCTGGAGCGCAAGCCGCGGGAACTTTCCGGGGGCGAGCGGCAGCGCGTGGCCCTGGCCCGCGCGATTGTGCGCGAGCCGGCGGTCTTCTTACTGGACGAGCCGCTTTCCAATCTGGACGCGAAGCTGCGCGCTTCTGCTCGCGAGGAACTGGAGCAGTTCCACAAGCACGTCGGCACGACGACGATCTACGTCACGCACGACCAGGTGGAAGCGATGGCCATGGGCGACCGCATCGTCGTCCTGCATCAGGGCGTGGTGCGGCAGATCGGGACGCCAAAAGAGGTCTATGAGGACCCCGCGGACACATTTGTGGCCACGTTTCTCGGCTCGCCACCGATGAACCTGCTCGAATTCTCCGATGTCATCATCGGTTTCCGCCCGGAGAGCTTCCTGCCATCCGAACTGATCTCTGCGGACAAGCAGGTGAAGTTCCGCTACAAGATCAACTACCTGGAGTATCTGGGCGCGGAGCGAGTCCTCTACGGCGCTCTGGAAGGGAGCCACTTCGAGGCCAAGGAGACCATCTCACGCCTATCGTGGACGATGCCCGCCGGCTATGAGGCGGGCTCGGTGTACGACTTTGCGGTGGCCGAGGCGGACCTGCACTTCTTCGATCGCGGCACGGGAAAGCGGGCAGAGGCGAGGCCGCTCCTGTGGCAATAGGCCGGTCCAAAATCAGGTCCATCGGGGCAGCGGAGAGCCCGCTCCTGGGCGGGGCCATGTTCGGCCCTGCCGTTCTCTACATCGTGCTGCTGATTGGTGCGCCGTTTGTACTGGCCATCTTCTATGCCTTCAGTGATGCCCGCATAGGAAGCACGACACTGCATTTTGTCGGCCTGGAGAACTTCCGCAGCATTCTCCAGAGCCCCAGTTTCCGCAAGGCGCTGCAGAATTCCATCGTCTTCACTATCTGCGCGCAGGCTATTGTGGTGGTCTGCTCCACGATGCTCTCAATCGCTCTGGAGAAGAAGTTCCGCGGCCGCGGTCTGCTGCGCTTCCTGATTCTGCTGCCGTGGGTGGCGCCGGTTTCTTTGGGCTCCATTGGGTGGAAATGGATCTTGGATTCCATCTACAGTGTGATCACCTGGGTGCTGGTGTGGCTCCATTTCTTCAAGCCCTATAGCGCGCCGATGTGGCTGGGCGAGCCACATCTGGCCATGACGTCCGTCATTCTCGTTCATTGCTGGCGGCTGATTCCATTCGCCACGGTTGTCATGCTGGCTGGCAGCAGCGCGATTCCCAAAGAGATCCCTGAGGCGGCAGCCATTGACGGCGCGGGTTTCTGGCGAACGCTGTTTCAGGTCAGGATCCCCATGATGTTGCCCATCATCAATGTCGCGGTGCTGTTCGGGACTATTTTCACCTTTACGGACATGACGGTGGTCTACATTCTGACGGCGGGCGGGCCTTTTGATTCCACGCAGACCCTGCCGTCGCTGGCCTTCGCTACCGGAATTCAGGGCAGCGACCTTGCCGCCGGCGCGGCGATCTCGCTATTCCTGGTTCCCGTGCTGGTGGTGATTGCCTACCTGATGCTCCGCATGGCGCATCGCGCGGAGGTGGTCTGATGAAGAGGGTGGGCTTGCGCAGGCTCGGCGCCAGGATCGTACATTGGTCGGTGCTGTTCGTCTTTACGGTGCTGCTGGCCTTCCCGTTCTACTGGATGCTGATCGCTGCGTTCAAGCAGAACTTGGATCTCTATACGGTCGAAAACAACCCGTTCATCTTCAACGCCAGGCCCACGCTGGACCACCTGCGCCTGCTCTTCAATGAAACCAGGTATGTACGCTGGCTCGGCAATACCGCTCTGGTGGGCGTGATCGTGGTTGCGATCACGCTGCTTCTGGCCGTGCCGGCCGCGTACGCGCTGGCCCGCCTGACCGGTCGCTGGGGACAGCGGCTGGGCATCGGGATCTTTCTCACTTATCTTGTTCCTCCGACCCTGCTCTTTATTCCCTTGTCTCGAGTGGTGGCTATTTTGGGCTTGCAGGACACCCTATGGTCGGTGGTGCTGGTGTACCCCAGCTTCACGGTTCCTTTTTCCATCTGGCTCCTGATGGCATTCTTCAAATCGATCCCCAAAGAGCTTGAAGATGCGGCCATGGTGGACGGACTCACGCGCTTCGGAGCCTTCGTGAAGATGGTGATTCCCATCTCCATCTCCGGCATTCTGACCGTGGTGATCTTCACGTTCACGCTGGTGACTCAGGAATTTGTTTACGCCTTGACGTTTATTTCTCCGGAATCCAACCAAATGGTTGGAGTCGGAATCCCCATTTTTCTGGTCCGCGGCGACGTCTATTTCTGGGGATCGCTGATGGCCGCGTGCCTGATCGCCAGCCTGCCCATCGCCTTCCTGTACAACCTGTTCCTCGACCGGTTCATCGCCGGGTTCACCGTCGGCGCCGTCAAGTAGGTCTCTGCCTGCTGTCCACTTTACATCGCGGGACTCTCCGCCTGCGTTATCCCGATCCCGCCCCGGCGGGCGCGGGATCACTCCGTGTGGTGTCATCGAGCGGGATTCCTCGGCCCGACACAAGCCTTTGAGCGTGGGAATGAACCTCACTCGGGCAAGGCCGGCAAGCGAGGAGCCGGGCCTTGAAAATAAAGGGCTTATGCTCCAAGGTAGGGGTACCCCCCACCCCCTACTGTTTTTGTGTATGTGCTGATTCTACAAACCTTAGCCTCCGAAAACAGGCTAAGTGCGGATTGTAAAGGCCTTACGGGAGCGCGTCTCATGGAGCGCGTCATGGGACTCGAGCATTCTAAAAGAGTTATGCGGCCGCACGTGTAGCTCGCACCGCCCGCGTCCTTAAGGCGGGCAAGATTTCGATCGCGCCTGGCGAAGCCAAGTCGCCCAGCGCGGTTGGCGCGGCCAAGAAACCGAGTTGCGACCGAAGGCATAACGCATCTGTTCCGTGCAAGGCGGAAGCGAACGGATAATTTCCTCGGCGAGCCTTACAATCTATTATACCGTGCAGGTCAATCAAATCTTACGGGGCATACGTTCTTCCCGAGGATGCGGATTTCAAATCGCATTTCGACAAACGTTAGAGGAAAAGCCCCACCCTCGCTTCGCTCTTATCGATGGGCACCCCAAGAACCTGATCCGAATAGGAGGGTGTGCCACCCGCCAGACACATCTGGCGTCCGCGTCCGAACCATCAAGGCGATTCGCAATGGCCGTTGCAGTCCGAAGCCGGAAACGGTTGCGGCGCTGCAGAGGGCCGTGCAACGCTTCGAATCTGAGAGCGGGCTCGCGCGGCGCCGCCATCGGCCTACCGCGACTGGCTAAGGCACGATTCTGACCGAGTCTGGCCCCTGGATGGGGACGTTGTTCAGTGTCTTTCAGTTGTTGTTATCGTTATCGTTGTCGCCAGGCACGATTCGGATCGAATCTGTCCCCCTTATGGGTGCACCTGTAACTGTTTTGCCCTTCAGTACGCCGACCGTGTCGCCGGTTTTGAACCTGGTCTTTTGGGTATAGAAGTGACAGACCAGATCGAGCAGACCGTCACCGTTCACATCTCTTCCATGCAAATTGCAGAACGCCAGACTCTGCTCGTCCCCTGTATGGCCGAAGGTCAGCGAGGTCCTATCCACCTGAGTTGTGACGTCGAATGTGGAGCTAGAGAGAATAGCCACTGGGATCTTACCGTGACTCTTTGGATTGATGCTGGGCGGGTCTTCCCCAGGTTTGATGTCGATGGCCACGGTTATGATACCGTTGGCATCAGTCAGCACCCACGTATCGTTCAGTGCAGAGCAGCAAGTTGGAACGTTCGTGCCTCCTCCGAAGATAGTCATCACGTCGCTAGAAGGGTTATAGACGGCCGAGTGTTGTCGCCGGGGTACTGGCGGCCCTCCGGTCGGGCTCAGTTGAGTCCACGTGGGTGTTCCTCCTATTCCGTTGGCATTGGAGAGCACCCACACGTCATTGACGATGCCTGGTGGGATATTGGTTGAGCCTCCGAAGATTGTCATACGATTGTTTGTCGAGTCGAACACGGCGCTGTTGGCGCTGCGGGCTAATGGGAGTAGACCCAAAGGGCTGAGCTGCACCCAGGTTGGTGTTCCGCCCAAGCCGTTGGCATTTTCCAGAACCCAGGCATCGTTGAAGGTCGGGCTAGGGTTTCCACCGAAAATGGTCATTCGATTGGCGACAGGATCGTATACCGCAGGGGAGTCGTCACGCGGCACAGGCGGTGGGCCGCCCAAAGGGCTGAGCTGCATCCAAGTCGGTGTTCCACCGTTACCGTTTGCGTTTTCGAGAACCCACACATCGTTGAAGTTAGTTCCGCAGACGTCATCACCGGCAAAAATAATCATCCGGTTGTTCACTACATCGTACACAGCCGTGTGACCGCGGCGCGGGAGGGGGGGGGCCGCCGACGGGGCTCAGTTGCGTCCAGGCGGGCGTCCCGCCATGCCCATTGGCGTTGGATAGCAGCCAGAGATCGTTTACAGCACCGCAACTGTTCCCGTTGTTTGGATTACCGGCAAACAAAATCAGACCGTTGGTAGCGGGGTCATAGACTGTTGTAGCCTGGCCACGCGGGCTCGGGGCTGTACCAGTGGGGCTGAGCTGTGTCCATGCCGGCGTTCCGCTGATACCATCCGCGTTGGACAAAACCCACACGTCGTTGGCTCCAGGAGCCGTGACCGAGGTATTGGGCCCGAGGTATCCCCCGAATAGGATCATACTGTTTGTCGTCGAATCACGGCTCGCGCTGGAGTCGATTCGCGCTGCGGGCGGTCCACCTGTGGGCGACAACTGCGTCCAGCTCTGCGCGGTAGCCGTAGAAACGAACGCGAACAGGAACAGCGTCACCAGAATCCCAAAGAAAAAGGCGCTTTTGCCCGGAGTAGCGGTCTTCCTCTTTCCTTCTTGCATCCACGTTCTTTGGTTCATTGTGCCTCCTCGAAATCAAGACAGTGATTCAGGCTTGATCCTCATCCCGCCACCCGCAGCAACTCGGCCGTCTTTAAGTCCACTGGTGCCCGAACCGCTTAAAGACCCGGGGCTTTCCGCTCCATGCTCACGCGGGGTTTGGCCTTGAGATGTTTTTCTTGGGCGTGGCTACCGAAGGAAAGCACCTGGCCTCGTTCGGGCTTACAGGAATTCTCGACCTGGAACGTGTGCTCTCGCGAGGCGTGGACGGAGTGTGGTTCCGCTGGCCTGTGAATGTCAAGGATAATCTTAATCTTCTTGGTACTAGTCTTGGGTGTGGATGGAGATGCGGACGGGACACTGCATATTGGCGTTTTTGTGTGTGCCATCTGCTGAGTTTGGTCGTGGGGAGAGCGCCCGCGCGGCGCCAGTGGACGCGCTGGGGATGGGGCATGCAGCCAGGCGCGGCACGCCCTGAGGCGCGACGAATTGGCTGACTCGACGGGGCCGCTTATGCTAGAGTCACGTTCGATGGCGCTGAGCACGCAACTACATTCCCTGGCTGACCAGCTGGGCCGCCCACTGGGCACCCTGCGAGTGTCGGTGACCGACCGTTGCAACCTGCGCTGCCACTACTGCATGCCCGAGGAGGAGTACGTCTGGCTGCCGCGGGAAGAGTTGCTAACGTTTGAAGAGATCAGTGACCTGGCGGAGATCTTCACGGAGCTGGGTGTGAACGAGGTACGGCTGACCGGCGGCGAGCCGCTGCTGCGCAAGGACCTGCCCGCGCTGGTCACCATGCTGGCGCAGAATCCGCGAATCAAAGACCTGGCGCTGACCACCAACGGCGTCTTGCTGCCCGAGCTGGCGCGGCTGCTGAAGGATGCGGGCCTGCACCGCGTCACCATCAGCCTGGACACGCTGCGTCCGGAACGCTTCCGGGCGATGACGCGGCGCGACAGCCACGCGCAGGTGTTGAAGGGCATTGAGGCGGCGCGCGCGGTGGGCTTCCGCGGGATCAAGATTGACACGGTAGTGATGCGCGGGGCTAACGAAGACGAGTTGGCAGACATCCTCGACCTTGGCAGGGAATTGGATCTCGAGGTGCGCTTCATAGAGTATATGGACGTCGGCGGCGCGACGCGGTGGTCGCTGGACAAGGTCTTCTCGCGGGCAGAGATGTTGCATGGCCTGACGCGGCGTTACGGGCACGTGGAGCCCATCTATGAGGACAGCCGCGCACCGGCGGAGCGCTTCCTGCTGCCGGATGGAACAGTTTTCGGCATCATCGCCTCGACCACCACGCCCTTCTGCAGCCGCTGCGACCGCAGCCGGCTGACCGCCGACGGGCTCTGGTACCTGTGCCTGTACGCTCAAAAGGGCTACGACCTGCGCAAGCTGCTGCGCAGCGGCGCCGCAAAAGAGCAGATCAAGGCTGCAATCGTTTCCACCTGGGAGGGCCGCAGCGACCGGGGCGCCGAAGAACGCAAGGCGCTGGGCGCGCGTGGGACTCTGATTCCCATCGAGCAGCTCAAGAAAGATCCCCACCTCGAAATGCACACCCGGGGAGGATAGGCTCTGTCTCCCAAGCGAAGGGTCTCGGACGACTAGGGAGCTGGCCACCGGCCGGAGTCCTTGCGCCGCCTCGCCTTTCTTCCACAATGTGTGCTTGACAATCCCCTAGAAAAGGAATATTTAGCACCGAGTTCCGCACATTTCAGGCTTGGCTCCTAGTGCCCTGGAGGAGATCGGCCGATGATTACCAGCAGAAGAGATTTCCTGAAGGTCAGCACCGTCGGCGGCGTAGCTGCGTCGATTCTTGGTTTCGACCTGGCGCCGGCCTACGCGCAGGTACGCGAGCTGAAAATCGCGCGCACGACCGAGACGCGCTCGACCTGCCCGTATTGCGCGGTGAGCTGCGGAGTGATCCTGCACACGCTGGGCGACAAATCGCGAAATGTGAAGGGCTCGATCGTGCACGTCGAAGGCGACCCCGACCATCCTATCAACCAGGGCACGCTCTGCCCCAAGGGCATTACGCTCAAGCAGAACATCGTCAACGACCGCCGGCTGACCAAAGTGCAGTACCGCGCACCCGGCAGCGACCATTGGGAAGACAAATCCTGGGAATGGGCGCTGGACCGCATCGCGCGGCTGTTCAAGGATGCGCGCGACGCCAAGATCATCGAGAAAGACGCCAAGGGGCATACGATCAACGCGCTCACCGCGGTGGGCGTCATCGGCGGCTGCACGGATTCCAACGAGAACAACTACCTGCTGGTGAAAGCCTTCCGCGCCGGCCTGGGCGTTATCCCCATGGAGCAGCAGGCCCGAATATGACACGGCCCCACGGTGGCCAGTTTGGCCGCCACATTCGGGCGCGGGGCGATGACCAATGGCTGGACCGATATCCGCAACGCCGACGTGATCCTGGCGATGGGCGGCAACCCGGCGGAGAACCATCCGGTCGGGTTCCGCTTCGTCATGGAAGCGAAGCGCAACCGCAACGCCAAGCTGGTTTCCGTTGATCCGCGCTTCAACCGCACCTCGGCGGTCGCCGACAATTTCACCCAGATCCGCACGGGCACGGACATCGCCTTCCTGGGCGGCCTCATCAATTACGCGCTGAGCCACAACCGCATCCACGAGGAATACATCCGGCTGTTCACCAACGCCACCTTCCTGGTCAAGGACGGCTATTCGTTCAATGAGGCGGACGGACTCTTCTCCGGCTGGGACCCGCAGAAGAAGACGTACGACAAGTCCACCTGGAACTACGAGCTGGACGGGCAAGGGATGGCGAAAGTGGATCCGACGATGAAGGATCCACGGTGCGTCTTCCAGCAGATGATGAAGTTCTACGTGCGCTACACGCCGGAGATGGTCGCGAGCATCTGTGGGTGCAAGGTGGAGGACTTCGTCAAGTCCGCCGAGCTGATCACTTCCACATATCCGCCGGACAAAGTCGGAACCATCCTGTATGCCCTGGGCTGGACACACCACAGCTTCTCGGTGCAGTTGATCCATGCCGCGGCGATGCTGCAGCTCCTGCTGGGCAATATCGGCCGGGCCGGAGGCGGGCTGAACGCGCTGCGCGGGCACGCCAACATCCAGGGCGGGACCGACATGGGCATGGCCTACCACAACATCCCCGGTTACATCGCCATCCAGAAGGCGGATCAGGAGTCGTTGAAGGCCTACATCGACGCGATCACGCCGAAGCCGTTGCGGCCGAACTCCATGAACTTCTGGAGCAATTCGGACCGCTTCGTGGTGAGCCAGTTCAAGGCCTACTACGGCAAGAACGCGACCCAGCAGAACGAGTTTGGCTACCACTGGCACCCCAAACTGCCGCAGACCCCCGCGGGAACCTACGAGAACTGGAGCTGGGCCTTCATCTTCGAGCACATGCACGAAGGCAAGATGGACGGCTTCCTGAGCTTCGGCATGAACCCGGTCTGCAACGGCCCGCACACCAAGAAGGTCATCGCCGCGCTCTCAACGTTGAAGTGGCTGGTTGTGGCCGAGAACTTCGAGCAGGAGACGTCGGCGTTCTGGAAGCCGGAGATCATCGCCGAGATCGGCAAGAAGCCCAGTGACGTGAAGACGGAGGTTTTCCTGTTGCCGGCGGCGAACTTCGCCGAAAAGGACGGCGCCTTCACCAATTCGGCGCGCTGGGTGCAGTGGAAATGGAAAGCCACCGATCCGCCGGGAGACGCCAAGCCGGATCAGGAGATCGTCGGCCGGCTGTTCCTGAAGATCCGCGACCTGTACAGGAAAGAGGGCGGCAAGGTACCCGAGCCGGTGGTGGGCCTCAACTGGTGGTACACCAACGCGGCGAGTCCTTCCCAGGTGGAGGTCTGCAAGGAGATCAACGGCTGGGCGCTCGAAGACCTCAAGGACGAGAAAGACCCCAATACCATCGTGCTCAAGACGGGGCAGCAACTGGGCAAATTCCTCGACTCGCGCGCCGATGGCTCGACGCTGTGCGGCAACTGGCTCTATATCGGCACCTACACCGAAGCCGGCAACCTGACGCAGCGCCGCAACAACGCAGATCCTAGCGGCATGGGTCGCTACTCGGACTGGACATTCAACTGGCCCGCGAACCGGCGCGTCATGTACAACCGCTGCTCCGCCGATGCCCAGGGCAAGCCCTGGGATCCCACGAGGCCCGGCATCGCTTGGAATGGCGAGAAGTGGGTGGGCGATGTACCAGATTACAAGGTGGATAGCCCGCCTGAGGCAGGTCTGGGCGCGTTCATCATGCTGCCGGAGGGCGTGGCCCGGCTGTTCGTTCCCGGGCAGTTCGCCGAAGGCCCCTGGACGGAGCACTACGAGCCCATGGAGTCGCCGGTCGCGAATCTGCTGCACCCCAAGCAGAGTTCCAATCCTGCGGTGAAGATGTTCAAGACCGAGTACGACAAGCTGGGGACAGCGGAGGAGTTCCCGATTGCCTGCACCACCTACCGGCTGACCGAGCACTTCCATTACTGGACCAAGAACAATGCCTACAACGTCCAGTTGCAACCGGAGTTCTTCGTGGAGATTCCCGAGGAGCTGGCGGCGGAGAAAGGCATCCGCAACGGCGAAAAGGTTAGGGTGACTTCGAAGCGCGGTTCGATCGAGGGCAAGGCCATGGTCACCAAACGCATCAAGCCGATGACAGTAGCGGGCAAGAAGGTGTACCAGATCGGGTTCCCGATCCACTGGGGCTTCCTGGGGCGCGGCGAACAGAAAGGCTCGCTGGCCAACCTGGTCACGCCGCCGATCGTGGACCCCAACTCGTTCGCTCCCGAATACAAAGGCTTCCTCGTGAAGCTGGAGAAAGTGTAGGGGGTGGCCATGGCAGGAAACACGCTGGAATTGAGAAGAATCTCCGCCAGCTCGGGCCCGTCGGCCGGGATTCGCGAAGCGCCCGTGGTCTGCAAGCTGATCGATACGAGCACGTGTATCGGCTGCAAGGCTTGCGAGGTGGCCTGCCAGGAGTGGAACGACCTGCCGCCGGAGACCACCGTGCAGGTGGGCACCTACCAGACGATGCCCTCGATGACCCCGCACTTCTGGAACCTGATCAGGTTCAACGAGTACGAGTCGGGGACCGGATTGCACTGGCTGATGCGCAAGGACCAGTGCATGCACTGCGCCGACCCGGGGTGTCTCGAGGCTTGCCCCGCTCCGGGCGCCATCGTGCAGTACAACAACGGCATCGTGGATTTCCAGCAGGAGAACTGCATCGGCTGCGGCTACTGCATCAGCGGCTGCCCCTTTGATATCCCCAAGTTCAACGCCACGACCAAGAAGGTTTACAAGTGCACACTGTGCAGTGACCGCGTGTCGGTGGGCCTGGAACCGGCCTGCATCAAGGCCTGCCCCACCAGCTGCCTGCAGTTCGGCACCAAGGAGCAGATGCTCCAGATTGCGAACAAACGCGTGACGCAACTAAAAGCCAACGGGTTTACTGAGGCGGCGGTGTACGATCCGCCGGGCGTGGGCGGCACGGGCGTCGTCACCGTACTGGCGCTGGGCAACCACCCCGAAGCCTACGGTTTGGCCGCCGATCCGAGCATCCCGTGGGCCGTCACGCTCTGGAAATATCCCCTGAAATGGATCGGCAACCTGGCCATCCTCGGGGGGATCATCGGCACCTTCGCGCATTACCTTCGCTTCGGGCCCAAAGAGGTCAAGGGAGAAACCCCCGCGGGGCAGGGAGGCAGATAATGGACGAGTCGCGCGTTCTTCCCGACGGTCGCATCCTGCGCTACAACTTCACCGAGCGCATGGTCCACTGGGTGGCCGGAGCGTCCTACGTGTACTTGCTGCTGACCGGCCTGGCCTTCTGGACGCCCTGGCTGTATTGGATGGCGGTGATGCTGGGAGGCGGCGGAGTCTCACGGACCTTGCACCCCTGGGTCGGCCTCCTCTTCATGGCCTCGGTTTTCCGCATGTATCAGTTGTGGGGAAACGAGATGCAGATCACTGACGTGGATCGCACGTGGTGGAAGTCACTGCGCCACTACACGCGAAACGAAGACGAGAACCTCCCGCCCGTGGACCGTTTCAATGCCGGGCAAAAATACCTGTTCTGGCTGATGTACTGGGGCGGGATCGCGCTGATGATCACCGGCGTGATTTTGTGGCTCCCCGAGCGCATTCCCTCGAGCCTAATGTTCCTCCTTCGGCTCTCGGCGTTGCTGCACCCTATCGCGGCCTTGCTGACCATCGGCGGCTTCATTATTCACGTGTACATGGGTACGGCGGTTGTCCGGGGCGGGTTCAGTTCCGTGATTCGCGGAGAAGTGTCCCAAGGCTGGGCCAAGATGCATCATCGCCTCTGGCTCGCCCGGATCACCGGGAATGCCCCCACAAAGAAATAACCAGGCCCACTGGGAAAAGAGGATCGAGCGCGCCAGAGTCCTGGCCGAAACTTATCCCTTCGCCGCGCAGGTTCTTGCCTTCTACCGGGAAATTGCTGCGTTTCAAAAATCCCTTCTCTCCAGCCTCAAACCTGTTTCGGGTAACGGGAAAGAGCGAGACGCTGATCTTCCTTTCGGGGACTGCCTCGATCTTGTTCCCATTCTGCCGAGTTTTCCTGTTTTTCTCAAGCTGATCGAGCGCGTGGGCACTCCGGTCCTGGCCCAGGCCGCAACGAAACTGGCGCGTGAGGAGCCCGGACGCTGGGAAGGACTGCTCTTGGCGTGCTGGAAGACCGGCGGGAAGGTGGTGGAGGGAACGGAGGAAACGCACCTGTTTTTCGCGCGGGCTTTCCTGCAACCCTGTGCCGAAGAGCTCGCCCGGCGGCGGGCGATTGAGTTGCCCCGCTTCGGCTCGTCCACCTGCCCGATTTGCGGCGGAAGACCTCAGGTCGGTGTCCTGCGCGAGGAAGGCCACGGCGCGAAGCGTTCGCTGGTCTGCTCCCTCTGCCTGACGGAGTGGGACTATCGCAGAGTGATCTGCCCCGCGTGCGGGGAAGATGAATTTGAGAAGCTCTCGGCGTATACGGCCAGCCAGTTCGAGCACATGCGCGTCGAAGCTTGCGAAACCTGTAAGACCTACATCAACACCGTGGACCTCACCAAGAACGGGCTGGCCATCCCCGAAGTCGATGAGCTGGCGGCGATTCCCCTGAGCCTCTGGGCGCAGGAAAAGGGCTACACCAAGCTGCAGCGGAACCTGCTGGGGCTATAATTCATTGCCGTGAAGCCGCCCATGCCTGGCCCGCGGAGCATTGACCTGACGCTCGTCCATGAGTGGCAGGACGGCCAGGTGCGGCGCTTTCAGGATTGCCTGGTCGGCGAGGAACCCCTGGAGATCCGCGTCGGGAAATTTCCCCTGAGCGTCACGATGCGCACCCCAGGCAACGACCTGGAGCTCGCCGCGGGGTTTCTCTTCACCGAGGGACTGATCCGGCGCCGCGACGAGATCGCTTCGATTGACTACGCCGAGGGCTCAAAGGAAACGGAGCGCGGAAACGTCGTCCAGGTCGAACTGCGCGACGCCGCGCCGCTCGATCTCGAGCGCACGCAGCGCAACTTCTTCGCCGGTTCGAGTTGCGGGATCTGCGGCAAGGCTTCAATCGATTCCGTGCGCGTGCGGGGAATCGAGCCGCCCAACCCCAACCTGAGGCTTGATCCCGAGGTGCTCTGCCGCCTGCCGGAGAGGCTGCGGGAAGCGCAAGCCATCTTTGGCCGCACCGGCGGGTTGCACGCCGCGGGCCTATTCGATACGCGTGGAGAACTGGTGGCCCAGCGCGAAGACGTGGGGCGTCACAACGCCGTAGACAAGATCGTGGGCTGGGCGCTGCTCGAGGGACGCCTGCCGCTCTCCGAGTACGTACTGATGGTCAGCGGCCGGGGCGGCTTCGAGATCGTCCAGAAGGCGATTGTGGCCGGGCTTCCGGTGGTAGCGTCGGTCTCGGCGCCCTCGAGCTTGGCTGTGCGGCTCGCCCGGGAGCTGGGTCTCACCCTGGTTGGGTTCCTGCGCGGCAAGCGATTTGTCGTCTATGCGGGAGAAGGACGCCTGAACGTTTCGTAATTCCGGGCCACGCCGCCCACGTATATTCTGGGGGCCGGTCAACGCAAGAACTGGCTGGCTGGGGAGGTGAACATGGCGAGCAACCCCGAGAACTCCTACGGTTTTCTGCTGGATACCTACGAGACCGAAATCCTGAAGATCTGCACGGTCTGGTCCGCTTTCCCGGATACCGCGATGGATTTCCGCCCTAGCTCGAGATCTCGCACCGTGCTGGAGCAGATGGACCATCAGGTGCAGTCCGAAGGCCGCTGGATGATTGGCATGCTGGGGATCGATACCAGCGACCCGAATCCTGTCCAAAAAACCAGGCAGGGTTACGTCGAGAAGTATCGCAGCGACGCCGTCCGGCGACTCGGAATCCTCCGGACAAAACCCAATGAGTGGTGGGAGGAGACGACGAACTTTTTCGATGTGCCGAGGTCCCGCGCCTGGGTGATGACCCGCCGCCTCAACCATTCGACCCATCACCGCGGCCAGTTGATCGTCTATCTACGCGTGTTAGGGCTACCAGTGCCGTCGGTGTACGGGCCTACGGCAGACACGAGTGGCAAGGTTATGTACGCCGTCTAGCGGGCAGCGCAGCGGGGAGTGCCGGCTCAGTTCGAGGTTTTCCTTCCAGCTTCGCGCGCACTTCGGCGTAGTCCTCCGGGGTGTTCATGTTCTTGAAAAGCACGTCGCCGAATTCGATCGCCTTCCACTCTTCTTCCGGCACCAATTGCACAGCCAAACCCCGCAGCCCGTCGGTCACCTTGCGGACTCCGGCTTCGATGGCGGCGGCCACCACGGGCGCGCAGGTGGCGCGGTAAACGGCACAAAGTGGTTCGACGCCGCGCACGGTTTGCGGCAGTAAAGCGTCGGCCGGCGAGGCCAGCGCGCGCGCAACAAGCCAGTCCAGCCACGTCACTGTCAGATAGGGCAGGTCACACCCCACAATCAGGGTCCATGGGGAATTGGACGCGCGCAAGGCCGTCCCCAGGCCGCCGAGCGGGCCGATGCCAGCCCAATGGTCCGGGATCGCGCGCAGGCCCAGCGCCGCATAGCGTTCGGGTGAGCCGACCACGGTCACGGCGCTGACCAGCGGCTCGACCAGGCGGGCGGTGCGCACGAGCAGGGGCACGCCAGCGATTTCGAGCAGCGCCTTATCGCTGCCCATTCGCAAGCTCTGGCCGCCGGCGAGGATCATCCCCGCCACCTGTGCGTATCGTTTCATGAGTAAGGCATGGTGCTCTAAACCGGGCGCGCAAGCAAGCTGGCGCGCGGCTCCCGGAGAGCTATAATGTCGGGCGCAGGAAAGGACCATGGCGCAAGCCCAAACAGGCCGCAGGGCCACTTTCGACGAAGCGCGCGAGGCGATTGTGGCCGCTGTGGCCGCGTTGCCGGCGGAATCTGTGCGGCTGGCCGAGGCGCTGGGGCGCGTGGCGGCTGAGGACGTGGTCGCCGAGGCGGACCTGGTGCCCTATGCGCGTTCGTCCATGGACGGCTACGCCGTGCGCGCTGCCGAAACCGCTGCGGCTACGCCGGCGCACGCCTTGCGGCTGCCGGTCGTCGGCAAAGCGCTCGCCGAGGAAGGCGAAGCGGTGCTGGCCCCCGGCACGGCCATGGTCATCACCACCGGCGCTCCCATTCCACACGGCGCCGACGCCGTCATCCCCTTCGAGCAGTTGCAGCGCAGCGATGGAGAGATTGTGATCTCCGCGCCGGTCCAGACCGGCGATTGCATCTTCCCGCCCGCGGAGGACGTCACGCGCGGCGATCTGCTGGTGAAGGCCGGAGACGTTCTGCGGCCGGCGATGCTTGCCCTGCTGGCGTTTGTGGGCAAAGGGGAAGTGTGCGTTCACCGGCGGCCGCGCGTCAGCATCGTCTGTACGGGCAGCGAATTGGTGGAGGTCACCGCGGTCCCCGGCCACGGCCAGATCCGCAACAGCAACGCCTACATGCTCACCGCGCTGATTGCCGAGTGCGGCGGCGAACCCCGGTTCTGCGGCACTTCGCCCGACGATCCGATCGTACTGCGCCACTTGCTGGAGCTGGCGCGCCACGGGACCGATCTGATCATCACGACCGGCGGGGCTTCGGTGGGCGAGCGCGACCTGGTGAAAGGCATCCTCGGGGAATTGGGAATGGAGTTTCGCTTTCGGGAGGTCGCCATACGCCCTGGGAAACCCATCGGATTCGGCGTGTGGGGCGGTATCCCAGTGTGCGTGCTGCCCGGCAATCCGGCCGCGGTGTTTGTGGGCTTTTATGAATTTGTGCGGCCGGCGCTGCTGCGCCTGGGTGGGCGCCGCTCGACGTGGCTGCCCACGCTGCGCGCCCGGCTCACCGGCCACGTGAAGTCCAAGGCCGGCCGCCGCTACCTCATCCTGGCACAGCTCGCGCTCACCTCGGACGGGTTCGAGGTCGCGCCGCTGCCGAACCAGTGCTCGGTGCTCGTGCGCACCTCCGCCGACGCCAACGCGCTCATCGTCTTGCCGGAGGGGCCGGTGAGTTTCGACGCTGGCGACACCGTCGAAGTGCAGGTGCTCGACTGGGACCGCGCGGTGGGCGCCTCTCCGCCGGCGGTGCTACCCGGCGCCAGCGTCGAGCGCAGTTGAGGCATACAGCCCTTTTTTCTCCATTGTTTTTCCGCTGGGCGGCTGGCCTGGTGGCCAACTTGAACGACGACTGGCTTCGCCGAGGCGCAGGAGGCTCCGATTGGATCGCTACGACCTAGTGGTGATCGGCTCCGGCCCGGCCGGCGAAAAGGGAGGCGCGCAAGCAGCCTATTTCAGCAAGCGCGTCGCGCTGATCGAGCGCGGGCCGCTGCTGGGCGGGGCGTGCATCAACACGGGAACGGTGCCCAGCAAGACCCTGCGGGAATCCGCGCTCTATTTCTCCGGGCTGAAGCAGCGCGGCCTCTACGGAATCGACTATTCCCTGCGGGACGGCCTGACCGTGCGCGACTTCATGCACCACAAAGACGTCGTGGTCGAGCTCGAGCGCGAAAAAGTCCGGCAGAACCTCGGCGCGCACCACATCGATCTGATTCGCGGCACGGCCGGCTTCGAGGACCCACACACGGTGAGTGTGGCGACTCCGGAGGGCAAGACCCTCCGCCTCGACGCTGAGGTGATCCTCATCGCCACCGGCTCGCGGCCGCATCGCCCCGCGGAGATTCCCTTCGACGATAAGCACGTCTTCGATTCCGACACATTCCTGGAGATGGGTCGCATTCCGCAGAGCCTGGCGGTGGTCGGCGGCGGGGTGATCGGCTGCGAGTACGCCTCGATTTTCACAGCCCTCGGCGTAAAGGTGGCGCTGGTAGACGGTCGCGAACGCCTGTTGCCATTCCTTGACGCAGAAATCTCGGAGCGCTTGCGCGCCCGGCTGGTCGAACTGGGCCTGCAATTCTTCCTCCAGGAGCGCCTAGGAAAGATGGAGCGAACAACGGGCGGCGTCCGCCTGACGCTGCAGTCCGGCAAGACGATGGAAATGGAGACGGCACTGTTTGCCACCGGCCGTCGGGGCGCGGTGGATGGGCTCGGGCTCGAGAAGGCCGGCCTGGCTCTGAACCAGCGCGGCTACATCGGAGTGAACGAGTTCTACCAGACCGCCGTGCCGCACATCTTCGCCGCGGGCGACGTCATCGGCTTCCCGGCGCTGGCCTCGACCTCGATGGAGCAGGGCCGCGTGGCCGTCTGCCATGCCTTCGGCTTCCAGTACAAGCAGCGCCTAGCGTCGATGCTGCCGATGGGCATTTACACCATCCCCGAGATCTCCGCCGTGGGGGAAACCGAAGAGTCCTGCCGGGAGAAGAAGATCGATTACGTGGCCGGCCGAGCGCAGTACGCCAATAACGCCCGCGGCCTGATCACTGGCGACACCAGCGGCATGCTCAAACTGATCTTCCGTCGTACCGATAAACAACTGCTCGGCGTGCACATCATCGGCGAAAGTGCCACCGAACTGATCCACCTTGGAGTGCAGGCGCTCGAGACCGGCGGCAAGCTCGACGCCTTTATCGAGCTGGTCTTTAATTACCCGACGCTCTCGGAGACCTACAAGTACGCCGCCTACGACGGCCTGGGTAACCTCGCCGGACACAAACTGCGCGAGGGCTAAGCGGCTCCGTCGCCGCGAGCGAGGCAATTACTCTGTGGGATTGCGCGGGAACTTGAGATACGGTAGGCGCACGCCCCGGACAGATACCTGATCCGCGCGGATGGACGCCGGCGCCTCGAATCCGGCCGCGCCTCCCGCGGCGACAAAATCATCCTGTTCGACACCGTCACCGCTAACACCGAGCCCGCCGACCAGTGTGCCGTTCCTGTAGAGCGGCACCGCGCCGGGGAAGAAAACGATCCCGCTCTGATTGGGCCCTGGGGCCTGGAAACCCTGCGTGCAGGGATTGTTGACGTCGCGCTGGTAGAGATTGAAGAAGGGCCCGGCGGCGGTGGCATCGATGCCGGGCGGATAGAGGGGCTGGGCGCCGAAGCTGATCGTGCGATTCGTCACGGCGGTGCCCAGGGGTACATCGGTGAGGTCCGCGGTGGTTCGCACAGCACTGTTGAAGTACACCATGTTTCGGGCCTTGGTCGCGGCCACGTCAATGCTGAACACCGTGGCGTCCGGCATGCGGTTCAGGCCAATGATCTTGCCATCGAGATCGGCAACGGCAATCGCCATGCGCGTGCGCGAGCCGAGCGGCAGGCGGATCGTGGCGCGGGTTTGATTGGCCGTGG
>JBGPZW010000001.1:0-61914 GCA_041493955.1 Terriglobia bacterium
GCGTAGGCCTCGATCGCCGCGGCCACGCCATTCTGGTCGTTGCTCAACGTCTCGCGCCAGCCCAGGCGCTTGAGTTCCGGCACGCTGTTACCCATCACCACCGGCAGGCCGGCGTATTCGAGCATCTCGCGGTCGTTCAGATTGTCGCCGATGGCCATCACGTCTTCGCGCGCGAGCTGCCGCAGCGCGGCCCATTCAGCCAGCGCCGCGCCCTTCGAGCAGGTCAGATGGAGCACGTCCACGAGGCTGAAATTGCGGGCTTCGTATTCCGTCATGGCCATCGCGAACGGGTTCGCGGTCGGCATCGCGCGCAGTGTGGCCGCGACCTCCCGCATGCGGCCCACTGGCCCGCTGTACATCACCTGAATCGGGTCTTCGGTCAGACAGGCTTCCAGGGGCACCACCTGCGCGATGAATTCACGGTTGCGTTCAAAGTAGCTCTTTCGGCCAGGATCTTCCCAGTCCATCTGCTCGTAGATGACCTGGTTCTCGCGCGGGCGGTCGAAAACCACTGTGGTCCCGGCGCGAAATTCCATCGTGGCCTCGAGCACGGCCCGAGCGACATCCCGTGGAAGCAGATGACGCAGCAGCGTCACGCCATCCTTCGACTTGATCAACGCGCCGTTGTTGACGATCATCGTCAGCGGGCAGTCGAGCTGCCGGGCGATGGGCAGGGCAAAGTCGAACCGCCGGCCGGTGACCAGCGCCACTTCGATCCCGCGCCCCACCGCCTCGACGATGGCCTTGCGGTTCGCTTCCGGCAGGTGCCAGCGGCTGTCCAGCAGCGTGCCATCTATATCAATCGCGATGAACCTCACAGGCATTCCATTATCCTACCCTGAGCACGGGACGCCGTCTGCCGGTTGTCTCGTAAGCAGAGCCGCCCAGTAACCCACGCAGCATTTGCCCTCGCAGTTGGAAGCGATCCAAGCGTGCACACTTGGGCTGGCGTGAGAGACGAGATACGAAACGCAGAGGTGGCGCGGGCCTGGCACAACAGCAAGAACCGCCGGCGAGGACGCCAGCGTTTCGGAACCCGCATACGGAGGCAGCGCGGTCCCCGGCCCACCAGTGCACGGGCTCACATTTCCACCCTCTTCCCCCCGCCCCCCACCCCCCTATTGTTTTCAGGTAAGTGCTGATTCTGCTAGCCTTAGGCTCCAAGAATCGGCTAAGTGCGGATTGTAAAGGGCTTACGGGAGCGTCACTCCTGGAGCGCGTCATGGGACTCGCGCATTCTAAAAGAGTTGTGCGGCCGCACGTGCAGCATGCACCCTTCGCGTGCTTAACGCGGGCAAGATCCCGATCGCGCCTGGCGAGGCCAGGCCGCCAAGCGCCCTTGGCGTAGCCAAGAGACCGAGCGCGGTTGGCGCGGCCAAGAAACCGAGTTGCGACCAAAGGCATGACGCATCTATTCCGTGTAAGGCGGAAGCGAGCGGGTAATTTCCTCGGCGAGCCTTACAATCCATTATACCTTGCAGGTCAATCAAATTTTCCGGGCATACGATCTTCCCAAGGATGCGGATTCCGAAAAGCATTTCGACAAACGATAGAGGAAAAGCCCCACCCTTGCTTCGCGAGAATGGAGCACCCGGGCATCGGTTTGGGCGGGTATAATCCACGCCACTGTGGCACTGACATCTGGCACTAAACTCGGGCCATACGAGATCGTTTCTCCGCTTGGGGCGGGCGGGATGGGCGAGGTCTATCGCGCGAGGGACACGCGGCTGGAGCGCACGGTCGCGATCAAGATTCTTCCCGCGCATCTTTCCGACGATCCGGCTCGGCGGCAGCGCTTCGAGCGCGAAGCGAAGGCCATCTCCAGGCTGAATCATCCGCACATCTGCGTGCTGCACGACATCGGACGTCAGGATGGTATCGACTATATGGTGATGGAGTGCCTGGAGGGAGAGACACTCGCCAAGCGTCTCGAAAAGGGGCCGATGCCACTCGAACAAGTTCTTACATTTGGCACGCAAATTGCCGACGCGCTGGACAAGACGCATCGGATGGGGATCGTTCACCGCGATCTGAAGCCCGGAAACATCATGCTGACGAAGTCCGGCGCGAAACTGCTGGACTTTGGATTGGCGAAGCCGTTGGCCGCCGACGCGGCGGCTGTGACGTTGATGACGACCCCTGCGGGAGCGCGGCCGCTCACTGCGGAAGGGACGATTGTGGGGACGTTCCAGTACATGTCGCCAGAGCAACTGGAAGGGAAAGAGGCCGATGCGCGCAGCGACATTTTCGCGTTTGGCGCGGTGCTGTATGAGATGACGACGGGGAAGAAAGCGTTCGAGGGAAAAACCCAAGCCAGCTTGATCGCGGCGATATTGGAGCGGGAGCCGCCGCCGATATCGAGCTTGCAACCGATGGTGCCTGCGGCGCTCGAACGCGTGGTGAAAACGTGTTTGGCGAAAGTCCCCGACGAGCGCTGGCAGACCGTCCATGACGTGAAGCTGCAGCTCCAGTGGATTGCGGAAGGCGGATCACAGGCCGGAACATTGGCTCCGTTGGCAGCGCGGCGAAGAATTCGGGAGTGGCTGGCCTGGGTGGCGGGCGCGGTCTTCCTATTGACCACAATTGCGTTGGCAATCGGCTTCGTTCTGCGCGCACCGCGGCCGCCGCAAACAATGCGGCTGAGCGCGGAGATCGGTGCGGATGCAAACCTAGTCACGGACGCGGGGACTTCCGCGATTCTGTCCCCCGACGGCATGCGGCTGGCCCTTGTCGCGGCCGGTGCAGATCAAAAGCGGCGGATCTACGTCCGCTCGCTGGACCAGCTGCAGGCGACAGCACTAGCGGGCACGGAAAATGCCCAGAATCCATTTTTCTCGCCCGACGGCCAATGGCTCGGCTTCTTCGCCGACAGAAAAGTGAAGAAGATCACTGTCCAGGGTGGTGCAGCAGTCACTGTCTGCGATGCTGCCAGCGGCCGCGGCGGAAGTTGGAGCGGGGACGGCACCATCGTGTTCACACCGAACATCAGGGCGGCCCTATTCAAAGTGTCTTCGTCGGGAGGAACGCCCCAACAGTTGACCACGCTCGACAAGCAAGCGGGCGAAGTCACGCAACGCTGGCCCCAGGTGCTGCCCGGCGGCGAGGCCGTGCTGTTTACTTCCAACACTCACGGTGGCAACTACGAGGACGCGGACATTGAGGTGTACTCGATGGCCTCCGGACAGCGGAAGACGGTGCAGCACGGGGGCTTCTATGCGCGTTATGTGCCCACAGGCCACGTCGTTTACGTACACGAAGGCACCCTATTCGCCGTGCCGTTCAATCTGAAACGCCTGGAAGTGACGGGCCAGCCGGCGCCAATCCTTGAGGGCGTATCTGCGGTTCCCGGCGATGGCAGTGCGCAGTTCTCCTTTTCTGAGGCCGGAAACCTCGTGTATGTGGCGGGGCGCGGCGGGTTTCAGCCCGTCTCCATCTACTGGATGGATCGCCAGGGCAAATTCACGCCCCTCCGCGAGACTCCCGGCGACTACTACAATCCCGCGTTCTCCCCCGACGGCAAGCGCTTGGCTTTGGAAATCAGTGACGGCAAAACGGCGGATATCTGGGTCTATGAGTGGGAACGCGATACTCTCACGCGCCTGACCTTCGGCGGTGAAGGCCGCAACCTTAGCCCGGTCTGGACGCCCGACGGCCAGAGAATTACCTATTCTTTCCTCGAAAATGCCGGGGCGGTTGACCTCTACTGGAAACGCGCCGATGGCACCGGGGATGCCCTGCGTTTAACACGAACCCAGCACCGGAAAATCCCCGCCTCCTGGCGTCCAGACGGAAAGGTTCTCGCTTTCGACCAACTCAAAACCGGCAGCTCCTGGAACACGTTCACGATGTCCATCGAAGGCAATGAAAAGTTGGGCTGGAAGCCCGGGGAACCAAAACTCTTCTTGAACAGCCCTTTCTCGGAAGAGGCGTCAGCGTTCTCGCCGGATGGCCGCTGGCTGGCTTACGAGTCCAACGAATCTGAGAACTTCGAGGTGTACGTCCGGCCGTTTCCCGGTCCCGGCGGCAAGTGGCAGATTTCCACCGGCGGCGGCCGCTTCCCCAAGTGGTCCCGCAACGGCCAAGAGATCTTTTATCGCACGCAGGACAACAAAATTATGGTGGCTAGCTACGCTGCTTCCGGCGACTCCTTCCGGCCCGACAAACCGCGGCTCTGGTCGCCCGGGCAGTTCACGGAGAGGCTAGGTAACTTCAACTTCGATCTGCACCCTGATGGCAAGCGGTTCGCGGTTCTGAAGTCCCCACCCACGGGCGAGACCTCGCCAGTCAACAAGGTCAGCTTTATCTTCAATTTCTTCGAGGAGCTCCGCCGCAAGGTGCCCACCGACAAGAATTGACGCCGCCAGCGATATCCCCAGCTTCTGCAGGGCAGATGTGGATCCCCAAGAGTCGGCTTCACCTCAAATGAGCGCCGCTCACTTGGCCGAGTAACGCGCTTTCCGGAAAATGGCAACCAGGCTTTGGAAGCGCACCAGACCGCCCTCTGATTCGTGTCCGTAATGAGTAGTCGCCTTGTGTTTACGGATAGCTGGCGAGAACAGCCCTTCCCACCAAGAGCGGGATTGTTCTTGATGAGCGCCGATAGAGGAAAAGCCCCACCCTCGCTTCGCTCTTATCGAGGGGCAGCCGGCGTCGGCTTCATGGCCTGGTTAGACCGCTGTTCGGATCGTGGCCACGTTCAAGTGAGGCGCGATCCCACTTGGCGAGGTTGGCTGCGGCCTCATACGTCGTCTGCAAGAAGTCGAGCAGCGTGTCGTCGGGGGATGCGGACTGCCGGACGACATCATAGGCCAGAATGAATTCTCGAAGATCGGTGCTGTAGAAGGCGGCGTCAGGTTTGACGCGTGCCTCCGAAAACCCAACCGGTTCCGGATAGGCATAGGAATAGAACACGGGATAGGGAATCGCGCCACCACCGGGCCAGAACCCGCAGCTACTAACTTCGTGCGAGTAGGCCTCTCGGGTCACCCGGTCCGGCAAGTTCGGAATCCCGCCAGGATGTTGAGGAGCCGCTCGTCCGGAAAACCGGGTCACAGCCAGGTCGGGGGCGCCCCAGAAGAAGTGCACGGGGCTGCACTTGCCGATGAACCGAGCCCGAAACTCTTTGAAGACCCGGTCAGCCTGCACGAGCACCTGCCAGAACCGGTTGGCGTACTCGCGATCGTACGCCCGGTGAGTTTCGTCCTGGTCGAAGCGGATGGGGTCGGCGACTTCGTTAGGCTTCCGGTAGATATTCACGTGAAGGTTGAGCTTCCCCATCTCTTCCATGAGGCGTGTGTAGAACGCTGCCACTGACTGCGGTTCGAGCGCAAAAGCACCGATGCCGCCGTCGCTCGACCACACTGTCAGCCGATGGTCAATGAAGTCGAAATTAACTTGGAACGTCCGGACGTCATACGGGATGGGCGATGTGGTGAGCCCTCTGGCTGTCACGTAGAGCGTGACATGCCAGGAATGATTCACCCAGGGACTTTGGGCGAGCCGAACCTTGCCGACGATCTGCGTCCACATGTGCAAGGTCGCGCACGTCTCGCTCCAAGCCTCCAGAGGCAGACTTGGCCAACTTCCCGAATGCGCAGAGGCCGCGGCGGTCATCAACTCTCCTTTACATGGCTCCCGCGGTCTAACTCTTGTTCATGCTGACCCGCGTAAAGCCGGTTCCGGAATCGCTCAATTAGAGCACCCCTCAATCAGCGAGTCAAAGAGTCAAGGCGCACAGCCTCACGCAGCGCCGATGCATTCCACATTGTCTCTGATGTCTTTTACCGCAAACCGAGGCGCTAGAACTTCTGTAGTCAAGGAATAGCACAGATAAACGCAGGCCAGAGATGAGTTCGCGATGTGAGTAACGGCCTTTTATGCATACTTAACGAATCGCGTTACCAGCGAATCAGATCCTCAAGATCTTCCACCACAACGACTTCATACTTTTCCAACATCGGCAGCAGGACGTTCTCCAGTTCGCGCTTCCAAAGATCCCCTTCATAAAAGTGTGCTTTCATCGGCTGACGCGAAGGGAGATCCGGGAAGCCGCGCATCCAAAAGAAGGTGTCGGGATCTTCGACGGAAAGAAATGGACCCACTATTTTCATCCCGATTTCTGTATGTGCCGGAATAGACTTGGAACGAAATATCTCAAGGAACTGGGAGCGCATGCCGGGCTTGGTTTTATAGGTGCGCATTTCGATGATCATTTAAACGCCTCCGCCAGCAGACTTGCGCGGGGAGCGTAAAAAAGCAAGAATGCAATTCAAGGTAATCCGGTAACCTTATGGAAAACCGTCCTGCGGTAAAAAGCGCTGGTGTGTCGCCACTAGCTCTGCCGACGAAGTGCCCGCTTACAGCGGCCCTGAACGCCATTGGTGGCAAATGGAGCTTGATTTGCCTCTATTGGTTGGATTCCGGCACGCGCCGGTTCAACGAACTGCGCCGGTTAATGCCCGAGATTTCACACAAGGTCCTAGCCGCGACGCTCCGCCGTCTGGAGCGCGAGGGGCTGGTCTGTCGAACTGTTTATGCGGAGGTCCCGCCGCGAGTTGAGTACCGCATCTCTAGCCACGGAGAAACCGTGCGTCCGCTGATCCAAGGCGTTCGAGCATGGGGCCGCGAGCACCTGGAGTGGAAGCGACAACGACGGGCCTAACCCTCCTCAAGGACTTCCACATGATGGCCAGAAGGATCGAGGAAACGGAAGGCCGTAGACCGTGGTCGCCGGCAAACCTGAGATGTGGCTGTCCCAGTCCCCCTGTGGACGATTGTGCCCGAGTGGCGGCGCACTGGGGAGCGATTCACTTGGTTGAGAAACGCGCTTTCCGGAAAATGGGCAACTAGGCTTTGGAAGCACACCAGACCGCCTGCGGATTCGTATCCGTAATGAGGAGTCGGCTTGTGTTTACTGATGGCTGGCGAGAACAGCCCTTCCCAGCAAGAGCGGGATTGCTCTTGATAAGCGCCGATAGAGGAAAAGCCTCACCCTCGCTTCGCGAGAATGGGACACCCGGACACCCGCCTCTCCGATGTGGTGACTGAAAGTAACTGCCAACTGCGCCTCAAGATTTTCGTTTGGTCCTTAAGTGAGCCCGTTTGTACTTGAGGGCGATCAGGCCTTTCGAGTAGGTCTTGTTCTCGACGAGCGAGAAGTCGCGTTGGGGGAAGCCGCTAAGGAAGAGCGGAATACCTTCACCGAGCAACACCGGAACAATGCCGAGGTAGAGTTCATCGACCAAGTCCGCTTTGAGAAAGTCGCGGGCGAGTTGGCCACCTCCCATCAGCCAGATGTCCTTGCCGGGGTGTTTGCGGAGTTGAGCGATGACAGTGGCGGGGGATTGGTTGACGAACGTCAGCCCATCACGCTCGCCAGGCGGCAGCGAATGGGAGAAGACGTAAGACTTCATGGACGAGTGGAATGAGCCGCCACCCATTCCACGAGCAATGTCGAAGGTCTTGCGACCCATGACGGCAATATCAATGGTGGCGAAGAAGTCGGCCATCGAGTAGTCCTTGGGCATGAAGAGAAAGTCGACGGCGCCGTTCGGGCGAGCGATATAACCGTCGAGGCTGATGCCGAGGCCAAGGACAACCCTGCGCATGGAGGGATTGTAAACGAATCGCGCCCCTTTGGCCGAGACAGTTCACGCAGGGGGATATGGCGGGGGGAACGGGCCGGCCCGGGGGCGGTGAGAACCACGGGTCGTTCTCGACGGTAGATGAGGCGGTCAACCTGCTGAATCTTTGCATTCTGAGTGAAAAACGCGTTTAGCGGAAGTCAGTCGCCCGCTTCGGACGCTTGATGACGCGGCAGTCTTTCAACACAAGAGACACCAAGCTGTCTCATAAATCGCAGCAAGGGATGTGTTTCCTCGCTGCGCTGGGAATGACACCGTGTAAGGCCCTTTCGAGAAGCATGACAGACGTGCAAAGCTAGGCGGGCGCTGTGCGCTTGCACACGGACGTGCTGTGCTAGACTTCATCGCTTATGCGCGCCACTGTTGCTTCCACGCTGACGCATCTGGAGTGCTCGAGCTGCAAGAAAACGCATCCGCACGACCGTTTACAAAACCTCTGCACTTGCGGCAAGCCGCTGCTGGCGCGCTACGATTTGAAAGCCGCGGCGCGGACTCTGACGCGCTCGGCGCTGGCGGGCCGCCCCGCGAATATGTGGCGCTATGCCGAAGTCTTACCGGGGAACCCGGCGGTCTCACTGGGCGAGGGCATGACGCCGTTGCTGCACGCACGCCGCGCGGGCGCAGCCATCGGCCTGAAGAATCTCTACGTGAAGGACGAGGGCCTGAATCCCACCGGCTCGTTCAAGGCGCGCGGGCTTGCGGCGGCGGTCACGCAGGCGAAAGCGTACGGCGCGAAGACGCTGGCCATCCCCACGGCGGGCAATGCGGGTGGGGCGCTGGCGGCATATGCGGCGCAGGCGGGCATTGGGTGCGTGATCGTGATGCCGGCGGACACACCGCTGGCCAACGTGATGGAGTGCCGGGCGTTTGGCGCTGACGTGCGCAAGATTGATGGGCTGATCTCCGACTGCGGGAAATACGTCGCCGAGCACAAGGATCGCGAGGGCTGGTTCGACGTCTCGACGTTGAAGGAGCCTTACCGGATCGAAGGCAAGAAAACGATGGGCTATGAGCTCTGGGAGCAGTTCGATGGAAAACTGCCCGAGGTGATAATCTATCCCACCGGCGGCGGCGTGGGCCTGATCGGGATGTGCAAGGCATTTGACGAGATGGAAGCGATGGGCTGGATCGGCTCCGGTCGGCCGCGTATGGTCTCGGTCCAGGCCACGGGCTGCGCGCCGATTGTCCAGGCGTTCGAGAAGCAGCGCGAGAGCGCGGAATTCTGGGAGCATGCCGAGACGATCGCTGCCGGCCTGCGCGTTCCCAAGGCGCTGGGCGACTTCCTCATTCTCTCCTACCTGCGCGCAACGCGGGGCACGGCGGTCGCGGCTACGGACGACGAGATGCTCTCTGCGGGCAGGGAATTGGCAGCGCTCGAAGGCATCTATGCCGCGCCCGAAGGCGCCGCGACGCTGGTGGCGGCGCGCAAGCTCGCCATGGGGAATTGGATTCGGCCCGACGAAACCGTCGTGCTGTTCAATACCGGCACCGGCTATAAGTACAGTGAGGCCTGGCAGAAGGCGCTGGACGGCAAAGTCTGAAGGTGGAGTCCGGAAGGCAGCGATCGTCACCGCACCCGAAGGGGGAAACAGTGTGACCGAGAGGCTCTACTACCACGATTCGTTCCTCCGCGAGTTTGATGCGCAGGTGGTCTCGGCGCAGCCGGCCGGCGAGAGGTGGGAAATCGTGCTCGACCGCACAGCGTTCTACCCCGCCTCTGGCGGCCAGCCACACGATGTCGGAGCGCTCGGTGGCGCCGCGGTCGTCGAAGTCCAGGAGCGTGGCGACGAGAGCGTTGTTCATGTCACGGACCGGGCGCTGGCCCGCGGCCCCGTCCACGGAATCATTGACTGGGAGCGCCGCTTCGATCACATGCAGCAGCACACCGGGCAGCACCTGCTCTCGGCGGCCTTCCTGGAGACATTCAAGTTGCCCACCGTGTCCTTCCATCTGGGTCGTGAGGTCTCCACGATCGATCTGGCGGCGCCGGGCATCGAGCCGTCTCAGTTAGAGGAAGCTGAGCGACGAACGAACGAGATCATCTTTGAAGACCGGCCGGTACGTGTGACCTTTGGCACAGCCCAGCAGTTGGCCGAGGCGGGCGTGCGCAAGCAGGTCGAGCGCGAAGGCCTGCTGCGCGCGATTGAGATCGAAGGTTTCGAGCGGCAGCCTTGCGGGGGTACGCATGCGGCGCGCACCGGACAGATTGGACTGGTGCTGCTGCGCAAGTGCGAGAAGGCGAAGCAGAATTGGCGCGTGGAATTCGTCTGCGGCGAGCGCGCGCGGCGCGCGGCGCGCGGCGACTTCGCCACGCTTGGCGAGGCGGCGCGGCTGCTCAGTTGCAGCCAGGGCGAGGTACCCGCGATGGTTTCCCGAGCGCTCGAGGAGCGCCAGGCGGGACATCGCGCCCGACAGCGGTTGGTGGAACAACTGGCCGAAGTCCAGGCGCTGGCGCTTCTGGCGACCGAGATGCGCGTAGGCAAGTCTGGTGCTCCACGCGTGGTCTTGCGCGTGTTTGACGATGCCGACGCCGACTACCTGCGCCTGCTGGCCGGCAAGATCGTGGCCGAGCCGGGCGTGCATGCGCTTTTCGCGTCGCGCCTGGGCGGGCACGTTGTCTTCGCGCGGTTCGCGGGGTTGGGGACCGACATGGGCGCCCTCTTGCGGGAAAGCCTGCAAGGTGCGGGAGGGAAGGGCGGCGGCACAAAGGAGTTCGCACAGGGCAGCGTGCCGGATGCGAGTGCGCTTGACGGCATCCTCCAGCGCGCCTTCGAGCGCCTCTGCTCCTGAGCCGGCGAGTTAGGGCATCCAGGATTACCTACCGTGGCATCTGCTCTGACTCTGCCTTGACCGGAATCGCCCGGCAGGTCATCTTCGCTCTACTCCTGCCACGCGCAGGAAACGGGCTCCGGCGCGGAAGATTGATTGCGCAACCTGATCATTCCGCTGAGTGCGTGCCTGCTGCTGGCCTCGGCCGCGGGGGCGCAGAGCCGTCCGCCTGCGTCCCCACCTCACCAAATCGAACCCGAAGAACCGGACTTCGCCTTTATCGCGGGCAGCGCCTACCTCCAGGGCAAGAATTCGATTCAGTTTATCCACCAGACTGCCTACGGCACGCGCCGGTTCCTGCAGCCGGATGGCTCGCGGCGCAACGAGGACGAGTTTCTCTTCTTCCAACGCGTCGAATACGGCCTGACCGACCGCTTCGAATTGGATTTCGTCCTGCCCGCTGCCGGCAGCCGCACGCGTCTCAACGGCCGGACGATCACAAGCGACTTCGCGCTGGCCGATGGCCTGGTCGGCGTGCGCTATCAATTCCTCAGTGAAGGCAAAGCCCCGATCGCCCTGGCCATGGGCCCGCAGGTGAGATTTCCCTCGGGCAGCGTGCGCAAAGGCACCGGCACCGGCTCGACGGGGTTTGCCTGGGACGTCGCTGCGTCGAAGGACTTTCGTGGCCCCTTGTTCCTGTACACCACACTGAATTACCACGCGACTCCCTGGGCCGCGGACACCACACCCGGCTCGCCGCGCCGGTTCCTGCTTCATGGCGCGGATTGGGCCGTTGCCCTCGGCGTACAAGCCATCGAACGCCGAACCCGGGGCTACAAGCATGACTTTCACTTGTTTCTCGAAGGCGGCGGAGCGTGGGAGCAGGAAGTCGAGCCCGGCCCGGCCGCCGCGGTGCGGAGAGGAAAGCTATCCTGGGTCTTCTCGCCGGGTATGCGCTACGGCGTTCTCACCTCGCGCCGGACGCTGCTCGAGATTGGCGTGGCTACTCCCGTGGGCCTCGGTCCCAATGGGCCCAAGCGCAGCATCGCCATCCAACTCCAGTACGAAATCTACTTTACTCCGCCGACTCCGGATTAGGCCGCGCGCGCCAGGCTCTTTCACAGCGGCCTATTCTGGAGACTCTGTTCACGGTTTGCATTTTTCCGGTTGCACCAATTTGCGTCAGCGTAGTAGCATTCGGTTTTGCTTCAGATGGAGCGGGGATCGTCCAGCGAATCCGCGGGCGGATCATCCATCCGAAACTGACGTGAATTGATGGAACTCTTTCTCAACATCTTCTGGCTGTTGCTCGCCCTGACAGGCGCCGGTCTCTGGGGCGCTCGATGGTCGCGGACCGTGCCGAGTCGCGCACGCGGCGCAGAGGTGTTCCGCAGTGCCGTGGGCCTGGTTTGCGTGCTGGTGCTATTGTTCTTCGCGATTTCACTCACCGATGACCTGAACATGGTACCTGCAGTGGCCGAGGAGGCCCGCTCTTCCCGCCGGACACTGCAGATCTGGAAAGGGTCGCAGACGGATCCCGATCCGGAAAAGCATTCTGCCGCCTACGACACCGCGGTCTTGTTGGCGCTGTTCGCTCCACACAGCGCACTGATCAGCCGCCTGGTGACGACGGATGCGGGGTCGCCCCGGGCGGCGGCCCACCAGCCTCTCCAGGGTCGTGCTCCTCCCCGGTTCGCCTCACACTCGCTTTAGTCCGTTCCGAGTTCCCAAAACCTAGTTTGTTGGCAATCGTCCCAGAGAGGCTCTATGTGGCGAGCACTTTGCTGTCTGGCATTTCTTTGGTTCGGGTCTGTGTCCCTCGCGGCCGCTGACAATCCCGACCATCCTTTGACGTTACGCGAGGTGCTGGAACTCCTGCACGCGCGAAGCCCGCTGTTGGCCTCGGCCCGGGCCCATACCGAGGCCACGGCTGCGAATGAAATCACCGCGGGACTGCATCCCAATCCCCAGATCAACCTGGCCAACGAGGACTTCAACGTGTTCAGGCCGAGCGAGTTCGATATTCGGCGGAAGCAAGAATTCACCTACAGCGCGCTGCAGATCGTTGAGCGCGGGCACAAACGCCAATTCCGCGTGGAAAGCGCGAGGCTGGCCACTCGGGTGGCTCAGGACGCCTACCGCGACGTGGAGCGCCAGGTCGAACTGGCCGTGAAGAGCGCGTTCGTCACCATGCTTCTGGCGAAATCGAATCTGCAAATCGCGCGCGACAACCTGAGGGATTATCAGGAAACCGTCCGGCTGAATGATATCCGGCTGAAGGCCGGCGACATCAGCCAGACGGATTTCGACCGCATCCGTCTCGAGCAGGCGCGGTTTGAAAACGATCTGCTCGCCGCCAAACTGGCGCTAGATCAGACGCGCGTGCAACTGGAAAGCCTGCTCGGCCTGGAGGACTTTCCGCCCAGCTTTGACATCCAGGGCGATTTGTCCGCGCCGGACTTGGCTTTCACCGTGGCGGAGCTCGACCAAAAAGCGCTGGCGGGCCGGCCCGATTATCTGGCCGCGCGCGACACTGCGCGCAAGGCCGAGGCCGACGTGCGGTTGGCGGACGCCAACGCCGCCACCGATATCGCCGTGGGCAGCGAATACAAGCGCAACGGCCAGGACAACACCCTGGGCTTCACCGTCGCGTTTCCCCTGCGGATTTTTGACCGCAACCAGGGCGAAAAGCTGCGCACGCGCCGCGAGCTCGACTCCACGCGTTTCGCCGAATCCGCCGCGCGCATCGTTGTCCTGGCTGACGTCGCGCAGGCCTACGAAGCGTATCAAAGCGCGACGGCTCGCGCGCAGCTCTACTCCGGGGACTATCTCGAGCGGGCCCGCCAGGTTCGCGACCGCGTCGCCTTCAGCTACCGCAACGGCGGCGCCAGCCTGCTCGAATATCTCGACGCGGTGCGCAGCTACCGCGACGTGGAACTCGCCTGGCGTTCTTCCCATGCGCAGGTGATGACTGCTATCCATCAACTGAGTTTTGTGACTGGAACGGAGCTCTGGCCATGAAAAAAGCCGCTCATTTCGCTTGGCTGCTGTGCTGTTTCGCCGCGTCCTCCTGCAGTACTTCGGCCCCGCAAAAGCCGCAAGCGGCCGCAGCCGAATCTTCGACTGCGAACGAGGTGGTGCTGGCGGCCGACTCGCGAGGCGTCCAGACTGTGGCCGCGGCGGAGCGGCCCATCGCTGACGTCCTGCAGGTTCCGGCGCGCATTCAGCCCGACCCGGCGCGCGTCATCCGCGTCTTTCCCCCGGTCGGCGGCCGCGTGGTTTCCGTGGAGGTGCGGCCGGGCGATCGCGTGACCAAGGGCCAGCTATTGGCCCTGCTCGAAAGCAGCGAAGTCTCCACTGCGCGCGCCGACTACCAGAAGGCCCACGCGGACGCCGAAGTCAAAGAGAAAGCTCTGCGCCGCGCCTCGATGCTCTTTGAGAACAAAGTCCTCTCAGAGAAAGAGCACCAGCAGGCCGAGGCCGACGCGGCCATGGCGGAAGCCGAATTTCACCGGGCGCTCGACCGTCTGCGTGTGCTCGGGGTGGACCCGGATGAGACTTCAAACCGCCTGAGGGTACTGGCGCCGCGTTCGGGCGTGATCCTGGACATTGGCGCCGCCACTGGGGAGTTTTCCAAGTCGCTCGATGCGCCGCAGCCGCTCTGCACGCTGGCGGACCTGAGCAGCGTCTGGGCGCTGGGCGACCTGCTGGAACGAGACGTCGCCAGCCTGCGGCCGGGCGTCTCTGCCGAAATCCTGGTGAACGCCTATCCTTCCCGAAAGTGGACCGGCCGTGTCGCGGCCATCTCGGACGTTATGGATCCCCTCACCCACACGGTGAAGCTCCGCGTGGTGCTGGCCAACCCGGCCGGGCAACTCAAGCCGGAGATGTTTGCCGTGATTCGTTTGCCCCGCGCGGGCGCCGCCGGGCTGATCATTCCGGGCGCGGCGGTGGTGCGGGAGGGCTCGCAGTCGTTTGTATTCGTTCAGAAGTCGCCCGGGCGGTTCGAACGCCGCGCGGTGACCCTTGGGCGGTCCACCGATGGGGAGGTGGAGATCACCTCGGGCCTGACCGCCGGGGAAATGGTGGTGGCCGAAGGCGCCCTGCTTCTGCGCGCGGCCAGTTCCTGAGGCGCAGATGAAAGCCCTGGTCGAGGTTCTCCTCCGTTATCGCGCGATGATGCTGCTGGCCATGGCGGGCTGGCTCTCGGTGTGTATCTCTTCCTGCGGCTGGATATCGAGGCCTACCCGGACCCTGCGCCGCCACTGGTCGAGGTCATCACGCAGAATCCCTCCTGGTCGGCCGAAGAGATGGAACGCCAGATCACCGTGCCGATCGAGACCGCGCTCAACGGCTTGCCCCACCTCCAGTACGTTCGCGCGATCAGCATTTTCGGTCTGAGCGACATCAAGCTCTATTTCGACTATGGCAGTGACTACTTCATGGACCGCCAGGAAGTCGTCAACCGGCTGCAGTTCGTGGTTCTGCCGCAGGGAATTGCGCCGCCGCAGCTCTCGCCGTGGTCCACCATCGGCGAAATCCTCCGCTACCGGCTGGACGGCCCAGGCTACTCACTCAACGAACTGAAGGCCGCGCAGGACTGGCTGGTGCGGCGCGAGATCAAGCAGGTGCCGGGCATCATTGACATCACCACGTTCGGCGGCACTACCCGACAATATCAGGCCGAAGTGGACCCGCGAAAGCTGCTGCAGTACGGCGTGACCCTGCCGCAGGTGCTCAACGCCGTTGCGGCGGGCAATGCCAATGCCGGCGGGAACTACCTTACGCTCGGCAGCCAAAACGTCAACGTGCGCGGGCTGGGCCTGCTCCGCAGCCTCGAGGACATGCGCAGCGTCATCATTACCGAGCGTAACGCCGTCCCCGTTTTCCTGCGCGACGTGGCCGAGATTCGCGAGGGCTACCAGCCGCGTCTCGGCCGTGTGGGCATGGATGGGGACTCCGACATCGTGCAGGGCACGGTGCTGCTCCAGCGCGGCGAGCAGTCGCTGCCGGTTCTGGAGGCGCTGCGGGCCAAGATCGCGCGGCTGAACGGCGGCCTGCTCCCGCGCGGGATGCGCATTCACACGATCTATGACCGCACCAACCTGATTCGAGTGACCACGCACACGGTGCGGGAGGTAGTGCTGCTTGGACTGGTTCTGGTCACCGCGTTGTTGCTGGTCTTCCTGGGCGATGTGCGCATCTGCCTGGTTGCGGCTCTCTCCATTCCGCTCTCCCTCCTGTTTGCTTTCATGCTCCTGGTTCTCACGCGCCAGTCCGCCAACCTCATCTCCATCGGCGCGATCGACTTCGGCATCCTGGTGGACACGGCGGTGATCGGTCTGGAGCATATCCACCGCCGGCTGCGCTCGAGGGCCACTCACGAGCCGGTTTTCGAGGTCATTGCCGAGGCCCTCGCGGAGTCTTCGCGGCCCGTTTTCTTCTCGGTCGGCGTGATTCTAGTCGCCTTTATTCCCCTGTTCACGATGACCGGCGTGCCCGGAAAGATCTTCGCGCCGATGTCGATCACCTACGGTTACGCCCTGGTGGGGGGATGTTTATTCGCGCTGTTTCTCGCGCCCGTGCTCGCCTCCTACGGCGCGGAGGTGGCGCGCGTCAAGGGCGGCGGCGATACGCCACCCGTGCGCTGGTTGCGCTACCACTACGAGCGCCTCTTGCCCGGGCTGCTCCGGCGCCGCCGGAGAGCCCTGATGGTCGCCGGTGTGCTTCTGCTGGCCGCCATGGCCCTGGTTCCCTTCATTGGGGGCGAGTTCATGCCCAAGCTTGAGGAAGGGAACATGTGGATTCGCGCCACCCTGCCGCAGGATATTTCCTTCGAGACGTCTTCCCGCCTGGCCGATCAACTCCGCCAAGTGCTACGGAGCTATCCGGAGGTCACCCAGATCGTCTCGCAGCTTGGCCGGCCGGATGACGGCACCGACGTCACCACCTTTAACAACATCGAGTTTGCCGTTGACCTCAAGCCGCATGGCGAGTGGCCCGGCCACATGTCCAAGGAAAAGCTCATCGAGCAGATGCAGCGCGAATTGGGGAAATTCCCCGGGATCGAATTCAACTTCTCCCAAAATATTCAGGACAACGTGGAAGAGGCCATGTCCGGAGTGAAAGGGGAAAACTCGCTGAAACTGTTCGGCGACGACATTGATGTGCTGGTCTCAAGGGCGGAAGAGATTCGCGAGGTCATGGCCGGCGTTCCCGGGATCACCGACCTGGCTGTGTTTCCGGTCACCGGTCAGCCGGAACTGCTCATCTCAATCGACCGCTCGGCCAGCGCCCGGTATGGGCTGATGGCTGCCGACGTCAACGCCGCCGTGCAGGCCGCCATTGGCGGCCAGGCGGTGACCCAGATCCTGGAGGGAGACCGGCGTTTCGACTTTGTAGTTCGCTACCGACCGGAGTTCCGTCAGAGCGTGGAGGCAATTCGCAACATTCTACTGCCGACACCGGAAGGCGGCCGGGTACCTCTTGGCCAGGTTGCCAGCGTGGAGATGCACCGCGGCGCCTTCATGATCTATCGCGAGAACGGCCGACGCTACCTCCCGGTGAAGTTCAGCGTCCGCGGGCGCGACCTTTCCGGCACCATGGCCGACATGGAAGGCCGGCTGGGCCGGCGTGTGCGCTTGCCCGAGGGCTACCACTACGAATGGGCTGGCGAATATGAGAGCCTGAAGAGAGAATTGCGCCGGTTGGCGATCATCATCCCGATCAGCCTGGCCATCATCGTGGCCCTGCTCTACGTCCTGTTCAATTCACTCAACGACGCGTGGATTGTTCTGGGCGTTCTGCCATTTGGGGCGGTTGGCGGCGTGCTTTCTCTGCTGCTAACGCGCACGCCCTTCAGCATTTCCGCGTCCGTTGGGTTCGCTTCCGCCATCGGGGTGACCACGCTGGCGGCCTCGGTGTTTCTCTCCGGCATTCGCCGTTTGGAAAGGAAGGGAATGCCGTTCCATGCCGCTATCCTGGCCGGTTCGATGGTGGAAATGCGGCCGATCATGCTGGCCTGTCTGGCTGCGGGCCTGGGCCTGCTGCCCGCGGCGATCTCGACCGGGATTGGGGCGCAGGCCCAGCAGCCGCTGGCGCGCGTCGTAGTGGGCGCCATGGTCACCGCAACGCTGGCGATTCTCTTTTTGCTTCCGGTCTTTGCCAGTTACCGCCCTGCCGTGTATCCTCCAGGTCAGCAGAGGTGAACGCGCGGTCGCGCACCCAAGAGGCCTCTGCGCAGTGCAAGGCAACTTGCCTGTAACCTTCTGCGCGGGTCACGCGTAGAATGCTCTGAGGGGATCTCCAGGGAGGCACGCATGCGGAAGATCGCGCGGGTCGGAATGCTCGCCGTGGCGCTGGCGGCGATCCCGACCGTCCAAGCTGCGAACCAGGAGCAAAAGGCGGCAGCCTCCAAGCTCGCGCCCGTCTCGCTGCCCACCGTTGACCAGATCTTGGACAAGTACGTTCGGGCTCTGGGCGGCAAGTCCGCGATTGAAAAGCTCACCAGCAGAGTTTCCAAGGGTACATTCGATATCCCCGCGCTGGGCGTGATCGGATCGTTTGAAGCTTACGCGAAAGCGCCGAACAAATCGGCCTCAGTCGTCGATATCCCTTCCTTTGGACAGATTCGCCAGGGTTTTGATGGCAAGGTGGGCTGGGCCGGGAACCCGCAGCAGGGCCTCCGCGAGCTGAGCGGACAGGAACTCGGCACCGCGATGCGGTCGGCAGAATTCCACCAGGTCCTCAAATTTCATCAACTCTACGCGAAGATGACGGTCAAAGGCGCCGAGAAGGTCGGTGAGCGCGACACCTATGTGATCGAGGCAGATCCCGGCGATGGCAGCCTCCGCCGGATGTATTTTGATTCTCTGACCGGGCTGTTGGTGCGCAATGTGATCGAGCGCGATGGCCCGCAAGGCCGCCTCACGTTTGAGAGCTATCCCGAAGACTATCGTGAGGTGGGTGGGATCAAGGTTCCGTTCGTCCTGCGGCAGAACAACCCCGACGTGAGCTTCGTCATTACGATGACCGAGATCCAGCACAACGTTCCAGTGGACGACGCCAGATTCTCCAAGGCCGGATCAAATTAACCGCCAGTGGTTTAGCGCCGGCCTCTGTGCCGAAACAACGGAGAGACGCCGGCGCGGGTCGGCCGCCACCTCGAGCACCCATCAACAGTGAAGAGCTCTGCGCGGATTGCGAGCGGCGTTCCGACGAGAACTGCGCCGAGTGCCGCAGCGAGTGGATCCCCTCCAATCCCAACTTTTTTTACCTCTGCCGGGAGTGCCGCGAAACCAGCGTGCCCTGCTAGCTCCGTTGGCAGCGCCGCGCGGCTCTGCTAGAATTGGGTCATTCCGTGGGCGGCTAGCTCAGCTGGGAGAGCGTCCCGATGCATCGGGAAGGCTGTGGGTTCCTGGCTGGGGGCTGCTGGACAATTTCGTGGGCGGCTAGCTCAGCTGGGAGAGCGCCTCGTTCGCAACGAGGAGGCCGTGGGTTCGAATCCCATGCCGTCCACCAGCTTTCATTTTCCCAGAATGGTTTGAAGCGAGCTTGCCAGATGGTATGTTGCCGCTGAGGACTCGGCGGGGGGCGGCGGGCTGCGCATACGACGCCAATGGCCAGCGGGTGCACCAAGAACCGGGGTCGTGAGTGTCCAAACCGGAGGGGAGCACTACGTGCCTAGCCTTTCCTCCTGGTGTTGCTCGGCGCTTGCGCGCAGGTTGGCGGGAGCACTCCAGGCGAGTTTGACGATGACGTTCGGCGATCCCCGCCGAAGGCAGCAACCGTTTGTGGTCCCAGAAGGAGCAGTTGCGCGCGCGGAGCGAGCGGCTAGTCCTGTTCGATCGTAATCCGGATGGGATGGCCCGGGCGGAAGCCTGCTGCTTCCTCTTCGCCAACGTAAAAATCAAAGCAGTAGTAGCGTTCGGCGGCGGGAACCTTGGTCGAGGGGATGCGGTCCAGGGGGACCTGAACCATGAACTGCGCACGCTTGCCCCAGTGCCACATTCCATGCCGCTGGATCAGTTTGCCACTCCTTACCACTGAAGCCATAGACGCTTCCTCCTAGAATATCTCGGGGCGCGGGCGAAGCGCGGGAGCCCGTTTCAACGAGCGCCGGGCGCGGGCCGCGACCAAACTCTCTGGTGCAAGCAAGCAGAGTTTCACTTCGCCGGTGCGCCATTCAGGTGGCCGGGGAGATGGATCGGGATCTCCCGGTGCAACAGCCGGCTGAGCAGCAGGACGGTCGGTTGTGCTTTTTCCACTATGTTGTCTTGCGGCATTCAAGCCGCTGGGGCCGTCAGGCCTACCCTGAAAATGTTTCTCTGGGAACCAAGTTAGAGGGGGCGAGGGGGATTACCAATAGCTCGGCCGTATCAATCGGGGTGCGTCGAAAGTACGTTTGGGCGCGCGGCCCCGGCGGTACCAAGGTCATGGTACCGGCTCTTCGCCCGGGTCTGGCCGTCTCCGGGAGATGAAGCCGGCTCTTCGCCGCAACCTGCGCCTCACAACCGGGTTCGTTGTGCGGGGGTGGGGGTCACGCCCGCGGATACGGAATCGAAATCGCCCGACCAGCCAAGCGGAAATGAAGGAGGGCCCGAGGAGAAGCGCCGGCGGGTCTATGAGTCACTGGAGACTTTGCGCAGGAAGGATAAAGAAACAGATCGCGTGCCGAAGGAGCAGCGCAAGGGAGAACGATCTGTCAGCGCGCGCCGGGAGGCAGTTCTAGCGCAGCGTGGAGGGGCGCGCGACTCGCTGCGCTGTCACCTTCTTGGCGTTTTCGTAAAGCGCGCGGGCTTCCGGCACCGACTCCACGGCCTTCTGTACCTGCGGGTCGTCCTCGAGTTCCACCTTATAGCCCTCGTTCAGACCGAACTCCGAAGTGAAGACTTCTTTCTTGATCTTATGCTTGATCCAGGCGAGGTTCTGGGCGATCTCAGGCTCGGTGTAGGAGACGTGCTGGTTGTCGAGGTAGCGGCGAAAGGCGTTCAGAATCGCATCGTCCACAACGAAGTTCCTGGTGATCTCGGGGCGCGTACCCAAGAAGTGGCGCGTGAAACCGCCCACGCCGGCCTCATAGCGGAAGAAGATATCGCGGGTCAGCAGTGTGTCCTGGAACTTATCCAGCTTGGGCATGGGCACCACGACATCGGGGTTGATTCCGCCGCCCCCATAAACCTGGCGGCCTCCGTCGGTCAGCCTAATCTCGGTGGGTTGCTGCGGGCCCTTGCGGTTGTAGTGGTAATCGTAAAGAGACACGGCTTTGTAATCGCGCTGGATGAGCCTTCCGCTGGGGGTGTAGTACCTCGCGGTGGTCAGCGCCAGGCCGGTGTTTTCACTCAACTGCGAGACGGTCTGCACCAGCCCCTTGCCGAAGCTAGTTTCCCCCACCACCAGCCCGCGATCGTGATCCTGGACGGCGCCGACGACAATCTCCGCCGCCGAGGCGCTGCTGCCGCTGATCAGCACGACCAGCGGCACCTGCACGCCCTGATTGCCGCGTACGGCGTAGTAGCGCCGCTCCTGCGAAGACCGTCCGCGGTGCGACACGATCAACTGGTTCTTCTCGAGGAACATGTCGGTCACCGCTACGCCTTCGTTCAGCAGGCCCCCGGGGTTGCCGCGCAGGTCCAGGATCAGTCCGACCAGCGTGGCGACGTTCAACTGCTTTAGGGCTTCGGCCAGCTCGCGGTCGGTCGTTTCGTTGAACCCGGAGACCCGCACGTAGCCGATCCCCGGACGTAGCAGGAAGGCCACGTCCACCGAGTGACGCGGGATTTCATCCCGCGTGATGGTGAAGAGAATGGGGTCCGCGTAGCCTTCACGGGCCACAATGATGTGCACCACCGTGCCCTTAGGCCCTTTCAGGAGATCGGCCACCTCGGCCGTGCTCAGCCCTTCCGTGGACTTGTCGTCCACCTTCATGATGACGTCTCCGGGCCGGATTCCCGCCTTGTACGCCGGGGAACCCACAAACGGAGCCAGGACCACGGTGCGCGCGTCGCGCGGCGCCACGGTCATACCCACGCCGTAGTACTTGCCGCGCTGCTCTTCACGCAACAGGGAGAATTGCCGGGAGTCGAAAAAGTTGGAATGCGGGTCGAGCACCCGAAGCATGCCGGGGATGGCGCCCTGATAGAGGGCGTGGTCGGTATCGACCGGTTCGGCGTAGTTCTGCTGGACGATGGCCAGCACGCGGGTGAAGCTCTTGACCGCTTCCTGCAGATCGTTGGCGCCGGAAGCCGTGGCCCGGACGGAAGGTCCATACGTCCCGCCCAGTACCGCAGAAACGATCAATACACCAAGCACTAGAAGCGCGCTGCGCCTTTCCGCCTGCATGGATCCTCGCTTTCTCCACTCGTGAAGCGAGTATAGCATAGCATCCGTGGCGGTTTGACACCCTCTCGACCCTCTTCTATGATGCGGGAGAGGAAACCCTCGACATGGGGAATCTCGGCTTCTCCGAATTGGTGGTCATTTTCGTGCTGGCCTTGATCGTCTTCGGGCCTCGCAAGCTCCCTGAGCTAGGCCGCACGCTGGCGAAGGCCCTGGCCGAGTTTCGCAAGGCTTCCGCTGAGCTGAAGATGGCGGTGGACGAGGAGATGCGCGAGCTCGAACGCCACACTCGGGAGATCGAGGCCAAAGCCAACGAAGTGCTCGAGTCCTCCACTGCGGCGCCGCCGGCCCTGGCCGAAGGCTCCGCCGACTCCAACTCGATTGCTCCGCCCCAGCCGGTTGCTCCCGCGCCGGGATCCGAGGAGCTCCACTCCGGAGAGAAGCCCGCTGATGGCGACCCCAAGCCAGCCTGACGACCGCAACGCCCCCGCTGAACACGAAGACGCCACGTCGAAGATGTCGTTTTTCGACCACCTGACCGAGCTGCGCAAACACCTCATCCATTCCCTGGTCGCCGTCGGCATCGGGCTGGTCTTCGGGCTCTATTTTTCCGACAAAGCCTTCTACTTCCTGGCGCGACCCATGCTCAAAGCGCTGCGCGACGCCAAAATGGAGGACAGGCTGATCTACACCAGCCCCTTGGGGCCCCTGCAACTGTTCATCACCGTGGGCCTCTACTTGGGGATTGTGATCGCCTCTCCCTACGTCCTCTATCAAATCTGGCTGTTTGTCGCCCCGGGGCTCTACCGCCACGAGCGCCGCGCCGTCACGACCTTCATTCTCTCTTCGCTGTTGCTGTTTCTGGCGGGAATGGCCTTTGCCTACTTCATCATGCTGCCCATGACCCTGAGTTTTCTGATCAGTTTCCCGGGGCCCTACCGGGCCATGATCAGCATGAACGACTACTTCGATATGACCCTGGTGATTCTGCTGGGCCTGGGAATTGTCTTTCAGCTTCCCGTGCTGATTTTCTTCCTCTCGTTGTTCGGCATCGTGACTCCGAAGTTCATGTGGAACAACTTCCGCTACGCCGTGCTCATTATCGCCATCGTGGCCGCGGTGGTGACGCCCACCACTGACGCCTTTACCATGACCATCTTCATGGCCCCCATGATCCTGCTCTACGTGCTGGGCATCGGCGTTTCCGCGCTGGTCGTGCGCAAGAAGCGGCAGGCCGCGGCCGCGGCCCGCGCCGGGTCCGGCTAACGTGACGCCGGCAAAGGCTCGCGGATGACTCGCCTGCTGCTTTCCTGCCTGCTCCTCGGCTGCCTGATGGCCGCGGCGTGCCGGGCCGAGCCGCAGAGGGATGCGGTGCCGGCCGCCGCGCAAGCCGCCGCGCCCTCAGCTCCCCCGAGCCCGCCAGCGGAAACCACTGGCGGCTTCGATGGCCAGAAAGCCTATGCGCACGTCGAGCGCTTGGTGGCGATTGGCCCGCGCTCGCCGGGAACGGACGGCATCCGCCGCGCGCGGGAGTACATCGAGGGGCAGCTTCGGAGCTTTGGTTGTGTGGTCGAAGAAGATGATTTCCACGCGTCCACGGCAGGCGGGCCGGTGGCCATGAAGAACATCGTGGCCAAAATCCCCGGCGCGAGTCCCGGCGTGGTCCTGCTGGCCTCGCACTACGACACCAAGCGGCTCGAAAACTTCGTCGGAGCCAATGACGGCGGCTCCTCCACCGGCATGATGCTGGAAATGGCTCGGCTGCTCTGCAGCCGCAAGAACAAGCTCACCATCTGGATCGCTTTCTTCGACGGGGAAGAGGCCTTCGCGGTATGGAGCGCCACCGACGGCACTTACGGCAGCCGGCAGATGGCCGCCAAGCTCGCCGTTGCGGGCCAACTCACGCGCATCAAGGCCATGATGCTCGCCGACTTGATCGGCGACAAAAACCTGCGCATCAAGCGGGAATCAAATTCCACGCGCTGGCTCACGGACATGGTCTGGGCCACCGCCGCGCGACTCGGATACCAGAAGATATTTGTCGCCGAGGAGACCGCGATCGAGGACGACCACACTCCCTTTCTGAAGCGCGGTGTTCCCGCCGTGGATGTCATCGACCTTGAGGCGCCGTACTGGCACACGAGCGGCGATACGCTGGATAAGATCAGCCCCGACAGTCTAGCCGTTGTCGGACACGTCTTTCTGGAAACGCTCGCCGAACTCGAAAAGAAACTTCGTTAGAGCCATCCCCGCGAGGCTTGAGCAAGCTCTCAATTCTAGCGATGAGCCGCTCCTTGCAGCAGTGCTGCAACCCGCGTCCCTCCGGATGATCGAGGTTGAGAAAGGGAAGCCGATAGCTGAGAGCTGAAAACTGGGTACCGATAGCTGCGCGCGTACGGCGGACAGCGCGTCACTTCTCGAAACAGACTTTCTTTCCGCGAGCGATGAGCGAGTGTTTCAGGAAATCCTCGTCATTGTGGAAGGGGAAATCGGAGCGGTAGTGGCTTCCCCGGCTTTCTTCGCGGGCCAGCGCCGAACGCGTAATCAGTTGCGCCAGGGTCCAGAGGTTGTGCAGCTCGCAGGCCCGGCGCGAAGGCTGTTCCGGGCGCTCGACGGCCAGCGTGCCGAGTTGCTCGATGGCTAGAGCCAGGTCGCGGTCATTGCGGAGGATGCCGGCGTCCTTCCACATGATGGTGCAAATCTGTTCGAGCGCGGAGGCGACGGGATCGGGCGCAGCCGAATGCGCACCCGCGTTCGTCGTGGAATGCTCGGAGCGTTTCTCGGGAAGGGGATGATTGGCCGGGTGTTTCGCGCGAGGGCCCGGGTTCTGCGCTGATCCTCCACTTTCGTGGCCCGGACTGGCGGCAGCCGCTCTCGCCCTGGTGGTCGCGGGGAACGCCTGTGCCATGGTCACGCCGGCGCGCGCGCCAAAGACCAAACCTTCCAGAAGGGAATTGCTGGCCAAGCGGTTCGCGCCGTGGACGCCCGTGGCGGCGGTCTCTCCCGCGGCATAAAGTCCGGGGAGCGTGGTGAGCCCCCACAGGTCGGTCTTGACACCGCCCATGGCGTAGTGCGCGGCCGGCCGCACGGGCACGAGGTCGCTGGTGATGTCGATGCCGTAGCTCTGGCAGGTAGAAAAAATTCTCGGGAACCTCTTGCGGACGAACTCGGCGGGGCGCGCGGTCATATCGAGATAAACGAATTCGGTTTGCGTGCGCTGCATCTCCGTGGCGATGGCGCGGGCTACGACGTCGCGGGGCGCCAGCTCGCTGGCCTCGTGGTAGCGCTTCATGAAGCGCTCAAGGTCCACGTTGCGGAGCACCGCGCCTTCGCCGCGCAGGGCCTCGGAGAGCAGAAAGTGCGGCGCCCCCTTCACGGCCAGCGCCGTGGGGTGAAACTGTACGAACTCGAGATCGGACAGCGCGGCGCCGGCCTCGTAGGCAATTGCCATGCCGTCGCCGGTGGCCACGGCGGGGTTGGTAGTCTCACGATAGACTTGGCCCAGTCCGCCAGTGGCGAGCAGCACCGCGCCGGCGCGGGCTTCGTGGAGGCGGTTGTCAGCTTCGTCGAGGTAGCGCAGGCCCGCCACGCGACCCTGTTCGACAAGTAGCTCGGTGGTGAAAGCGTGGGGCCGGATCTCGATGCGCTCGAGCGTGCCGGCCTCGGCAAAGAGCGCCCGGCTGATCTCGTGGCCGGTGGAATCGCCCTGCGCATGCAGGACGCGCGAGCGGCTGTGCGCTCCTTCGCGGGTGAAAGCGAGCTTGGTCCCGGCGCGGTCAAACTGCGTGCCCCACTCGATCAGTTGCTGGATATACCGCGGGCCTTCTTCGACCAGCACCTTGACCGCCGCCGGGTTGCACAGGCCGTCGCCGGCCAGCAGGGTGTCCTGCTCGTGCAAGCTGATCTCATCTTCATCGCTGAGCGCGGCGGCAATTCCGCCCTGGGCCCATTCGGTGGCCGAATCGCTGAGCGAGGATTTCGCCAGCACCAGCACACTGCCCGCCTGGCCCAGCTCGATGGCCGCGCGCAGCCCAGCAATGCCGCAACCGACCACTATGTAATCAGCGTGATGGGGACTCTCTGCCTTCATTCTCGTGCTCGAGCAACCGTGGCCATTGGCGAGCGAACCCAAGAGTATGTTAGCACGTCCCAAATCGCTCGGCGGAGTCGCCCCGCCGGGCCCGGGCCAAGCCTCCCGCCGAATTGTGCTACATTCTTCGCTCCAGCTATGCGCGCACCTCAACGCATCGTTGTTCGCGCCACGGCAGGCGACTACACCGCGATGTGCGGTCGAGGCACGCTGGCCCGCGCGGGCCAGCTCGCCGCCGATCTCGGCGAAAACACAGGCATCTTCATCCTCTCTTCGCCCAGGGTCTGGAAACATTGCGGCCGGAGGGTCGCGTCGAGTCTTCGCCGCGCCGGTGGCTGTCGCACCATCCTCTTCGACGACCGCGAGGCCTCGAAGAATATGCGCACGGTTGAAGCGCTCTGCCGCCGGCTGGTGCGCGCGGGAGCCGACCGCCGCGCTGTGCTCGTCGCCGTAGGCGGCGGAGTAGTAGGCGATGTCGCCGGCTTTGTCGCGGCGAGCTATTTGCGTGGCATTCACCTGGTGCACGTGCCCACAACGCTCGTGGCCCAGGTGGACAGCGCCACCGGCGGCAAGACCGGCGTGAACCTGCCGGAAGGCAAGAACTTGGTCGGCGCTTTCTACCCGCCGCGCCTGGTTCTGGCCGACCCTGCCGTCCTCTCGACGCTCCCGGCCCGGCAGTTCCGCTCGGGCATCTACGAAGTGATCAAGTACGGGGTCATCGGCGATGCGGCGTTGTTCCGTTTTCTCGAGCGCCGCCTGGACGACTTGCTGAGTCAGCGAGCAACTGCGCTTGACTGGATCGTGCCTCGATGTATCCGGGCCAAAGCTCGGGTGGTGAGCCGGGACGAGCGCGAAGCCGGGCTACGCGAAATTCTGAACTTCGGCCACACCGTGGGCCATGCGCTCGAGGCGGCAACCCGCTACAAGCGTTTTCTTCACGGCGAGGCAGTCGCCTGGGGCATGGTTGCGGCGGTCTGGCTCGCGGTCGGGCTGCAGCGACTCGCCGAAGGCGAAGCGGCGCGGATCATCCGTCTCATCTCGCGCGTAGGTGCGCTGCCACGGCTGCCGGGGATCTCGGCAAGCCGGCTACTCAGGTTCATGCGCGCGGACAAGAAGTCACGCGGCGGGCGCCTGCGGTTCGTGCTGCCGCGCCGCATCGGCCGAGTGGAGACGATGAGCGATATCCCGGAACGCTTGATCGGCAGGGTTTGGAGCCATCTGCTGGCCTCGGTTCGATGAGTTCGCAGACTCCCACTCGCATCCCGCTGCCCGGCACGCGGCCTTCCGGCGCGCACGACGAGGGCGAAGCCGCGCGGCAGGTGCGGCAGATGTTCAGCGACATCGCCCCGCGCTACGATTTCCTTAATCATCTTCTCTCCTTCAATCTGGACCGCGTCTGGCGCCGGCGCGTGGCGCAGCGCTTCAGCCATATCCTGGCGGGCACCGAGGCCCGCGTGCTCGACCTGTGCTGCGGCACGGGAGACCTTACACTCGCACTTCGGCGCACCGGCTGCGCCACCGTCTTTGGAACGGACTTCGCCCACCCCATGCTGGCGCTCGCGCAGCAGAAGTCAAACCGCGCGGGCATCGCTGGCGCGGGCCTGGGAGGCTTCGTTGAAGCCGATGTGTTGCAGTTGCCTTTCGCCGACGCCAGCTTTGATCTGGCCACCGCCGCGTTCGGATTCCGCAATCTCGCCAACTACGAACGCGGGCTGCGTGAAACCCTCCGTGTTCTGCGGCCCGGCGGGGAAGTGGGCATTCTCGAATTTGCCGAGCCACGCGGCGCGCTGTTCGGGCCGCTCTACCGCTTCTACTTCACGCGGATTCTCCCGCGCGTGGGGCGTGCTTTCTCGAGAAACTCCGAGGCCTATTCCTATCTGCCGAGCTCGGTGGAAGTATTTCCGTCGCCGGGGGATTTGACCGCGCTGATGTCGCGCGCGGGCTTTGCCGACGCCTGCTTCGAGTTGTGGACCGGCGGAATCGTGGCGCTGCACACCGGTCGCCGCGCCTGACACCCACCGCAACCTGTCGCTTTACACGCCTGGCTCGATGTGTAGAATGGAGCCGCTCAGGAGGAGGGTATGGCCACCAAGTGGACGATGAAGGGCGCCCTGCTGGGCGCATGCAACTGCGACTGGGGTTGCCCGTGCAGCTTCAACGCGCGGCCGACCTACGGCAAGTGCGAGGGCGCTTACGTCTGGCACACCGAGGACGGGAGGTTTGGCGACATCTCGCTCGGCGGGCTCACCCTCGCCTGGGCGGCTCATTCGCCCGGGCCGCTGCACGAGGGCAAAGTGACCTCCATGATCATCCTCGACGAAAAGGCCAACGCGGCGCAGCGCGAAGCCCTGCTCAAAGTGACTCACGGCAAGTTCGGCGGCCCCTGGGCCATCTTCGCAGCCGTGACCCTGAACTGGCTCCAGCCGCGCTTCGCCAACTTTGATGTCCACCTCGACGGCCTGAAGAGCCGCGCCCGCGCCAGCGGCCTGCTGGAGCTGGCGCTCGGGCCCATCCTGAACCCCGTCACCGGAAAGCAGGAGGAGCTTTACCTGGATAAGCCGACCGGGTTCACCTCCACGCGCGCCACGATCTGCAAGTCGGAAATCTTCCGTTTGACCTCGGACTTGCGTTACGACCACAGCGGCCAGTACGCTGAATTCTCCCACTTCAGCTATGCAGGTGAGGGCGAAGGCTAGGCCCTGATGGTGTCGGCACACGAGGCCCACGCGGCAGCCGAGGCGGTCGCCGCACCCGCGCCGCCGCGCGGCGAACTCTGGGCACGCCTCATCGCTTCTGCAACTTTCCTCCTCGCTGCGGGCTTCACTCTTCACAGTGTGCGCAGCATGTCCGGCGGGATGCCCATGCCCGGTGGCTGGACCATGCCCATGATGTGGATGGTCATGCCCGGGCAATCGGCGTGGTCAGCGGCGTCGATGTTCCTGCTGATGTGGCAGGCCATGATGGTGGCCATGATGCTGCCGTCTTCCTGGCCGATGCTTTCCCTGTACCGGCGTGTCGCACTGCACACCGCAGCGCCGCGTCCTGCGCTTTCCACCTGCCTGGTCGGTGGGGGCTACTTCGCCGTATGGCTGGCGTTCGGTGCAGTGGCGTTCGGCATCGGCATCGAGATTTCGCACGGGGCGATGGAATCCGAGCGCCTGAGCCGCTTGATTCCCCCCGCAGCGGGCGTAGCGCTGATCCTCGCCGGCCTCTATCAACTCTCCCCGCTCAAGCAGTCCTGCCTTAAGCATTGTCGAGAGCCGCTGCTGTTCCTGGGTCATGCCTGGCGCCCAGGGCCCGCAGGGGCGATCCGCGTGGGCATCCTGCACGGGGCATACTGCGCGGCGTGTTGTTGGGCGCTGATGCTCATCCAGATGGTCTTGGGCGTGATGAACCTGGGCGTGATGGCCGCCGTTGCCGCGGTCATTGGCGTGGAAAAGCTCTGGAAGCGCGGCCCGCTGCTCGCGCGCCTGGTGGGGGGCAGCGCCATCGCTGCTGGCGCCGCACTCCTGCTCCGTTCTCTTCGCTGACTGCCGAAAGCTGATTGCTGACGGCTTAATTCTCCAGACCGAGCGAGCGCACTTTGTTCAAAAGCGTTTTGTAGGAGACACCGAGTTTCTCGGCGGCGCGGGTCTTGTTCCATTTGCATTCGCGCAGCGCGGCCTCGATCTTGAACCGCTCGATGTGATGGAGCGCTCGCGCGCCCACTTCCTGCAGCGTCCCGTCCCAGAGGAAATTCTCGTCGAGCATTCCTGCTGGCATCTCGTTGAGGGAGGGCCGGGGAGTGGGAAGCTGGAATGCCTCCGCGGTGATGGCCTGGCCGTCGGAAAGAATGGTGGCGCGCTCGATGGCGTTCTGCAGCTCGCGGACGTTGCCCGGCCACGGATAAGTGGTGAGGCGCATCTTGGCGTCGTCGGTCAGTTCCAGGTCCGGCTTGTGGAACTCCCGGCGGAAACGCTCCAGAAAATATTCAGCCAGTAGGAGGACGTCGTCGCCGCGCTCGCGCAGCGGCGGGATGGTGATGGGCACGGCGGAAATGCGGAAGTAGAGGTCTTCGCGGAACGATTTTGCGGCCACCGCACCGCGCAACTCTTTGTTCGTTGCCGCCAGGATGCGGACGTCCACCTCCACGGTTTGCGTGCCCCCCACGCGGTCGAACCGTCGCTCCTCAAGCACGCGCAGCAGCTTCGATTGGATGGCCAGGGGCAGGTCGGCAATTTCGTCGAGGAAAATCGTGCCGCGGTGTGCCAGCTCCAGTTTCCCGATCTTGCGCGCGCCGGCGCCGGTATATGCGCCGCGTTCATGGCCGAAGAGTTCGTTTTCCACGAGACCCTCGGGGATAGCGGCGCAGTTGAGCGCCACAAACGGTTGTTCGCGCCGCGGCGAGAGATGGTGGATGGCGCGGGCAAAGAGTTCCTTGCCGGTGCCACTTTCGCCCAGCAGCAGGACCGTGGAGTCGGTCGCGGCCACGCGCTGGATTTGCTGGCTGATCTCCTTCATCGCGGGGTGCTCGGCCAAGATGCGGGGAAAACCGTAGCGCGCGGAGTACTCTTCGCGCAGGAGGAGGTTTTCGCGGAGGAGTTCCTGCTGCTGCGCGGCGCGCTCCACCAGCAGCTTCAGGTGGTCCAGATCCACCGGCTTCTGGATGAAGTCGAACGCGCCTTCCTTCATGGCCGTCACCGCCTCTTCGACCGAGCCATAGGCGGTAATCAGGATGACGGGGATGCTCGGGTCCGCCTGCTTGCTTTCCCGCAGAACGTCGAGCCCGGAGCAGCCTGGCAACTTGAGGTCGGTCAGCACGACTAGGTAGCGCCGCGCCCGGATCTTGTTGACCGCCGTCGTGCCGTCTGGGGCGTCGTCCACTGAGTAGCCTGCGCGCTCCAGCGCCTTGCGCAGCATGGCGCGCAGTTCGGCTTTGTCCTCCACCAGAAGCAGCGATTCCATTGCAATTCTTATTTAACACGATTTCGATTCCCTTCGGAGAGCGGGAGCGAACCGATGTGTAGAGTCCGGCATGGGGGCAGAGAATCGGCAGGTAGGACGTATGAGCCGGGTCACCCACAACGAAGGCAGAGGGCACAGAAGATCAATGCGCAGAGGAAAGACGAAGATGTGAGCGATCCGACGGACCATATCGCCGCAGGCCTTAGACTTTTGGCTTTGGACTGTCAACTGACAACTGAAAGCTGAGAACTGAGACCTACTCGCGGGCCCAGCCTGGATCGCCACCGGCGCGGCGCAAATCGTCCTCAAGGTCGGCGAGAACCTGCTTGAGGTGGGCCACTTCCTGCTTCTTGTCCGCGATGGCCTTGGTGAGGTTGTTGATGTCGGAGCGGGTGTTCTGTTGCTTGAGGGCCTTATTCGGGTCGCTGTAGTATTGTTGCTGCTGCAGGTTCAACTCGCGCTGCATGATGTCGAGCTCTTTCTCGGCGGTGCGCAGCCGGCCGCGAGCTTCGGCGAAGCGCTTGCGCCAGGCGGCTTCGCTCTTCGTGTCTTTTTCCTTTTCCTTCTCCTTGGCAGCTTGCTCCTCAGGTGTGGCGGGCTTGGCTTCGCCGGCCTCGGGTTTGGCTACGGCGGCTTCCGCCTCGGCGGCGGGTGGGGCGCTGCCCACGACATTGACGCCAGCGGAGACACTGGGGAGGTTGTCGTTGGTAAAGATCTTTGCGGGCTTCGGCGGAGTTTTCTTTTGCTCGCGCGCCTTCCGGGCAGCGTCAGCAACGGACTGCTGCGGTTGCTGTTGCGGCGCGGCGTAACAAAGCGGCACGGCGAGCAGAATCAGGCTCGCTGCTCCAAGGATCAACCTACGCATGACCATGGCCTTTCGGGCACCCTGGGGCGCCTTACCGGTCGGCTGGCCGGGGAACCTCCTACTTAGTGTAAATGCCGGCGGAGGCCGAATCAACTGCCTGGGTGGCCTGGCGCCGCAGCGGTAGCCAAAGGATAAACTCAGCACCCCCTTCAGGCTGGTTGCGCGCCTCAACGCCGCCGCCGTGCTGCACGACGATCTTCTGCACTACGGCGAGGCCCAGGCCGGTGCCGGTGGCCTTCGTAGTGTAGAAAGGCAGGAAAATCTTGGGCAAGTCTTCGGCCGGGATGCCGGGGCCGTTGTCGGAGATGGAGATGCGCTGGACGCCGCGGCCCGGGCCGTCCTCGACCGCGCCGTGTACCCGCACGCGCCCGCCAAACGGCTGTCCGGTGACGGCCTCGGCGGCATTGCGCGCCAGGTTGAGAAGCGCCTGGCGCAGCAGTCCTTCGTCGCCAGAAACCTCGGCGAACTCGCCGTCACAGCTCACCGCGACCTGCGGCATGGCTTCGCGGACGTCGGACACCACGCGATCGACCAGCGAGTGCATGGCAACGTCTTCGTCGGCCAGCTCAAGCGGCCGGGCAAATTTCAGAAACTCGGTGACCACGTGGGTGATGGCGCGGGTCTGCTCCAGGATGCGCGCCGCGTGGTCGGCCAGCTCGCCCCCGGCGGCTTCACTGCGGATCATCTGCGCGTAGCCGGAAATGGTCGCCAGGGCGTTCTTGAATTCGTGCGCCATGCCGGCGGAAAGCTCGCCCAGCGCGGCGAGGTTTTCCTTCATGTGAATCTGCTTTTGGAGCAAGGTAAGTTCGGTGAGGTCGCTGAGCAGGCAGATCGCGCCGGAGACTTCGCGCGGGCCGATCAGGATGGGCGAGATGGTCACGCCGAGCTGGCGCAACTCGGACGCCGGGGTGGTGTATTCGACTTCCTCACGGCGGTAGGTGCGCGCTTCTTCGAGACAGCTCGTGAGCAAGCGCGAGAGGGCCGAGCCGGGCCCCAGGGCTTCGGTGTAGCGCCGGTAGGCGAGCCCGCGGACGCCCAGCGCCGTCTCGGCGGCGGGGTTGGCGCTGGTGATGATCCCGGCCGAGTTGACCAGCAGAAACCCGGCGGGCATGTTGCGGGTTACCGCTTCGCTCAGGCGTTCGGTCTGCTCGGCGCGTTCTTTTTCCAGGCGATGCAGCCGCTCGAGCTCCTTTTCCTGCTCGCGCAGCTTCTGAATAACCGCTTGCATCGAGGCGGCCATGAAGGCCGCGGGGTTCTCCCCGGCGGGCTTCAGCGTGCCCAATTCGTCGCTGCGTTCCCTTTCTCCGCTGCGGAGGTAGCGCCGCAGCCCGAACGAGAAGACATAGGCCCCGCCGATGAGGACGAGCAGAAAGAGAACCGCACCGCCCAGCCAGAGCGGCCAAGTCGCCGGGATTTGCAGCGCCATCATCTTGTGCGTGCCTGTTTTTAGTGCCCCGTCAATAAAGCCTGGTACCACTCGAGCATCGGCGTGCCGAAAAACACCACCAGCAGCGCGCCCGCTCCAAGAAACGTACCGAAGGGCAATTCATAGTCCCGGCCCTTGCCCGCCAGGGCGATGATCAGCAGGCCGATTACACTGCCCAGCAGCGAGCCGGCCAGAATCGTCAGCAGCGTGCGCTTCAGGCCCAGAAACACCCCAGCCATGGCCATCATTTTCACGTCGCCCAGGCCCATGCCCTCGCGCCCGCGCAACCGGAAATAGCCTTCGCCCACCAGCCACAGCAGGCCGCTCCCGGCGGCAGCCCCGAGCGCGGCATCGGTCAGTGAGAGCACCGGCCGCGGCGGAGGGAACGCAAACAGGCGGTTGGCCAGCCATAGGGCGCTGCCGTCCACGGGCCGGGTGAAGAGACTCAGCGCGATTCCGATGCCCAGGCCGGTGAAGTTCACCTTGTCGGGCAGGAGGCGTTCGCGCGCGTCGGTGATCGTGAGCACGACGAGCAAGGCCGAAAAGATCGCCCACTTCAGAGCGTCCACGCTTAGGTCGAACGCGAGGTAACAGACCAGGAACAGCAGGGCCGTCAGCAGCTCGACCGCGGGGTAAAGCGCGGAGATTCTGGTTTTGCAGGTCCGGCACTTGCCGCCCAGCAGCAGCCAGCTCAGCACGGGGATGTTGTCATAGGGCTTGATTGGCGTCTGGCATGACGGACAACGCGAGGACGGGAGCACCACAGACTCTTCCCGCGGGATGCGGCGAATGCAGACGTTCAGGAAGCTGCCGATCACCAGGCCCACGACGAAAACACCGGCTGCGATCAAGGGATTCCTTGCGGCGGCGCGTTCCGGGCGCCGTCGTTGTTCCGCACTGGCACTGTGCCACAAGCGCCGCAGGGCCTCAACCATCCCCAGTCCCGCCGTGCCCGATGCCTAACGCAGGTGAGCCCAATCCAGAGCCCACCGCCGGCGCGGCCGGGGCCGGCGACCGCGGTCCAAGCTGGCCGCTGTGCGGGGCTACTCCTTCCGTGGTTTGTGGCTGATAGCCTGCGGGTGCTTCACTTCGCCGTTGGGGGCCTTGGCGTCGTGAGGCCACCAGAGGTGGAAGATAATCCCATCGGTCTGCGCGGCGGATTCGGCGATTTTTCTCGCCTCCTCCTCCGGCCGATCCAGGATCTGTACGCGGCCGGTGGCAATCTCAAGCGCGTGGTCGTGGTAATACTTGTTCCAAGCAGCAAGTGGGACGTTGGGCCGGCTGACGGTCTTGGCGATGAAGTACTCCACCTGGACCAGCAAGGCCTTCGGGTCTGTGGAGTCGTAGATCAGGCACTCGTAGACGTCATTCGACACCGCTTTGCAGTAGTGATGGTAGGGCCCCATTACCTTGCCCTCGACGACATGGGGAGCCACCACGTGCAGGTCGTGGCCATCTGCCGGGGTTGCCTTCTTGGCCTGCTGCGGAACACTTGGCGCAGCAAGGATGAACACCGCAACGACAACGAGCAGAAGGGGCACGGAGCTTCGCCAGGTCATGGGAGAGTCCTCCTCTCTACGAATCGGCGTTCCTGGGACCGGGAACGGAGACCATATACGCGGAAAGCTGCGAAGTGTCAAACATCCCGTTCGTGCCGCAGCAGGGCGGTTTGTTCGCCACTCGCGGCTGCGCTATAGTTTGAGTTTTGATCCTCATGAGCTGGCTCGAACAAGCAATCCGCCGCTACGAACACCGCCGCTGGACCAAGGACGATAACCGGCGCGTGCTGCCGTTTGAGTGGGGGCTGGAGAACGTCGGCGGGCGCGCGGACGAGCCCGATCCCCGCGGCTTCCTCGAGCAGTGGGCGGCGCACACTCTGGCACACAGCGACGAGTGGTATGCCGCGACGCCCGCGGACGACTATCACCTGTGCGACGCCGTGCTAACATTTACCAGTTCCATCCGCTCGCCCTGGCCGCAAAACAATGTCGTCCACGCGCGGTTTTTCCAGGCGAAGAAGTCGGGCCCGGCCGTGGTGGTGCTGCCCAACTGGAACGCGAAATGGGACGGCCAGGTGGACATCTGCCGCTGGCTGACCCGCTGGGGCATCACCGCGTTGCGCTTGAGCCTGCCTTATCATGACCGCCGCGCCATCCCCGGCCACGAGCGCGCCGACTACCTGGTGGGGCCGAACATCGGGCTGACACTGCAGGCCAACCGCCAGGCGGTCACCGATGCACGCCTCTGCCTGCGCTGGCTCGAGCAGCAGGGCTATACGCGGCTCGGCTTGCTGGGCACGAGCATCGGCTCCTCGATCGGCTTCATTACCCTGGCGCACGAACCGGCGCTGCGAGCCGGCGCGTTTCTGCACGTCTCGACCTACTTCGCCGACGTGGTGCGCACCGGCATGACCACCATGCACGTTTGGGAGAGCCTGCGCGCGAAGGTGGGGCCGGAGGAGTTGCGGCGTTACTGGGCGCCCATCAGTCCGTATCCCTTTATCGAGCGCGTCCAGCACACCAACAAGCGTTGCCTGATGGTCAGCGGGCGCTACGATCCGACCTTCTGGCCGGAGTTCTCCGAGCAGATCTTGGACAAGCTGCGCGAGGACGGCGTGGAGCACGAGAGGCTCGTCTTGCCTTGCGGCCACTACTCGCTCGAACTGCCCCCGTTCAGTTACGCTGCCGGCCTGCGGTTGGGCACCTTCCTCTTCCAATCACTGGCATAGATTTCTTGCTGTGTTCTTGCGTGGTGGCAGGTTCCCCGGACGGGGCTCTGGACAGGTTCAGCGCATCACTCGACATGGCTGCTATCCGAGGATCTTCTGGAAGGCGGAGTCTCCGATGAGCGCGGCCACGACGGCGATGTCAGGCGCCAGCGAGCGATCGGCCGTGACGCGCGGGGAGACCGTTCGGACGAGGTCGTGAGCCTTCTGTGCCTCGGTGCCGGTGCGCAGCGGCGCGAGCAGGTCGATGCCCTGACAGGCGGCGAGGAGTTCGATGGCGATGATCTTTTGCAGATTCTCGAGCAGCGGCCGCAGCCGCCGCGCAGCGCTCATGCCCATCGAAACATAGTCTTCCTGGCCCCCCGAGGTGGGAATCGAATCCACCGAGTGCGGCGTGGCGAGGGCTTTGGATTCACTGGCCAGCGCCGCGGCGGTCACCTGCGCCAGCATGAATCCGGAGTTCAGGCCAGGATCTGAGGTGAGGAACGCGGGGAGCCGGCTGGTGTGCGGGTTGGTCATGTGCTCGGTACGCCGTTCGGAGATGCCTGCGAGGGTGGCGAGCGCCACGGCGAGATGGTCGGCGGCCATGGCCAGGGGCTGGCCGTGGAAGTTGCCGCCGCTGAGCACCTCGCCGGTGTCCGCGAAGACCAGCGGGTTGTCGGTGGCGCTGTTGAGTTCGACGAGCAGGATTTCGCGGACCTGCGCAAGGGCGTCGCGCACGGCGCCGTGCACTTGCGGCGCGCAGCGCAAGCTGTAAGCATCCTGAATGCGCGGGTCGCGTTCGGCCGCGCGGTGGGACTCGCGGATTTGGCTGCCGCGATTGAGGCGCAGGAGGTTGCGCGCCGTGGCCGCGTGGCCGGCATAGGGACGCGCCTGCGCAATGCGCTCATCAAACGCCGTGGGGCTGCCACGCAGAGCATCGAGGGCAAGGGCGGCAGCGACGTCGGCGGTGTCCACCAGAATCTCCGCCTCGCGCAGGGCGAGCGCGAGCAGCGCGAGCATCCCCTGGGTACCGTTGAGCAGCGAGAGGCCTTCCTTGGCCTCGAGCGCAAGCGCCGCGATGCCAGCGCGACGCAGCGCCTCACCGCCGGCCAGCTTCTCGTGCGCGTAAATGGCTTCGCCTTCGCCAATCATCACCTGGGCGAGGTGCGCCAGCGGCGCAAGATCGCCGGATGCTCCCACCGAGCCCTGCGAAGGAATGACCGGATGCACGCGGCAGTTGAGCATGGCGCAGAGCGTCTCCACGACCATGGACCGCACGCCACTCAGGCCTTTGGCCAGGGCGTTGGCACGCAGCAGCATCATTGCGCGGGTTTCCGCTTCACTCAGCGGCGCGCCAACGCCGCAGGCGTGGCTGCGCACCAGGTTGAGCTGTAACTGACGGATCTGGTCGGGAGAGATGCGCACCTCGGCCAGGTCACCGAATCCGGTATTGACGCCATAGGCCGTCCTGCCCGAAGCCACCAGCCGGTCGATCACCGCGCGCGAAGCCTCCATGCGCGCGCGGGCGCGGGGATCGAGCGCCACTTCGGCGCCGCCCATGGCCACGTCGTAGAGTTGTTCCAAAGTGAGGTCGTTGCCGCTAATCAAAACGCTGCGGAGAGAGGCCATGTTCAGGAGCGTGCCGGCGTGGCAGCACGGTGAGTTGCGGTAAACAGTTTGCGGTATTTTGCCGGGAGCGTCTTCGGGCGGCCATCGTGGTCGCAGATAACGTGCGTGGTTTCGCCGGTGGCGAGCAACTCGCCGGTGGCGTTGTTGAAGATCTCGTAGGCGAAGCGGATCGTCCGGCTGCGGGCTTCGGCGATGCGAGTGCGGATGCGCAGCAGATCGTCGTAGCGCGCCGGGCGGAGATAGCGGCAACTGGCCTCGGCGACCACGATGTAGCTGTCGTCCTGCTGCTCCATTTCCTTGTAGGCGAAGCCCATCTCTCGGAGCAGCTCGACGCGGCCGACTTCAAACCAGACGAAGAAATTGCCGTAATAGACGAAACGCATCTGGTCGGTTTCGGCGTAGCGCACGCGAACGGTGGTTTCAAAGAAGTCGTGCACGGCTGGGAAGTGTAATCCAAGCGAGGCGAGGAGGCAAAGAGACCGGGGGCCCCCCGTGCATTTTCTGTAAGTGTTCATTCCAGGAGGCTTTAAGTGCATTGATTTTGTATGTGCGCATTCCAGATGACTTGCGGACCCATTTTTAGTAAGTGCTCATTCTACAGGGCTTGTAGCTACAAACATGGCCGGGACACTCACCCTGTAACTGGAACAGCAACGCAAAGCGCTTGGCGGGCTTTGCACAACAGAAAAGCCCGAGACGCACGAATTTTCAAGAGGAGAGTAAGGCCCGGCGGTCCTTGGGCGTGGACAAGAGAGGGCACTGGGAAGAGCTGGGGAAGAGTGCCTGCGCCGTCTGCGGTCGGCTGGAGAAAAGAAGGGAAAAAGCCTAGGGCAGAGGTCGCAGAGGAACACAGGGTAGAGAGAACACGAAGAGCACAGAGGACACGGAGAATAAAATGGCCAGAATCCCGGCGGCGCTATGTGCCGGACCAATTCGGCTTGCGCTTCTCAAGGAACGAGGCCAGACCTTCGCGGAAGTCGGCGGTGGAGCGGATGCGCGCGTTTTCTTCGATGGCGATGGCGAGCTGGCGGTCGATTTCGTCCTCGGCGTAGCGGCAGAGCAGCTGTTTGGTGCGCGCCAAGCTGGTCGGGCTGGAGGCGATCAGGGCGGCGGCCAATTCGCGGGCGGAGTCCATCAATTGTTCGGGGGGAACCACCTCAGTGACGAGACCGATTTCCTGCGCTTCGGCTGCGTCGAGGATGCGCCCGGTGAGGAGGAGGTCGCGGGCGCGCTTCTCGCCGATCTGGCGGATGAGGAAGACAGACACGATCGCGGGGATAAATCCGATGCGGACTTCGGTGTAGCCGAACTTGGCCTCGGGCACAGCCAGCGTGAAGTCGCACAGCGTGGCGATGGCGCAGCCGCCGGCGATGGCGGGGCCATTGACGGCGGCGATCAGCGACTTCGAGTAACTCCACAGGCATCGGAACATTCGCGCCATGCGCTTGGAGTCCTCGAGGTTTTGCTCCGGGGATTGCTGGGTGAGAGCTTTGAGCGCGTCGAGGTCCATGCCGGAGCAGAAGGCTTTTCCGGCGCCGGTGAGGATGACCACGCGCGCGGGGCTCGATTCAGCCTCGGCGAGCGCGGCCAGCAACTCCTCGATCATTTCGGTCGAGATGGCGTTGCGCTTCTCGGGGCGGCTGAGCGTGATGGTGGCGAGTTCGGCTTCGATTTGCAGCACGAGCGTGGAATAAGCCACGGCGGAAGAATAGAGGCAGAGTGCCGAAGAAGCAAGACGGACCGGGCACAGGCGGTGGAGCGAAAGCGGGAACTCCGCCGGGCGAAGGAGGGAAAGCATCCACGCAGGGACAGAGGTCACGGAGAATTGGGACCTCTGTGCCGCCCCGAAATCTGCTGAATTCTTGCGCGGCGCTACGACCTCGAGCAGAAGCAACGAGTGTTCGCCTGAGCGCTCACGTGTCAGACCTTCCCGAAAAATCATTCGGGACGCTAGGAGCGCGTTTCGGCCGGGACAAAGTACACGTCGGTGGGCTTGAATTGCGCGAGGCGCCGGAACCTGGCCTTCACCGGCATCCCCACGCGGATCTCCTTTTCGGTGACGCCGATCAGCCGCGCCAAGAACAGAGTGTTCACGCCATCAAATTCGATCAGCGCGAGGTTGAAGGGCGTCTCCTTGAGGAAAGCCTCAGAACCGAAGTGGCAGGTGGTCCACGTGTGCACCCGCCCCTGAAGCGGCAGATCAAACCAGCGCGCGGGCGCGCCGCAGCGCATGCAATAGGCGCGCGGGGTGGCGAAGCGGTAGTTGCAGGGGCCGCACTCGCTGCCGAGCAGCTTTCCCTGGGCGAGACCCAGGAAGAAGGGCGAGTCCTCGGCATAGCTGTGGATGTAGTCGATCTCGTAGTGGTCCTTGACGATCAGCGGGTCGGTGCAGAAGACCGTGGCGCCCTGGTCGGTTTCGGGCAGGCGCACCTTGTCGTACACGGGCTTGGGGCCAGCCGCCCGCTGAGGTTTTCTCGCGGATTTCCGCGGGGCCTTCGACTTGCTCTTCGGAGCAACTTTCTTGGCCATGGCACTCTCCTCAAGAAATTCGCTGCTGGGGGTGGCTCGCTCAGGCGAGCGTGCTCTCCAGGATGCTGACCGTCACATAGGTGCCGGTGCCGGCATGGCTGTGGATGGCGCCGCGCATGGGCCGGCGCCCCTGGCCCTTTTTCTGCTGCACCTGGATGGTGGTGTCACCGTCGTTGTGTTTGGCGATGTTGTTCTGGAGCTGCCAGAAGGCGAAAACGGCCTGCATCAGTCCGGTGGCGCCAACCGGATGGCCGCAGGCGATCAGCCCGCCGGAGGGGTTGACCGGAATCATGCCGGTCAGCTCGGTGTGGCCCCGGTCAATGAACTTGCCGCCGTCGCCGTACTTGCACAGGCCCATATCCTCATAGGTCTGGATTTCACTCGAGGTATAGGCGTCGTGCAGCTCGACGAAATCGAGGTCTTCGCGCGGGTCTTCGATGCCGGCTTTTTCGTAGGCCATCTTGCAGGCCGTGCGCCCGGCGCGGAAGCTGTGTACGCCAGGGTATTTGAGGCCGCGGTACCATTTGGGATCTTCGTGCTTGAGCAGGATGACATCGTCGTGGGGGCGGTCGGCCATGCGCATGGCGTCCGAGCCCATGCCCACGCCGAGCACGCGCACCGGGTTGTCACAGACCGCCTGGGCCACCTCTTCGCTGGCCAGGATGGCAACAGCGGCGCCATCCGACATGGTGCAGATGTCGAGAATCGTGAGCGGATATGCCACCATGGGCGCGCGGCGCACGTCCTCGACAGTGATATCGTAGTGGTGCTGCGCCCACTTATTGTTCAGGGCGTTGCGGTGGTTCTTCACGCTGACCTTGGCGAGCTGCTCGACGGTGGTGCCGAACTCGTGCATGTGGCGGACGACCATCATGGCGTAATAGCCGGTGTAAAAGCCGCCGACGGGGTAGTCGAAGTTCGTGTCGCTGGCCAGGGCGATGAACTCGTTGCCTTTCCAAGTGTTCACGTGCGACATGGTCTCGAAGCCCATGGCCACGACGCAGTCCATCCAGCCGGAGGCCACATGGCGCCAGGCATCCTGGAAGCAAAGTCCGCCGGTGGCCCCGCCGCCCTCGATGCGGATGGTCGGCTTGGGCACCAGGCCGCACATGTCCACGGCCATGACCCCGGCCTTGAGTTGCCGGGTGAAATGGTCACTGAAGTAGCTGACCACGCTGCCGTCAATGCGCTCGACCGTGAGCTTCGGACAATCGCGCATGGCGTAGTCGAAGGCTTCCTTGACCATGACGCGAAAAGATTTTCGCGGCTCGGCCTTGGTGAATTTCGTGATGCCGCCGGAGATCATGTAAACAGGTCGCATAGGGAAGCTCCTTGTGGGCGCGTCGGGCAGGCCGCGCAGAGCATACCAATTTTCGGGCGCGTCTGGGTAGTGGGGTGTTTAGGTTGAGCGCAGGGCCGGCGGAATCCGCCGGCGGCCGCTGCGCGCGCGGAAACATTTCTCGGCGGCGGTGCGTATGTTTGGGGTGGATCGCTGGACAATGGCTCACGAATGCGGCATGTTGTCCGTCCATCCTTATGACAGTTCAAGGAGAAAAGGGATGACTCGTTTCCGGGTGTGGATGGTTGTGGCGCTGGTTCTGGCCGTATTCTCGGCGGGCGCGGTGGCGCAGGCGCCGAGACCTGTAGCCGCCGATATCCCCAGGATTGAATTTGAAAAATACAAGCTGGCGAACGGCCTGGAGGTCATTCTGTCGGAGGACCACCGGCTGCCGCTGGTGGCGGTGAACCTGTGGTATCACGTGGGGCCGGCCAACGAAGAGCCCGGGCGCACGGGCTTTGCGCACCTGTTCGAGCACATGATGTTCCAGGGCTCGAAGCACGTGCAGGCCAACGAGCACTTCCGCCAGCTCGAGGGCGCGGGCGCCAGCGACATCAACGGCACGACCGACTTCGACCGGACGAATTATTTCGAGACGCTGCCGGCGAACCAGTTGGAGCTGGCCCTGTGGCTCGAGTCCGACCGCATGGGCTACCTGCTCGACAAGCTCGACCAGAACAACCTGACCAACCAGCAGGACGTGGTGCGCAACGAGCGGCGGCAGAGCGTGGAGAACGAGCCCTTCGGGGTCGTCGAAGAGGAGCTGTTCCACAGGCTGTTTCCCAAGTCTCATCCCTATTACGCCAGCGTGATCGGCTCGCACGCCGACATCCAGGCCGCCAAGCTTGCGGACGTCAAGAAATTCTTCCAGCTCTACTATGCGCCGAACAACGCGAGTCTGGCGATCGTGGGCGATTTCGACAAGGCAGCGGCGAAGAAGCTGGTGGAGAAATATTTCGGGCCGCTCAAGCGCGGTGCCGACGTGCCCAGGATCAACGCCACAACCCCGGCAATCGCCGCAGAGCGGCGGGTGGTGATGAAGGATCGCGTCGAGCTGCCGCGTGTGTACATGGCCTGGCTGACCTCGCCGATCTACAAAGCCGGGGATTCGGACGCGGACCTCGCGGCGCAGATTTTAGGCGGTGGCAAATCGAGCCGCCTCTACAAGAAGCTGGTGTACGAGAAGCAGATCGCGCAGGACGTGGCCGCGCAGCAGCAGTCGCTGATCCTGGGGTCTGTGTTTTATGTGCAGGTCACCGCGCGGCCGGGGCACAGTGCCGAGGAGATCGAGAAGGCCATCCAGGAAGAGCTGGAGCGCTTCCGCAAGGAGGGCCCCGAAGAGAAGGAGTTGGAACGCGCGCGTAACACGATCGAAACCAACATCATTCAGCGCCTGGAGACGCTGGGCGGATTCGGCGGCGTCGCCGACCGGTTGAACCGGTACAACCACTACCTGGGCAATCCGGATTACCTGGTGGAGGACATCAACCGCTATCGCCGGGCCACGGCGGCGTCGGTACGCGACTTTGCGCAGCAGCAGTTGAAGACCAACGCGCGCGTGGTCGTTTACGGCGTGGCGGGCGAGCAGGACCTGGCGCCTGAGGTGCCTACGCCGAAGGCGGAGAAAGTCCCGGCGGGCCAGGGAGCTGAATCGGTGAACGCCGACGAGTCCTGGCGCGCCGAGGCGCCCAAGCCCGGCCCGGCCCGGGCGCTCAATCTGCCGGTGCCGAAGTCTTTCCAGCTCACGAACGGCTTCACCGTGATTTACAACGAGCGTCCCGGGCTGCCGATCGTGGCCGCGAACCTGGTCGTACGCACGGGGAGCGATGCGAATCCGCTCGACAAGCCGGGGCTGGCTAACTTCACCGTGGGGATGCTGGACCAGGGCACCGCAACGCGCAGCGCGCTCCAAATTGCGGATGAAGCGGCGCAACTCGGCGCCACGCTCAACACCAGCTCGACGATGGACGCCTCGCGGGTCTCGGTGGGCTCGCTGAAGAAGAATTTCCCGGGCGCGCTGGCGCTGATCGCCGATCTGATCTTGCACCCGAGTTTTCCGCAGGCGGAGATTGAGCGGCAACGGGCCAGCAGGCTCGCCACGCTGGTGCAAAGGCGAGAGAACCCCGCAATTGTTGTCGGGCAGGTGACGGCAGCCGCGCTCTACGGCCGGCAGCATCCGTACGGGTACCCGGAGATCGGAACCGAGGCGGCCATCAAGGCCGCCGCACGCGACGACATGGCGGGATTCTGGAAGCAGAGCTTCGTGCCCAGCAACGCGGCACTGGTGGTGGCGGGAAACATCGGCTTCGAGGAGCTAAAGGCGCTGGCGGAAAAACAATTCGGTGGCTGGCATAAGGGCGCGTCAGCGCGTCCCGCAGTGGGCACGCCGTCCACAACCGCGGCGCGCGTGGTGCTCGTGGATAAGCCCGGGTCGCCGCAGACGCAGGTGCGCGTGACGATGATTGGCGTGGCGCGCTCGACGCCCGATTACGCGGCGCTGGAGGTGATGAACGCTTCGCTCGGGGGCCTGTTCTCCAGCCGCATCAACCTGAACTTACGCGAGGAGCACGGCTATACCTACGGTGCGGGCTCTGCGTTCGTGTACCGGCGTTCGGCCGGGCCGTTCTTTGTGGGCGGCGGGATTCGCACCGACGTGACGGCGCCGGCGGTCTCCGAAATCTTCAAGGAGATTCGCCGGATGGCCGAGGCGCGGTTGAGCCCCGACGAGCTCAGCCTGGCGAAGGACTCGCTGGTGAGGTCACTGCCGGGCGATTTCGAGAACAGCGCCGGCGCGGCGGGGGACTTCTCAAATGCATATCTCTACGACCTGGGGCTCGACTACTACGCGAAACTTCCTGGGCAGCTCTCTGCGGTGACGGCCGAGGGCGTATTGGGCGTGGCCAAGAAATACCTGGTGTCCGAGAAAATGATTGTGGTGGCGGTGGGTGACCGCGCCAAGATCGAGCCGGAGCTGATCAAGCTGAAGCTGGGTTCGGCCGAGATTCGTGACGCGGATGGCAATTTGGAAAAGAAGTAGGCTCCTCGAGCGGGTTGACGCCGGCACCCGGATGTCCTAGATTTCCTCGAGCGCGTAAGCGCATCGAATCTTCGCCACGGAGGCGCCTGAGCCTATGCTTGACCTTGCCAGCCTGAGGGAGAGGCCCGCCTCCAGCCGCTTTCTCCCCGCCTGATCGAGCGGCTCCCGGGGGGCTCCTCCCACTCATTCCATTTCCTGCTTGCCTGCGAGATCTTCATGCAAACTCGCGGGGAGGCTGGTCATTTCTCAGGGCAACGTCCGCCTGATGTAGCGGCACGTTGCCTGCAGATGAGGAGGTGGCAGCACGAACGCGGCCACTTCCCGAATAGAGGAGAGAGAGGAACATCCAATGAGATTCGCAGATCTGGCGCTGGTGCGGCGGTTGGAGACCGCGGAAGCAGAGAGTGGGGCGGCGTGCGCCCGGACTCTCGCCAAGAGACGTCCGGAAAGCGGAGCAACGGTGGAAGCGGTGGCTGGAGGCTTTGCGATTTTCGCCGGGGTCAACTCGCCGGTCACACAGGCGGTCGCGCTCGGGCTGAATGGGCCGGTCGGCGAGGCCGAGGTCGAACACTTGGAAGAGTTCTATCGCAGTCGGGGGGATGCTGTGCGCGTGGAGCTGTGCCCGCTAGCGGACATGTCGCTGGTCGAGCTATTTGGCCAGCGCGGCTACCGCGTTAGCGAGTTCTCCAACGTGTTGGTCTGCCCGCTCGAGCGTGGCGAGTCGCGGCCTGCGGCGGCTCCGGGTGTCCAGGTGGAGCAGGTGAGTGAGAACGACGCGACGCTATGGACGCGCATCGTGGCCCAGGGGTTCGCGGAACACTTTCCTGTGACACCGGAAATTCTCGAGGTGATGGAGCTTTTCTTCTACAACCCTCAGGCATCCTGCTTTCTGGCGCGGATCAACGGGGAGCCGGTGGGAGGAGGAGCCCTCTCGATCCACGACGGTATCGCCGGGATGTTCGGCGCGAGCACGTTGCCCACTTTCCGCAACCGCGGCGTGCAGACGGCATTGTTGCAGGCGCGTCTGACGAGGGCCGCAGCGGCGGGCTGTGACGTGGCGCTGACAATCACCCAGCCAAGTAGCACTTCGCAGCGCAATGTCGAGCGTCAGGGTTTCCGGGTCGTCTATACCCGCGCGAAATTCGCTCGCAAGTGGATCTGACGAGAATGAAAGCGCGGTGGCGCGACGGGGGGAGTCGTGGCGGCGCGCTTCAGGGCGCGATTCGGGCGGCGCGCGCCATGGAGCTCGCCACCTCCAGAACGTTTCCCGGTGGCACGACGCGATGGACCAGGCCGGCCGCGTAGGCCTCGCCGGCGGTCAGGGTCTGCGCGGTGATCACCATCTCCCGGGTCCGAGCGCGGCCGCCGGGAAGCAGGAGGCGCGGCAAGCGCTGCGTGCCACCCCAACCGGTGATGATGCCCAGCCCGGCGCCGGGATGGCCGAAGATCGCGTCGTCGGAGGCCACCCGCAACTGACAGGCGAGCGCAAGATCCAGCCCGCCGCCAAGGCAGTAGCCGCGAATCGCGGCCACGGCCGGCTTCGGGCTTCGGGCGATCTTGCGCATGACGCCCTGGCCCAGCGCAGAAAAGCGCAGAGCTTCGAGCGCCCCGAGCGCGCCCACTTGACTGATTTCAGCACCGGCCGCGAAGCATTTGGCGGTGCCGGAGAGTACGATCGCGCGAACTTCGGATGTGGTGGCTGCGGCGGTGAATTGCCTCAGAAGTTCGGCAAGAACGACGCGGGTCAGGCGGGGAAAACCGCCCGGATCATCGAGCTGAAGAACGAGCAGGCCGTCCTCAAGGGTGGACCGGAAAGTAGCACTCGGCGGGGAGGTATCGTCGGGCACAGCGGCGTCAGGCTTTTTGCCCCGCGCGCTCGCGGACGAAGTTGATGATGTCCTGCGTGGAGGTGCCGGGGAGGAAAACGGCGGCGATTCCGGCCTGCTTCAGCGCGGGGATGTCGGCCTCCGGGATGATGCCGCCGATCAGCACGGTGACATCGTGCATGCCTTTCTGCCGCAGCAGATTCAGCAGTTGTGGACAGAGCGTATTGTGCGCGCCGGATAGAATCGAGAGGCCGATAACGTCCACGTCTTCCTGCTCGGCCGCCGAGGCGATCATCTCCGGGGTCTGGCGCAGGCCGGTGTAGATGACTTCCATGCCGGCGTCGCGCAGGGCGCGGGCGATGATCTTCGCGCCGCGGTCGTGGCCATCCAGGCCGGGCTTGGCAATCAGTACGCGAATCTTCTTCTCAGGCATAGGCAGGGTAAGAATACCGCAGGATGCCGCGCGAGGGTAGTACGAGCGCAGCATGCCGCGCGCGTACTGGTCATCTCAGGCTGCGGAGAAATTCGTCGAGCAGGGAGTTGAAGCGCTCGGCGTCGTCCACAAACAGCGCGTGGCCGGCATCCTCGAAGATCTCCAAGCGCGAGCCGGCGATCTGCGGCTGAATGGCCTGGATGAGATTCAAAAAGCCGCTCTTCGCCGCGACGATCAGGGTCGGCTTGTCGATCTTCTTCAACGCGGGGCGGAGGTCGGTGCCGAACTTGCCGACCAGCAGCGCGACCGCAGTGTTCGTCGGCGTGCGTAGCGACGCCTCGACGACGCGCTTCAAGTAATCTTCCGGCTGTGGCTTCTTGAAAAACGACCGGACAAACGGCTCCGTGGCGCCGCGGCGGTTCTGGACAAAGCCGTTGATGAACTCCATGACGTCCTTGTATACCGCCGCTGGGACATCCGCGCCGGGAACGTCGTCCACGAAAACGATTCCAGCGATGTCTTTGGTGCCAAACTGATCCACGTAGGACGCAACTTCGCCTACACCCATGGACCATCCGACAAGGATCACCGGGGCGAGATGAAGTTGATCAACGACCGCTTTGATGTCCCGCGCGCGCGCGGCGGGGGAGAGTCCGTCGGCGGTTTGTGAGGATTCGCCCTGGCAGCGCGGGTCCATGGCCACGACGCGATGCGTCTTGGAGAAGTGTTCGATCTGCTTCTCCCAGATCCATCCCGGCATCGTCCACCCCGGTACAAACAGGATCGCCGGTTGCTGCCGGATATCGGAAATTGACACCTGACCATTGATAAGCGCGCCGTGCTGTGGCGTTCCGCCGACCTCGAAGCTCCCGACGGTCTTCACCTGTCCGGCCTCAAGGTAGTGAATCCTGACCCCATCGGACGTAACCACGAATCCACTCTTCGTCGCCGGAGGCGTATCCGCGTTCGACGGGGTTGCCAGGGCGGAAATGATCACGAAAGTAAAGACGACCAGGAAAACCCCGGTCAATTTGTTGTATCTGATCATATCGCTGCCCCTGAGAGCTGGAATCCATCGGGGAGGGGAGAAGTTCTCCTCGACCCTCGGAAAATGTTGACGGGCTATGGCCCGCTGCTGCCATACTCCAATCCTCCGAGTAACACGGTTTGCCCTCATTTGCTAGCTAGCCGGGCAATGCGCTCACCTAGTGTTTTGCGGAGTTGCTGGGTCAGTGTCACTACTAGCTACTGCTTGCCAAAGTGAGTGTGGTAGAAGCCGAGCGCACTCAACGAGGAAAAGGTTTCGCCATTTCGGCGCTGTGAAACGAAATGTGACCATGTGTCCGTCGCGATCCCACTCCTTCTTCTTTGTGCCGCCCCACGAGATCCTAGAGTTCCCCTCATGAGAGGCGAACTGAGCCAGCGCTCGTAGACAGTGCAAGACTGCCTCGTCGTCGGTGTGAATGGTCACGCTGAACCTAAAGCGAAGATGCTCTTTCATGGGGGACCTAGGTGATAGCGACTTCTTCGTAGGTGCCGAAGACCTGGCGCAGGGTGTCGCAGATTTCGCCGAGCGTGGCGTAGGCCTTCACAGCTTCGTAGATGTGGGGCATCAAATTCTCGCTACCCTGGGCAGCGTTGCGCAGGGCCGCGAGGTGGCGCGCGACCTCGTTGTTCGACCGCTCTGCCCGCAGCTTGTGCATGCGCGCGCGCTGGCGCTCGGCGACGCTTTCGTCGATCGTGAGAATGTCGATGTGCTGTTCCTGGGCGACGTACTCGTTCACGCCGACGATGATCTTCTCCTTGCGGTCCACGGCCATCTGATAGCGGTAGGAGGCTTCGGCGATCTCGCGCTGCGGGTAGGAGCGCTCGATGGCCGCAACCATGCCGCCGAGCGCGTCGATTTTTTCCATGTAGTCCCAGGCGCCGCGCTCGACCTCATTGGTGAGCGTCTCGAGGAAATACGAGCCACCGAGCGGGTCCACGGTGCTGGTGACACCGCTTTCGTGGGCGATAATCTGCTGGGTGCGCAGCGCGACGGTGGCGGCAAATTCGGTGGGAAGCGCCCAGGCCTCATCCAGCGAGTTGGTGTGCAGCGACTGCGTGCCGCCCAGCACGGCAGCCAACGCTTGGATGGCCGTGCGCACGACATTGTTATAGGGCTGCTGCGCAGTCAGTGAGCAGCCAGCCGTCTGGGTATGGAAGCGCAGCGTCAGGGCGCGCTCAGTTTTAGCGCCGAAGCGCTCGCGCATCGTCTTGTACCAGATGCGGCGAGCGGCGCGGTATTTGGCAATCTCCTCGAAAAAGTCGTTGTGCGCGTTGAAGAAGAAAGACATCCGAGGCACGAACTCTTCCACGTCCAGGCCGCGCCGCAGGGCCCACTCAACGTACTCGATACCGTCGCGCAACGTAAAGGCGAGCTCCTGGATGGCGGTCGAACCGGCCTCCCGGATGTGGTAGCCGCTGACGGAGATCACGTTGTACTTCGGCGTGTGCCGGGTGCAGAACTCGAAGGTATCGATCACCAGCCGCATGGACGGCTCGGGCGGGTAAATGTATTCCTTCTGTGCGATGTATTCCTTGAGGATATCGTTCTGGCAGGTGCCGGAGATTTTTTTCCAGTCGGCGCCCTGCTTTTCGGCCACGGCCAGGTACATGGCCCAGATCACCGCGGCGGGGGAGTTGATGGTCATCGAAGTGGTGACGTCGGCCAGCGGGATCTGGTCGAAGAGCACCTCCATGTCCGCCAGCGAGCTGATGGCCACGCCGCACTTGCCCACTTCGCCTTCCGAGAGGGCGTGGTCGGAGTCGTAGCCCATCAACGTGGGCAGGTCGAAGGCAACCGAAAGGCCGGTCTGGCCGTGAGCGAGCAGGTAACGGAAGCGCTTATTCGTGTCTTCGGCGGTGCCGAACCCGGCGAACTGGCGCATGGTCCAAAGGCGGCCACGGTGCATGGTGGCGTGAATGCCGCGCGTGTAGGGCGGCTGGCCGGGAAAGCCGAGGTCGCGCTCGAAGTCCCAACCCTCGAGATCCGCGGGGGTATAGAGGCGGCGAACGGGGTGGCTGGAGATCGTCGTGAATTCGGCGGCACGCTCGGGCGATTTCTCGAGCGTGGGCTTGAGGACTTTTTCTTCCCACTCCTGTTCGCGCGGAGAACTCTTGCGTTTTTCCGCCACCGTCCCCGCTGCGGATGGGGCAGCCGAACTGACGTTTCCTTTATTGCGCGTCATTTTGGACATGAAAGGTCCGGCTCATACCGCGTCGCGAGACCAAGAGGCCCGCGCAGTGCAATGCAAGACACATCGCGATAGTAAGCCAACCTTGGAGAGCGAGCAAGCCCGCCCGCTGAATGACCCTGTGCAGGTTTCGCACCGCCAGCGCAATTCAACGAGTGCCAACGAAGAGAGTGACCCGGCGGGAAGCCCCTCGGGCCACAAGTACTCACTGGATGCAGGTTTTTGTGTGCGGGCGGCCGACCTCAGAACTTGCCAGCGGGACCGACGATTTCTCCACTCACAGTTCCGGGGATCAGCGTCTCGCGGTGCACCTGGCCGCCTTTGGCATCCGCAATGCTGATGCGGTTGGTCTCGAGGGTGCGGCCGAGGGCGCGATCGAAGTCGATCTGCGCCTTGGCCAGGTCCACCAGGGCGCGCACTTCGACATTCTGCGCCTGGGCGAGGTCGCGCTGCGCCTGAATGACGAAGAAGATCGTCGAAGCGCCAAGCTGGTATTTCTTCTGCTCGGCGTCGAGTGTCTGATCCTGCAGGACGCGTGATTTCTGCGCGGCTTGGACGCGGGCGCGGTTCTGTTCGAGGGCGATCTGGGCGTTGCGCACCTCGACGACCACGCCATTCTCGATCTGCTGCAAGCGCGTCTCGGCCTGCCGCTGTTCGAGAATCGCGCGGGCATTGTCGGCCTGCGCGGGGCGGTTGCGGATCGGGATGGTCAGGTTGAGCTGGAGCGAGTAGGTGGGGAAGTCGGAACCGAAGATGGAACCCAGCGCGTCGTTCAAACCGCTTCGGTTGGTGCCCAGAATGGGCACTAAGGATGCGGGAAGGAAAAAGTTCGGAATGGCGTTCCCGTTTGCATCCACCACCGGCGAGCCGGCGACGGTCGTGGCCGTTCCGAGTTTCCTTGAGTTGCCCGCCAGTCCTGTCCAGCCGTACTGGCCGAACAGGGACAAAGTCGGCAGCAGGGCATTGCGCGTGGCGCGGACGTTAATATCGCGGTTTTTCAGGTCCGCCACTGACTGGAGCACGTCAGGCCGCTTATCCAGGGCTTCTTTGACGGCGTCCTGCAGCGGGAGGATCTCGATCTTGGCAGGCTGGGCGACCACATCGGTCGGATCAATCTCGACGGCCTGCACGACCGGGTCGAGCGGGTTCTTGGTAATGGCGTTCTTCAGCAGCGTCTGCTGCTGGAGATGGAGGGTCTGGGAAACGATGAGGTCCTGGCTGGCGCGTGCGACTTCGGCTTCGGCGCGGACCACCTCGATCGGGGCGAGCGTGCCGATCTCCACCTGGCGTTTGTTGTCGTTATAGAGCTTGTCGGCCAGAGTCACCGAGCGCTGCTTCACTTTGACATCTTCGCGCGCGAAGACCAGCTCCCAATAGAGGTTTTCCACTTGCGTGACCGTGGTGATGACCTGTTGTGCGAAAGCGAGATCGGCGATTTTCTTGCTGTTCTTGGCGATGCGGATGAAGCGGGTGTTGGCCAGCAGGCCAAAGCCATTCAGCAATTGCTGGGTGAAGGAGACAAACAACGTGGACTGCACCGACGGGTTAAACAACGCCGCCGGCGAACTGGTGGAGGCGCGCGTGTTGTTCTGAGTTACGGCAAGAGCCGTGCCGGTGTGAAATCCCTGGGAATACTGAAAGTTTGCCTGGGTCGTGTGGTTCACGAGAGGAACCAGTGCGCCGGTGGGCTGGCCGATGCCCGAAAGGAAGGGGTTGTTCACCGGGGTGGCGCGGTGATCCAGGCTAAGAGTTGAGGTCACCTGGGGGTCAAAGGTCTGCGCCGGAATGGCGCCCAGAACCGAAGCCGTGCCGGTGCCAGCCAGACCGCGCGAAGCCCCGCCGCCCTGGGTGCGCAGGATATCGGTCTCCGCAATCCACGGGGTGTAACGCTGCACGGCGATGTCTAGATTGTTTTCCAGCGCCAGCGCGATGGCATCCTGGAGGCTGAGCTCCATCTTCCCATCGTGGATGAGCTGCTCGAAGCGCGGCGAGTTGGTCAGTTGCGGCGGCGCGACCTTAATCGGCGCGTAGGGCGCGATGAGGTTCGGAAACGCGCGCGGCCCCCGGGAGTAATCCTGGTTAGACACCTGCAGCGTGTAACCGGGTGCCGCCTGGGTCTGCCCCGGCGTCTGCGGCTTGCTCTTGGATTCCGACTGGCCATAAGCGGGTGCCACGGGCGCCGCGACAATCGCCAGCGCCAGCAGCCGCGCGGCAGCAGAACGAACTACCCTTGCGATCATAATGTTTGTCCTCTCCCAGCAGTGTGATTCAAGCGAGAGTATCCCCGCAACCCTCAAATCCTTTTAACGTCCCCAAGGGCCGGTTTGTTTCAATTATTTTGTCCCAGCAGGGCCGCCCGGTCGGGACATTCTTCCCCCCTTCGAGATTAGACGCGCGAAGAGTCATACAGTCACAGCCGGCTTCACGGTGCGGCGGCGCACGCCGGGGGGAACGCGCCAGTTTATCAGCGCCGGGATTCCTTGACAACGCGGGTCGCCGCCGTTACCCTTTGCCCGCAGCAAGAGGATAGGCGCGTTCCCGGGACCAGCAAGAGTTTCCCGCCTGCCTGCGATGGCAGCCGAGAGACTGTGGGGCGACGATGCGACCCGAAGAAGTGCTCAAAGTGCTGGAATCGGTGGGGGCCATCCGCCAGGGGCATTTTGAACTTTCCTCCGGGCTGCACAGCGGCACCTACGTCCAGTGCGCCCTGGCCTTGCAGCATCCCCGCTACGCCGAACAACTTGGCCGCGCCCTGGCGGCGGAATTCCACGACTTGCGCGTGGATTGCGTGGCCGCACCGGCGGTCGGAGGGATTATCCTCGGCCACGAAGTGGCTCGGGCGACCCCCGGACGCGTCGCCAGCGCCACCCCGCGGGCTATCTTTGCCGAACGGGATGCCAGCGGCTGGATGACGCTGCGCCGCGGCTTCGAGGTGGAGCCTGGCGAGCACGTGCTGGTGGTCGAAGACGTGTGGACCACCGGTGGGTCCACGTTTGAAACCATCCGCGTGATCGAAGAAGCCGGTGGGCGCGTGGTGGCCGTTGGGGCGTTGATCGATCGCAGCGGCGGGCGGCTGGAGTTCCCCGTGCGGGCCGAAGCCCTGGTGGAGCTCCGGATCGAAAGCTACGACGCCTCGGACTGCCCATTATGCCGCGCCGGCAGCGGTGCGGTGCGTCCCGGCAGCCGGTTCCTCCGCGTCACCCCGTAGCCCTGCCTTAGGAGGTACGTTGCCGAGATAGGCCGCGCCACCCACTTGCGCCCCGATGTTGTCAGGCTTGCGAGTTCCTCTTCCCCGTGTCATTTGTGTCAGAGGAGCGTAAAATACCTGCCCAGCGCTCGTTATTTGGTGACAATTGAAAATGGCCGCGACCAGAAAGATTCGCGAGCTCGGGGATTCCTCCGCCGTCGCCGCGTATGGGGAGCACGCGGCTGCTTTGGTGGGCGCGGGACGCGCCTTTCACCGCCGCGGCTGGGTGCTCGGCACCAGCGGCAACTTCAGCGCGGTTGTTTCGCGCGAACCCCTGCGGCTGGCCATCACGGCCTCCGGGGCGGACAAAGGCGCGCTGAGTGCAGACCAGATCCTTGAGGTCGACGGCTCCGAAAGGGTGTTGCGCGGAGAGGGAAAACCCTCTGCCGAAGCTCTGCTTCATCTCGCCCTGGTCCGCGAGCGATCCGCCGGGGCTGTCCTGCACACGCATTCGGCGTGGAGCACGATCCTCTCCGAGACGTTCCGTCCCCACGGCGGCCTGGAGATCACCGGCTACGAAATGCTGAAAGGCCTGCGCGGGGTGACCACACACGAGCATTGCGAGTGGCTGCCCATCCTGGAGAATTCGCAGGACATGCCGGCACTGGCCCGACAAGTTGCCGGAGTGCTGGTGGCTCATCCGAGCGCGCACGGATTTCTCCTGTGCGGGCACGGGCTTTATACTTGGGGGCGAGACATCCAGGAGGCGCAGAGGCACGTCGAGATCCTGGAGTTCCTGTTGGAAGTTATCGGCCGGATGCGCTACGTCGCTGGTGGCGGCGCCACGGGGCTTTGAGCGGCTGGCCGGACTGGCAGTTTCACATCTGGCCGGAGGCCGGAGGCAAAAGTCATGGCTACGATCAGAATCCCCGACGAGAATCGGACCCTCGCCGATCCGGAAGCTGTCCACCGCTACCTGGGCAGCCTCGGCATCGACTATGAACGCTGGGAACCCTCGCGCCCGGTTGCGCCCACCGCAACGGCGGAGGAGATCCTGGCGGCTTATGCTCCTGAAATCGAACGGCTCAAGGCCAGCGGGGGTTATGTAACCGCCGACGTGATTGATGTCCACCCACAAATGCCGGGCCTCGAAGCCATGCTGAATAAGTTCAACTCCGAGCACTGGCATGATGAGGACGAGGTGCGCTTCATTATCGAGGGCCGGGGACTATTTCATATCCGTCCGCGCTCGGGGCCGGTGATTGCCATCGAAGTCGAAGCGGGCGATCTCATCCGCGTGCCGCGCGGCACCTGGCACTGGTTTGACCTGTGCCCCGATCGCCGCATCCGTGCCATCCGGCTTTTCCAGAATCCGGCCGGATGGACGCCGCACTACACGGGAAGCGGAGTGGACAAGAATTACCAGCCCGTGTGCTTTGGACCGGCCTACCTGCCGCGCCAGACGACGCTGAGCTGATCTTGACCGCACGGCTTGACCCCGCAAGAACCCGTGCCCTTCTGCTGGACATCGAAGGCACCAGCACGCCAGTGGACTTCGTCTATCTCACGCTGTTTCCCTTTGCGCGGGCGCGTGTCGGAGAATTCCTGGACCGGCACCACGCAAGCAATGACGTTGCCGCCGAGATCGAAGTCCTCCGGGGGGAGCGGGATGCGGAGGCGAACCACATTGCGGGCGTACCGCCATGGCGTGAGGACACCGCCAGCGAGCGCACCGAATCAGCCGCGGCGTTTGTCCGCTGGTTGATCGATCACGACCGCAAGCTCACGGCGCTCAAGTCCCTGCAAGGAAGGATCTGGGAAGCAGGTTACCGGAGCGGAGAACTGCGGGGGCCGGTGTATCCGGACGTGCCGCCGGCCTTCGCGCGGTGGCGCAGGCAGGGCAGAACGATCGCCATTTTCTCGTCGGGCAGTGTACTGGCGCAGAAGCTCCTTTTCACTCATTCAACCGCGGGTGATTTGACGTCGTTCATTGGCGGATACTTTGACACAACAACCGGGCCCAAGAAGGAAGAAACAAGTTACCTCCGGATCGCGGCGGCCCTCAGCCTTGCACCGGGGCAGGTTCTCTACGTCTCCGACGTGGTAGCGGAGCTGGATGCGGCCCGGCGGACAGGCATGCAGACGGCGTTGTGCGTCCGTGGCGAGACGAGGGAAGCTTCGGCATGTTCGGACACCGCCGCGCATCCGGTAGTGCACAGTTTTGACCCCGTGTTTCCGTAACCACTGAGGATTCGTGTGCCGGTCCCTTTGCCGCTTCGCTCCCCTGCACCAAGTCCCGGTCATGCGATAATCGGGCGCTTCGATGCACAACATCAAACTCACACTGGCTTACGACGGGACCGACTTTCGTGGATGGCAGATTCAGCCCGGGCAACCGACTATCCAGGGCGCGCTAACCGAGGTCCTGCGCAAGCTGACCCAGGAAAAACTTGCCGTGCACGGCGCCGGGCGCACCGACGCCGGAGTGCACGCGCGGGGGCAGGTGGCGCATTTTAAGACGCACTCCGAGCTGACGCCGGCGCAGTTCCAGCGGGCTTTCAATGCCTTGCTGCCGCCGACGATCCGCGTGGTCAGGGCCGAAGAGGTTGGTCCTGACTTTCACGCGCGCTGGCAGGCGCTGGCGAAGATCTATCAGTACCGCATCTTTCGCGGGCCGGTCGTGCCGCCCGATCAATGGCGGTTTGTCCTGCACTATCCGTACCCGCTGGAGCTTGCGGCGATGACTGAAGCCGCCCGCCTGTTTGAAGGCGAGCACGACTTCACTTCCTTTGCTGCTTCGACCGGCTGCGAGGACGACGACCACGGCCGCACCACCGTGCGCGTGATCTATCGCGCGGAGCTGCACGCCAGCGACTCGGGCGATTTGCTGACATTCGTAGTCCGGGGGCGTTCCTTTCTGCGCTACATGGTTCGCAAAATGGTAGGGACACTGCTCGATGTGGGCCGCGGAAAAATCACCCCGGGCGACATTCCTCAGCTCTTCGAGCTACGCGACCGCTCTCGCTCCGGCCCCACGGTGCCACCGCAGGGACTGTGGATGGTTTCTGTGGAGTATCCCGAGCCGTGGCGGTCGGGAAGAGAGTAGCGGAACAGGCCGGGAGCAGGCCGCTACACAATTGGGCGGATTCAGGTAGAATCACAGGCAATGGCTGCGCCAGCGACGTTATCGTCATCCATTGATTCGATCGATCCGGCAACCGGCGAGGTGATTGCCCGCTTTGCGGTCACGCTGCCAGAGGATGTGCCCCTGATCCTGGCGCGGGCGCGCCGAGCGCAGGCGGCCTGGGCTGCAGAACCGGTCCGCGCGCGTTGCGCCAGGGTGCGTCGGCTGCGGGAAGCCCTCTACGAGCGGCGGCAGGAAATCGCCGATGTAGTGACGCGGGAAGTGGGCAAGCCGCGGGTCGAATCGCTTTTCGCCGACATACTGGTGTCGCTGGACACGGCTGACTACTACGCGGAGCATGGGGCAGAGTTGCTCCGCTCCGAGAGTGTTTCCCATCACAACCTTGCGTTCAAGGCCAAGTCCGGCTGGCTGCTCTATGAGCCGTACGGCGTGATCGGGGTGATCTCCGCGTGGAACTATCCGCTGGCCATCCCGTTCGGGCAGGCCATTCCTGCAGTGGTGGCAGGCAATGCCGTGGTCTTGAAGCCGTCCGAGCTGACGCCGTGGTGCGGCGCGCTGGTCGGGGAACTTTTCACGCAGGCGGGTTTTCCGCGCGATCTGGTGCAGGTGATCCAGGGGGGCGGCGATGTAGGCGCGGCGCTGATCGAAGCGGGCCCGGACAAAATGATGTTCACCGGCAGCGTGGCCACGGGGAAGCGCATCGCGGAAGCCTGCGCGCGGCAACTGATCCCCTGCGTGCTCGAGCTCGGCGGCAAGGACGCCATGATTGTGCTGGCCGACGCGGACCTGGAGGTGGCCTCGAGCGCGGCGGTCTGGGGCAGCTTCACCAACTGCGGCCAGGCGTGCCTCTCGGTTGAACGGATCTACGTCGAGCGGGAGATTGCCGAGCGCTTCAGCGAGCGCTGCGCGGCCAAGACGCGGCTGCTCCGGCTGGGGCCGGGCAGCGACCCGCACACCGAAGTGGGCCCGATGATCCGGGCGGCACAGGTGGACCGCGTGGAGGAGCAATTGCGCGAGACCATCGCGCGCGGCGCGCGAATACTGGCCGGTGGCCGTCGCCGTCCGGATCTGGGGCCGTGTTTCTTCGAGCCGACCGTGGTGACCGACGTAGACCACTCGATGCGCATGATGCAGGAGGAGACCTTCGGGCCGATCCTGGCCCTGCGGAGTGTAGAGGATGCGGAGGAGGCCGTGGCCATGGCCAACGATTCGGCCTTCGGTCTGGCTGCCAGCATCTGGACAGGCGACAGCCGCCGGGGCCGCCACCTGGCCGCGCAGATTCGCGCCGGAGCGGTGATGGTGAACGACGTGGCCAGCTGCTTCGGCATCTCCGAGGCACCGCACGGCGGGCGCGGCGCGAGCGGTTGGGGCCGGACGCATTCACGGCTTGGTCTGATGGAATTGGTTCAAGTAAAATACGTCGACGTGGACCGGCTGCCACGCTGGCCGAAGTCCTGGTGGTACGGCTACGATGAAGAGCTGGGCGAGGCCGCCGATCACTTTCTGCAGTTCCTGTTCGCCTCTCAATGGCGGCATCGCTCGCGGAGCGCCTGGGGAGCCCTCCGGACTGTTTTTCGCGGCCACCGGATTTGAAGAGCGTGAAAGAGAGCCGCCGCCGATGCAGGTAGTTGATTTCTCGGTGTTCTCTCTGCTGAGTTGTTGATTCCGGAAGAAGGACGCCCAAACAAGGGAGGTCGTCAAGCGCATGTCGGAAACTGCTGCTCCAGTGGCGGGCCAGGAGCCGTCTCAGCCCGCTACGCCCAAGATCAAGACGTGCAAACACAAGCAGCGCGCCTGCGACGAGAAAAACGACAAGGGCAAGGTCTGCGCGGGCCACTTGAAGCGCTGGTACGACTATCCCAAGGAAATCGAAGCCCTGATCGGGCCCAAGGCTGAGATCTATCGCTGCGAGTTCTGTAAGACGCTCTATCGGCCCGACCCAAAACAGTTGCCCCACAGCTACACGCTGCGATACTAGGGAAAGCTGCGGGAACGATCGGGACGGGCTGGGCGTGGATGACCACGCCGCGAGAGGAAAGCGGTTTCGGTTGACGCAAGCTGGATGAACCACGACGAACTCATCTACGACTGGAACGCCGTCGGCGGGTTCGACTTCCTGAGCCGCCGCCACGTCACCCTGGACGATGAAACCCTCCGCGACGGCCTGCAGAACCCCTCCGTTGTGGACCCCACCATCGAGGAAAAAATAGAAATCCTGCACCTGATGGAAGCGCTGGGGATCGAGATGGTGAACATCGGCCTGCCCGGCGCGGGGCCGCGCGCGCTGGCCGACACCGAAGCCCTGGCGCGGGAGATCGTACGGGCGAAGTTGCGCATCCGCCCAAACTGTGCCGCGCGAACCCACGAAAACGATATCCGGCCCATCGCGGAGATCTCCCAGCGCGTGGGAATGGCCATCGAGGCCGCGACCTTCCTCGGTAGCAGCCCGATCCGGCGGCTCGTGGAAGACTGGACCGTGGACCATCTGCAGCGCACCACAGAGAATGCGGTCAGGTTTGCCATAGCCGAGGGCCTGCCGGTGATGTACGTCACCGAGGACACCATCCGCACAGATCCGGAGACTGTGCAGCGGCTTTACACCACCGCGATCCGCTGCGGGGCGCGCGCGATCGTGTTGTGCGACACGGTCGGGCACGCCACGCCGATGGGTGCCTACAGCCTGGTAAAGTTCGCGCGCGAGCACATCGTCAAGCCTTCCGGCGAGAAGATCCGCGTGGACTGGCACGGGCACTGCGATCGCGGGTTGGCGGTTGCCAACTCACTCGCGGCGGTGGCCGGGGGAGCCGACCAGGTGCATGCCGCAGCTAATTCGCTAGGCGAGCGCGTGGGCAATACGCCGATGGAGCTGATGCTGGTGAACCTGCGCCTGCTGGGTCTGATTGACCGCGACCTCTCGCGGCTGAAGGAGTACTGCGAGAAGGTGGCGCGGGCCACGCACACGACCATTCCACCGAACTATCCGGTGATCGGGCGCGACGCCTTCCGCACCGCCACCGGCGTGCACGCCGCGGCCATTATCAAGGCCTACAAGAAAAACGACCAAACGCTGGCGAACATGGTCTACAGCGGCGTGCCTTCACACTTGTTTGGCCTCGAGCAGGTGATCGAGATCGGCCCGATGAGCGGGCGCTCCAACGTCATCTACTGGCTCGAGCGGCGGGGCATTGCCGCGAGTGAGGAAGTGGTGAAGCGCATCTTCGACGCGGCCAAGAAATCCACCCGCGTGCTCACCGAGGAGGAAATCCTCGCGCTGTGCGGCCTGCCGTCCCACCGCACGCTCTAGTTTGCTTCGCGCCGATTGTGGTGCAGCGGGAGGGGAGGTTTTCGGTTGACGCGCCAGCACATTTGGTGGAGACTGGCGCATCTCGCGGGTCCGGTCACATGCCAAAAGCGAGACACTCAGCGCCAACTTCAAAGCAGTGAAACTTCTTCCGCTCTGCGCTATCCTGAGCTTGATGGCGACGGCCTCTGCCCAAACCGCCCCGGCCCGAAACGGCCTCACGGCCGAAACGGTGTCGCGCGACCCGCGCACGGCTCGGGCGCTGGAATGGCTCATCAAGAACCTTGGCTGGGTCAACGACGAGCAGGTCCGCATCACGGAAATCCCCGCGCCGCCGTTCCATGAGGCGCAGCGCGCCGCCTATCTCCGGAAGCTATTGTCCTGCTGCGGTCTGCGGGCGCACAACGACGACGTGGGCAACGTGGTCGCCGAGCGGCCCGGGGAGCAGGGCGGCGAGGTCGTGCTGGTCACGGCGCATCTGGATACCGTTTTTCCGGCGGGCACGCCGATCAAGATCCATCGCGAGGGCACCCGCATCTACGGGCCGGGGATCGGCGATAATGGCACCGGCCTGGTGGCCCTGGCGGCGCTGGCGCGCGCGCTGGGCGAGGCCAAGATCAAGACCCGGCGCACCATCGTATTCTCTGCCGACGTGGGCGAAGAGGGTGAGGGTAACCTGCGCGGCATCCGCAAGCTGGTAGAAACCTACGGAAGCCGTTTGCGCTACGTCATCGCGCTCGACGGCGCGAGTGCCGACCACGTCATCACTTCCGCGCTGATCTCGCGGCGCATCGAGATCGCTGTCACCGGCCCCGGCGGCCATAGCTGGTCGGATTTCGGTGCGCCGAACCCTATTCACGCGCTTTCGCGCGGCATCGCCCGGTTCGTAACCGTGCGCGTGCCCGAGCAGCCGCGCACCACGTTTAACATCGGCGAGATCGAGGGCGGCACGTCCGTCAATTCCATTCCGTTCCGCGCGGCCATCAAAGTGGACCTGCGCTCGGAGGCACAGTCCGAGTTGGATCGTCTTGAGGCGACACTGCGCGAGGCCATCGAAGCCGGAGTCACCGAGGAGATGGCGGCGGCACGCGACCGCGGTATGGCCAGCCGGGGTCCGAACGACAAGCTGGAGATGAAACTCCGCGTGCTGGGCATCCGGCCCGGGGGCGAATTGCCGGAGTCCTCGCCGCTGCTTGCCGCGCTGCGGGAAGCGGATCGCTTCCTGGGCAACCGCTCGCGGCCGGAGCGCTCTTCGACCGATGCGAACATTCCACTCTCGCTGGGTATTGACGCCATCTCCATCGGTGCCGGCGGGCACGCCGGGGGAGCGCATTCTCTCGGCGAATGGTACGACCCCACCGGGCGCGAACTGGGTCTGCAGCGCGCCCTGCTGACCGTGCTGGGCGTCGCCGGCGTGGAAGCATCGCCTGAAAAACCATCCGACAAATGACTTGCGATTGCCGCTGAGGTGAAATGATGCCCCTGCAAGCCATGTGCGTGTTGTTCCTTGCGTGCGTGATGATCTCAGGCGCGCCGCGTGTCGCCGCGCAGGCTCCGAGCAAGCCAGCCGCCGCGGCCCAGGCGCCAACCCTGTTATTCGTCAACGGGGTCATCTACACGGGTGATCCCGCGCGCCCGCGCGCAGAGGCGGTGGCCATCCGCGGCGAGCAGATCGTCGCTGTCGGCACCACCCGTGAGATCCTTGCCAAGGCAGGGCCGAACACGCGGATCGTGGACCTGCACGGCCGATTCGCCATGCCCGGATTCAATGACGCTCACATCCATGTGGGCGGCGGCGGACAGGCCAAGCTGGCGGTGGATCTTGAGGGGGCGAGGTCTCTGGCCGAATTCCAGCAGCGCATCCGCGCGCGCCTGGGAGATTACACGCCCGGAGAGTGGATCACCGGGCGAGGCTGGGACCACACGCTCTGGCCGGAGAAGCGGTTTCCGACCCGGCACGATCTCGACACGCTCTCGAATGATGATCCCATGGTGTTCACGCGCGTGGATGGCCACGTCTCGGTGGCCAACTCCCTGGCCTTGAAGCTCGCGCAGATCACTCGTGAGACGAAAGAGCCGGCCGGCGGCAGCATCGAGCGCGACGCGGCGGGCGCGCCGACCGGCATGCTCAAGGAAACGGCCATGCAATTGGTAAGCCGCAAGGTGCCGCCGCTCACCGCTGCGCAGCGGCGCCGCGGGATTGAGCTGGTCCTGGCTGAGGTCGCGCGTTTCGGAGTGACCTCGCTGCAGGACAACTCCGCCTGGGAAGATTTCCTCGTTTACCAGCAGCTCAAAAAGGAAGGCAAGCTGACTGCGCGCATCAACGAATGGCTGCCGTTTCTCGAAGCGCTCCCGCGTTTGCAGGAGATGCGCAAGGCCGGCGGCACCAAGAATCGTTGGCTGAGGACGGGCGCGCTCAAGGCCGTCCTCGATGGCTCGCTGGGCTCGCGCACCGCCGCCATGCTGGCGCC
>JBGPZW010000206.1:0-4055 GCA_041493955.1 Terriglobia bacterium
GATCGAGCAGCTCGAACAGAGGACGCGCAGCCTGTTTCGCGAAGATAAGAAAGTCGGTCCCAGCCTCAAGGAAGTCCGCATGAAGCTCCGCAAGGAGTGGATCCCTTACTGGCTGGGCCACACCCACGAATTCCGCCCCACCACCAAGATGCCGCAGTTCCGCCTGCAGCCGGACATGATTGAGGCCATCGCCGCGTTCGTCTGGCAGTCGGGCGTTTCCGGGCCGGCGTTGCCTCAAGAAGCATCGGGCAACGCCCCCCACGGAAAGGAATTGTTGGAAACGCGCGGCTGCCTCGCCTGCCACTCCATCGGCGAGGGCTCCAGCACGATCGGCGGCACATTTGCTGCCAACCTGAGCCGCGTCGGCGAGAAGGACAACTACGATTACCTTGTGCGCTGGGTGCACAACGCCCGCGAGCGCACGCGGCCCTATTGCCCGTTTGAGAAGCGCGATCTCGCGCCCGAAGACTACGCTAAGCACGGACTGCCGTACGTCTTCGATCTCGACCACTCGCGCTGCCCGAACGATGGCCACGAGCTTCAGGTGCAGCAGCCCACGATCATGCCCAACCTGCGCCTGACTTGGGACGAGGCGCGCGACATCGCCAGCTACCTCGTCACCTTGAAGCATGCCGACGCCGACTACGCGCCCGCGCCTTACCTCGATGATCCCAAGCTGATGGAGCGTGGCCGCGCCCTGGCGAAGAACTACGGTTGCGCGAGCTGCCATGAGATTGCCACGCTTGAAGAGGAAGGCCGCATCGCCACCGAGCTCACCACCGAAGGGAGTAAGCCGGTCGAACGCTTGGACTTCGCGCTGCTGACCGAAAACGCCAAGCGGGGCATCCTTCCCGGCGGCAAACGCATGAAGGGCGAGAGGCAGTCGTGGTACGACCAGAAGGGTTTCTTCGAGGCCAAGCTCGCCAATCCCGCCGTGTTCGACGCGGGAAAATCCGCCTCCAGTCTGAGGATGCCCAAGCCCAATGTCACCCCGGAGGACATCACCGCCCTCGCCACGTTCCTGCTGGGCAGTGTGGACACCCAGCTCCCGCAGGAATACCTCTACAAACCGGGCGACGCGCGGCGCGACATCCAGCAGGGCTGGTGGCTCGTGACCAAGTACAACTGCATGGGCTGCCATCAAGTGCATGGCGGCCAGCAGTCCGTCCTGCAGACCCTCCCGCAGTATCAGGGCGAAAACAAAATCAAGCTCCCGCCGCAGTTGATAGGCGAAGGCGCCCGGGTGGATCCTAACTGGCTGGCACACTTCCTTGAGAATCCGGCGATGAGCAAGACAGACGTGAACCGCAATAGCGTGCGCGAATACCTCCAGGTGCGCATGCCCACGTTCAGTTTCTCCGATGGCGAAATCCAGAAACTGGTGCGCTTTTTCGCCGCGCTCAGCTCGCAGGCGCAGCCTTATCTGACGCCCAAAATGGAGCCGCTGACCGATGCCGAGCGCAACATGGCGCGCCAGCTTTTCACCAGCACGGCGGCGCCGTGCCTGAAGTGCCATGCCACCGGCAACCCGGCGCACGACAAGGATGCCTCGGCGCCCAACTTCCTGCTGGCCCGCGAACGCCTGAAGCCCGCGTGGACGCTCCGCTGGATCACCGATCCGGCGCGCATCGCTCCCGGCACGGCCATGCCCTCCGGCCTCTTCCGGAAGGATGGCGATCGTTGGGTCTTTTCCGGGCCGCTGCCCGGGAGTTTCAACGGCTACTCGAAGGACCACGCCGACCTGCTCGTGCGCTACATGTTCCAGTTGACACCTCAGGAGCAGGCTGCGCTGACGGGCCGCACTCCGGCCGGGGCGCCGGGTGGCGCGAGCAATTAGCCGCCGCCGGGTGTATGTTTAGGGCGGGGAAGTGATTCCCGGCTGTCCTGCGAACCGCTGAGGTGGCTCGGGAGGCCACCGGGCCAGGCAAAAGTTCTCGTTCTGATTCTCTCAGGAGGAAGCACTCACACATGAAAGCAAGATACGCGCTGTACGTCGTCATTGCTGCGGCTCTCGCATTGTCGCTAGTGAGCTGCGGGAAGAAGGAAACTACGGAGACCGCGCCGGCGGCCCCGGCTGCTCCGGCCGCGACCCCGATTGACATGGCCACGGTCGGCTCGGTCACGGGCACGGTGAAACTCGATGGGCCGGCACCCAAGCCGAAGAAGATCAATATGGCTGCCGAACCCGCTTGCGCCGCCGAACATGCCGCCTCACCGGCCGTGGACCAGGAAGTGGTCGCCGGCGAAGGCGGAGCGCTCGCCAATGTAATCGTGTACGTTAAGGAGGGCTTGGGCAATCGCACCTTCGACGCGCCCAAGACCCCGGTAGCGGTGGACCAGAAGGGCTGCATGTACACGCCACATGTGATTGCGCTGATGGCCGGCCAGACCCTGAGCGTCACCAACAGTGACAAGACCACACACAATATTCACCCCGTGCCGAAGAACAACCGCGAGTGGAACAAGTCGCAGCCGCCCGGTGCCGCTGCGATCGAGGAGACCTTCGCGCGCGAGGAAGTCTCCATCCCGGTCAAGTGCAACGTCCACCCGTGGATGAAGAGCTACTTCGCCGTATTCAAGCACCCGTACTTCCAGGTCAGCGGCGCCAGCGGCAGCTTCGACCTGAAGAATCTGCCGCCCGGTACCTACACCCTGGAGGCCTGGCACGAGAAGTTCGGCACCGCGACACAGACGGTCACTATCGGCGCCAAAGAATCGAAGACCGTCAGCTTCGTCTTCAAGGCCGCGGCAGGCGACTAGTCCGCGCAGAGGCAGTATCGAGCGGGCAGGGGCACAGCACCTTGCCGGGCGTGAGCCTGGGATGCGGCGCCCTACTGCGTTGTGTGATGACGACACTTTCAAATCGGGGCCTGCATCGCTTCGCCGTTTTCACGGCGTCCTGCACGCTGCTATTGCTCGTCGCCGGCGCGCTGGTGACCTCGAACGACGCGGGTTTGTCTGTGCCCGACTGGCCGCTTTCCTACGGCTCGCTCACGCCGCCGATGGTGGGCGGCATTTTCTACGAGCATAGCCATCGCTTGGTCGCGACTTTTGTGGGGCTCCTGTCGATCGTGCTTGCCGGGTGGCTCTGGCGGCGCGAGCCGCGCCGCTGGGTGCGTCGCGTGGGCCTCGCCGCCCTGGGGGCCGTGATTGCCCAGGGCGTCCTGGGCGGGCTGACGGTGCTGCTTTACCTGCCGGTGCCCATTTCCGTCGCCCACGCGAGCTTGGCGCAGATTTTCTTCAGCACGGTGGTGAGCCTCGCGCTGTTCACGAGCCGCTGGTGGCAGAGCGACCTGCCGCAGGTCGAAGACGTAGGGACGCCGCGGATTCGGTCCCTGGCGGTCTGGATGGTGGCGGCGATTCTCCTGCAGTTGATTCTGGGTGCCGCGTTTCGTCACAGAGGCTTCGGCATCGTTCCACATCTGGTGGGCGCTGCGCTGGTGGCAACTCTGGTGTTCTGGACGGCGGGCGTCCTGCGCCGGCGTTTTTCAGAAGTGCCTGAGCTGGTCTGTTGCACCCGCGTGTTGCATATGCTGATCGGCGTGCAGTTGTTGCTGGGGGGAGCGGCTTTGTGGTCGCGCCTGGCCACGCGGGAGTTTCCGCAACCCATGCCGGTGATGGTCTGGCTGACTGTGGCGCACACCGTCGTGGGGGCACTGGCCCTGGCGGGCGCGGTCCTGGTGACGCTGGTCTGTTTCCGGGTACTCCGGCAGGCGCCACAGGTTGAGCTTGCCGCGAGCCACCCGAACATGAACCAGCAGGGAGCGCTGTGAGAACCCGATGAGTGCCACTCGAACCGTCGTGATGCCGGTTCTGGCGCGGCCCTGGTTGTATGTCGCGCTGACCAAGCCGGACGTGTCCTTCCTGGTGGTGCTGACCACTGCGGCCGGCTATTACCTGGGGGCGCGCGGCCCGCTGGACGTCCTGCGCATGGCCCACACCATCTTCGGCACCACGCTGATCGCTGCGGGGGCTTCCGCCCTGAATCATTATCTGGAACGCGCCACCGACGCGCGCATGCGCCGCACCGCCTCGCGCCCTCTGCCGAGCGGCCA
>JBGPZW010000074.1:0-16477 GCA_041493955.1 Terriglobia bacterium
ATCGTCCCGGGGAACCTCGGCCAGGCGTTTGCCCGCGCGCGCGGCCTGGCGCTCCATGTCTTGAAACCGGCCCGTGAACTTGCGGTTGGCTTTCTTCAGCGCAATTTCGGGATCAATGCCCAGGAAGCGGGCCACGTTGGCGGCCACAAACAGCAGATCGCCGACCTCTTCTTCCACCCTCGCCTTTTGCAGGGCTGACGAATCACCCGCGCGCGCCCGAATCAACGCCTCGCGCAGCTCCGCGGTCTCCTCGGCCAGCTTGTCGAACAGGCCCTCGGTGTCTTCCCAGTCAAAACCCACGCGTGACGCCCGGCGCGTGAGCTGTAAGGCTTCCAGCAACGCCGGCAGCGTGCGCGGCAAACCGTCCAGGAGCGACGCCGGGGCCTTTCTCTTTGCCGGTGCGGCGCGGTGCTCCGCGCGGCGTTCCTCGTCCTTGAGCTGCTCCCAGTTCTTCAACACCTGCCCGGAAGTCTTGGCGCGGTCATCGCCGAACACATGCGGGTGCCGCCGCACCATCTTGGCGTGAATCTGCTCGATGACGTCGCCGATGTCGAAGCGCCCGGCCTCGCGGCCCATCTCCGCGTGGAAAACGATCTGCAGCAGCAGATCGCCCAGCTCGCCGGCTAGTTTGGAGGCTTCGCCCGCGTCGAGCGCCTCCAGGACTTCGTAGGTTTCCTCCAGCAGAAAGGTGCGGAGCGATTCGTGAGTCTGCTCACGATCCCAGGGGCAGCCCCGGGGGCCCCGCAGGCGCGCCTGCAGGGCCACCAGCGCCGCGAAAAGCTTGCCCGCACGCTTCAGGTTTGGCGGCGAATCAGGCTTGCGGGGCGGTTTCTTGTGATTCGTGGCGGGGCGTGGCGCGCGGGATTTCACCCTCGGCTTCCGGCGTGGCTGATTGCGCTTTTCCCGTCGCGGCGACACTCTGGCTTGCCTTCACTGCGGAGCCATCGCTCACTGTACGGCACGCTCCCGGAATTAACAAGCCCCGTGGTTCACGGCCCGCGGAGGAATGGGCGGGAGCAAGCCCACCGCTACACAAAAACGGGCGCGGATGCTAAACTGGCTGCTCAGTCTCGCCGACATCATTCACTCGTCTGAGGGGTTCAGCAGTGGCCGACCGGAAGCAGGACGAATCGTTCAAGGTAGTTGACCGCCGGCTGTTTACCGCCGACGGCGAGTTGCGCCAGGAAATCGTCGAGCAGGAAAAGCGCGAGCAGGAATCCGCCGCAACGAGGAAGCCGGCGGCAAGCTCCAGCGGCCCCACCCTGATCGGCGAACCGAAGTCCGCCAATGCGGGACACGGGACACCTCTCCAGCCGCAAGCCGGCGCTTCGCCCTTCGAGGGTTCGGCCGAAGCACTGAAGCCCTCGCGCGGCTTCCAGATGCTGGTGGATTTCCTGGGGCGCAACGCCGCGCTGCTGCTGGGCGGCTACGCGGACCCAAGCACCGGCGAGGCCATTCTGGACCTGGAGGGCGCGCGCCAGATGATCGACATGCTGGACGCCCTGCGCGAAGCCACCCGCGGCAACCTGGCCCCCGAGGATGATCGCCTGCTGCTCGATGTCCTGGGCAGCCTGAAGATGAGTTTCCTCGAGATGTCCAAGCACGCCGCGCAAGCCATGCAGGAAAAGGCGAAGTCCCGCCCCTGAGCGCCATGCCCGCCCCGAAGGTTGACCCCGATGCCTCGCTGCGGCTGACCGTCCTCGGCTCGGGCACCTCCATGGGCGTGCCCACCCTGGGTTGCAAATGTCGCGTCTGCTGCTCGTGCGACCCGCGCGACAACCGCACCCGCCCCTCCATCCTGCTTTCCCGCGCCGGTCGCAACGTGATCATCGATACCACCCCGGACTTCCGCTTCCAGGCTCTGCGCGCCGGGCTCGACCGGCTGGACGCCGTGGTCTTCACTCACGCCCACGCCGACCACATCCTGGGCTTCGACGACATCCGCCCGTTCAACATCCACCAGAAGTCGGCCATGCCCGTGTACGGCTCCGCGGAGACGCTCGCCATGCTTCAGCGCACGTTCGCCTACGTGTTCGACGACACCCCGGCCATCAGCACCATCCCGCAGGTGACCCTGCACCTCATCGACGGCCCGTTCGACCCGTTTGGCGTGGAACTCCGGCCCGTGCCGGCGCTGCACGGCGAGATGAGCGTGCTGGGCTTCCGCTTCGGCCGCGCCGCGTATCTGACCGACTTCAGCACCATCCCGGTTTCCTCGAGAAGATTGCTGCGCGACCTGGACGACCTGGTGCTCGACGCCCTGCGCGACACGCCTCACCCCATGCACCAGACCGTCGAGCAGGCGCTCGAGCTGATCGCCGAACTGGCTCCGCGCCGCGCTTGGTTCACGCACATTTCCCATGACTTGCCGCACGCGGAGACCAACGCGCGGCTGGCTTCCCGAGGTTTTCCCCAGGTGCAGCTCGCCTACGACGGGCTGAGCTTCGAGGTGGCGCTCTGATGCCCCTTGCCGTGTTGCGCTCGCTGGCCGACTGGGCCGCGAGATTCAGCGCTGCCGGACCTCGCACCGTGCTTGCCGTGGGCAACTTCGACGGCATTCACCTCGGCCATCGCGCCATCCTCCGCGGGGTCGTGCGCGACGCCCGGGCCATCGAGGCCCTGGCCGCTGCGGTAACCTTCGACCCGCATCCGCTCAAGGTGCTGCGGCCGGGCGACGCCCCGCCGCTGATCTCCACTCTCGAACAGCGCCTCGCGGGGCTCGAAGAAATCGGGCTTGACGCCGCGCTCGTGCTGAAATTCGACCTCGACCTGGCGCACCTCCCCGCCGAAGATTTCGTCCGCGGCATCCTGGTGGAGAAACTGCGCCTAACGCGAATCCTGGTGGGCGAGAGTTTTCGGTTCGGCTACCGGCAGGCCGGGGACGTCCGGCTCCTCGCCGAACTGGGCCGCCGCTGGGGTTTCGCGGTGGAGATTGTGCCGCCGGTGGTCGTCCGAGGAGAGGTAGCCTCGAGCACCGCCATCCGCCGCGCTGTGCGCGAAGGCCAGGTGAACCGCGCCGCGCGACTCCTGGGCCAGCCGTTCGCGCTCACCGGCGAGGTGGTGCCAGGAACCGGCAAAGGCTCGCGGGTCGTCTTCCCGACGCTGAACCTCGCCGCCGACCAGGAACTGCTCCCCGCCATCGGCGTCTATGCCTGCGAGACGCGCGTCGCGGGCCGCGTCTATCGCTCCGCAACCAACGTGGGGGTGCGCCCCACCTTTGATGGCGGTCCGCTCACTGTCGAGAGTCACCTCTTCGATTTTTCCGAGTGGATTACCTCCGGGCCCATGGAGATACGCTTTTGGAGACGCCTGCGCAATGAACGGAAGTTCAGCAGTGTGGACGCCCTCCGCGCGCAGATCGCCCGGGACATCGCACGCGCCCGCGGTTTTTTCGCCCGCCTCGATCGCGCCAGCCCCACTCGCCAGCCCGCGTAACGGCACGCTTCAGCGTGCCATTGTTAGCATCGGCGGGACAAACCTGACCGGCTGGAGCCCGCCCCCACGACGCGGCGGTACACCCTCACTGCTGGAAGGATTGGAGGTATGAGACGATCTGCCAGAGTCTTTCCTCGGGCAGATGGGACCAGGCGGGCATGCCGCGCCGGAGCCTTCCGTCTTTCAAGAACCGCATCAGGGCCTCAGGCGGCGCGCCCTGCACCAGCGGCGAGCGCAGCGCGGGCGCTCTGCCCTGGCCCTTCGCCTCCGGGCCGTGGCAAGCGGCGCAGTGGCGCAAGAAGAGCTTCTTCCCCGCCAAGACCGCCTCCGGCTGGCCCGCAAAGGGATTCGCCCGGGTGCTGCCCGCGTTGTCGGGAATCCTGCCCAGCCCGCCGCGCACCCCCTCCGGCTTGCGCCCCTGCTGGCCGCTCGCAGCGAGGCCACCGAACAGCAGAATGCTCGCAAAGATCAGAAGCGTACGTCTCGCCCTGTTCAACGATTCCCCTCGCGTCTCCGCGCCGGGCACGCGCGACTAGTGGAATAGCTTGCTGACCCGCCGTCCGAAACCCGCGATCTCGTAAGAAATTCCGAAGCGCAACAGGAAACGATGGCTGTCCGGGGTCAGCCCGAACCCGGGCGAAAACCGCACGGTAGTCCCCCGGGGCAGCTCCCAGGACAGCACCGGCGCCACGTAATGCGAAGTCCGGGAAAGCGTGAAATGCAGCGCGTCCCCCAGGCCTCCATAGAACTCCACGCCGACCTGGAAATTCTCCCGGCAGAAAGTGCAATTCTTCGCCGAAGCGGCCAGGGCCAGCGGACGGCTCGCCCCCACGGCATAGCCGAACTCCCACGGGCCGGCGGCGAGATTTTTCTCGGCGATGAAGTTTTCCGAAAAGTTCCAGCCGCGGTGGTAGCTCGAGAGAATCAGCTTGGTCTCGAACTCGCGTTTCTTCTCGCGGCGCGCCTCGGCGTTGGGATGGGCAAAATCCTTCTCGGAATCAAAACCGACCACTTCGCGCAGGGTCTTGTCGGCGCCGTTGGTGTTCGAGAACTCCACGTAGAGGATGGGATTGATCCAGTGCTCGTGCAGGAAAGGCCGGAAGCGGTTCTCCCAGCGGTAGCCGGTAAACACGGTGCTGTCGCGGCGGGTGGCCTGGCCGTCGAGATAGAACTCGCTCGTCCACCAGCCCTTTACGCCATACTCGAGTTCCACCCAAGAGCTCAGAAACCCGGGCACGCTCTTGGGCGAGCCCAGCGCGGAGTTAAAGGACACTTCCAGGCTGCCCGGCTCTTCGAGTTGATGCGTATAGGTGACAAAGTACGGCCGCTCTTGCGCCCCGGCCCGTCCCGACAGAAGAACCATCGCCATCACCGCCGCGCCGAGACCCACCCGGCCGAGCCGCCGGGAAGCGCGCCGGGGGCGCGGGCGCACAAGGGGCAGGGTCGTGCTGCAAATGGATTGCATCTACAAATATCATTCTCGGTGCCTCGCCCCGCCGGTGTCAAGGGAAAAACGCACCCGGGCCGTTTTCTGTTGCAAATGGTTTGCAACTAGAGACCCGCCTTTTAAGCGCAGACGAGGGGGCCTAGGGGCGGGATCAGAAGAGCGCCGGCCACATGCCACCGGTACGGGCAGGGGAAGGGTTGGCCGGGCGGTTAGTGCCGGCAGTGCTCGCAGTAGCCGCCGATTTCCGTGCGCGTGACCGTAATCTTGATGCCGCAGTCGCGCTCGATCTGGCGCTTGAGCTGTTCAAACAGGCGGCTCTCGAACTCGCGCACCTTGCCGCAGCGCAGGCAAGCGATGTGGATGTGGTCGCGGGGGCCGTGGCTCTCGTAGTAGTGCTGGTCGCCGCGGAGGTGCAGCAGGTCGAGCTCATCGATCAGGCCGTGGCGCTTGAGCAGGTCGAGGGTGCGGTAAACGGTCACCCGGTGCACGCGCGGGTCGAGCTTGCGTGCGCGCCGCAGGATCGAGCCGGCATCCAGGTGGGCCTCGGCGCTGTCCATTACCTGCAGGATGACGCGGCGCTGGCGGGTCAAGCGCACACCGCGTTCTTCCAGCGCGGCCAGCAGCTTGCCGGGCTTGGTGTGCGCATTCAGGCGTTCGCCCGAAGAGACGCGGCGGGCGGCGGTGACCGGCATATTCCCTTCCCTCTGCGGGAACGATCTCGCGTTGCTACCGGGTGTGCTGGCGCGCGCGGGTGGGGCGGGTCTCGCGGCGCGGCCTCATCTCCGGATGCCTCATCGAGTGAGGACCCCCAGCAACCAATTTAGTGACTCGGCAGAAGCCGAAGCACGTCGTTATACATCACGATCGCGAAAATCACCAAGAGAAACACCAGCCCCACCTGTACGAAGCGTTCCTTCAAGGTCAGGCTGAGGTCGCGCCGGATCAGCCCTTCGATCGCCAGCAGCAGGATGTGCCCGCCGTCGAGGATGGGGATGGGCAGCAGATTTAGGATCGCCAGGTTGAGACTGATGAGCGCCATCAAGTTGATCACGTCGAGGGGCCCGCGCTTGGCGGCGCGGCCTGACTCGCGCGCGATGCCCAGCGGACCTTGCATCTGCTTGAGCGACATCCGGCCCTGGAATAGCTGTGCGACCACGTGCAGGATCTGTCGGCTCAGCCGCGCGTTGACCCACAGCCCACGCTCGACCGCCCCGGCCAGCGAAAAGCTGCGCTTTTCGGTGGCGTAACGGAAGGCGATGCCGATCTGCCAGCGCGCCCCGCCGCCGTCCCCCGGATTGTTCCACTCCGGACGAAGCTCCAGCCGCAGGGACTGGTCGCCGCGTTGCACCAGCAATTCGGTGGGCTGCCCGGCGCGCTGCTGCAGTAGGGCGGCAAACTGAATGGGGCTGGCCACCGGCTGGCGCTGGAGCGCCAGGATATGGTCGCCGGGCTTCAGCCCGCCGCGTTCAGCCGGCATCCCGCGGCTCACCGAGCCGATCGTCGCCGGCTCGGACGGATAGCCGAGCAGGGCGAACACTTCGTTGAAGTCGGTGGCGGGGTTGGCGCGCACGGTCATGGTGAAGCGATTGGCGTCGCGCTCGACCACCACCGGCACATTGCTGTTCGGCGAGGTGAAGACCATCTCGAGCACGGCGCGCTCCCAGGTCGGGTTGTGGATTCCCGCCAGCTCCACCACGCGGTCGCCGGCGCGCAGGCCCGCGATCTCGGCCGGAGAATCCTTGATCACGCCGGCAATCTCCACCGGCCGCTCAGCGATGACGCGCTGCTGCGTGCCCACCAGAAACAGGCCCGAGGTCAGGGCCACGGCCATGACGATGTTCATCGTCGGGCCCGCCACGGCGATAATGGCGCGCTGCCAGCGTGGCTTGGAGAGGAACTCGTCGGGCCCGCCGTGGCGTTCCTCCGAGGGGTTGTCGCCGGCCATCTTGACGTACCCGCCCAGCGGCAGCGCGCTGATGCGGTAGTCGGTTGGGCCGCGCTTCCGGCCCCAGATCCGCGGCCCGAAGCCGATTGAGAAAATATCCACGCGCACGCCGAAGAGCTTGGCGGCAAAAAAGTGGCCCAGCTCGTGGATCAGGATCATGATTCCGAGCACGATCCCCACGGCGATAATGCTGGTAAATACGTCAGCAGCCATGCGGTTCCTGCTTTCCCATCGGTTTCTTCCCTTGCTCCTCTCGAACTATTATACTTGCTTTGCCGGCCCGAGAGTTCGCGCCCACCCCTGCAATTCCCTCCGCCCTCGGCCTGACGTGGCGCGCCGCCCGGAAGTGCCCCGCTGGACAGAAACCCCAGTCCAACGGCGGGCTACGGCGCGCTGCGCGCCTTCAGCCCCAGGCGCTCGACTTCCTCGCGCGCCAGACGCCGGGCCTCGCCGTCGGCCGCGAGCACGTCGGCAATCTCCACAAAGCGCGCCCGCGGCATGCGCTCAAGCACGCGCTCGATAACCTGGGCGATGCCCGGAAACGGCAGCCGGCGCTCGAGGAACGCGGCCACAGCCACCTCGTCGGCGGCATTCAGCGCGCAAGGGAGCGCACCGCCCGCACGCAGCGCCTCGCGCGCCAGGCGCAGGCACGGAAACCTCCGCGTTGAAACCTTCTCGAAGTCCAGCCGGCGCAGCGCGGCCCAATCGAGCTGACCTCCATTGGAGGCAGCCCGCTCCGGATAGGTTAACGCATATTGGATGGGCACGCGCATATCGGTCGCGCCGAGCTGTGCCAGAATCGAACCATCCACGTACTCCACCATCGAGTGCACCGTGGATTGCGGGTGGATGACCACGTCAATCTGTTCGGGCGCCATGCCGAACAGCCAGTGCGCCTCGATGACCTCGAAACCTTTGTTCATCAGCGTGGCCGAATCAATGGTGATGCGCTGGCCCATGCGCCAGTTGGGATGCGCCAGCGCCTGCTCGGGCGTGGCCGCGGCGAGTCGCGCCAGCGGCGTCTTGCGGAAGGGGCCGCCCGAAGCGGTCAGTACCAGCCGGCGGACCTCGCGCGGCTCTCCGGCGCGCAGGCACTGGTGGATGGCGTTGTGCTCGCTATCGACCGGAAGAAGCTCGACGCCGCTCGCTCGCGCAGCGGCCATCACGATTTCCCCCGCCGCGACCAGCACTTCTTTATTCGACAGCGCCACCTGCTTGCCCCCACGCACCGCGGCGTAAGTCGCTTCCAGGCCCACCACGCCCACCGCCGCCGAGACGACAATGTCCGCCTCGGGATGCGTGGCCACGCTTTCTAAACCTTCCCGGCCCCACTGAATCTCCGGCAGCGGGGCGTGCCCTGCGGCGCGCAAGCGCGCGGCCAGCTCGCCGCCGCGCTGCGCGTCGGCCACCGAAACCAGCGAAGGCCGGTGTTTGACCACCTGCGCGGCCAATTCTTCCAGGTTCGCGCCCGCCGCCAGCGCCACCACGGCGAAGCGTCCGGGCAGGGATTCCACCACGCTCAGGCATTGCCGCCCGATCGAGCCCGTCGAACCGAGAATGGCGATCTTCTTCACGATCTCTCTCGCTGCATCGTCCCGTGGCGCCGGCTTCCAGCCGGCGTCTTTCCCCCGCGCCCGCCAAATCGCAAACCAGCCCCGAAAGGTCGGGACGCCACATCACCTAGCTGCGGCGCCCGACCACCAACTGAAAATAGTACCAGACCACCGGCGCGGCAAGAATCAGCGCGTCGATGCGGTCGAGCACGCCGCCGTGACCCGGCAGCAGCGCCCCGGAGTCTTTCGCTCCGGCGCTGCGTTTGTAAGCCGATTCCAGCAGGTCGCCGGCCTGCCCGGCGACGCTGCTGAGCAGGGCCATGGCCAGCAGATGGCGCGGCTCGAGCGCCATCCAGCGCGAGAACGCCCACGCCACCAGGAGCGCGCCAAGAAGATTTGCCGCCGCGCCTTCCCAGGTTTTCTTCGGGCTCAACTGCGGCGCCATCAGAGAACGCCCCATCGAGCGGCCCACAAAGTACGCCGCCGTATCCCCGACCCACACCAGCACGAGAACGAACAGCAGCAGCTTGGGACCTTCGCGGCCCGCGCCGTGCAACCGCACCACAAAACTCAGCGGGAAGGCCACAAAAACCAACCCCGCCGCGCTGATGCCCAGCGCTCCGAGTGCGTCCGCCAGCGGGCGCCGGCTTGCCAAGATGATCGCAGCCGCCCCGAGCACGAACACCAGGAGTACCAATCCCAGCGGCAGGATCGGCCCGCCCAGAGCCCGCGTCAGGGTAAGGACGCGGTTCAGCATCCAGCTCTCCAGCTCCGCCGCGCCCCACTGGCTGAAGAGCAGCGCCATCGAGCACGCGCAGGTCCAGAAGCGGTAGCCGCGCAGGCCGGCCCTAACTCCCAGGGCGAAGAATTCCAGCAGCGCCAGCAGCGTCACCAGGCCCACGCACGCGGTCACCAGCCCGGTCGTGCCCCACCACACCACCGCCACCACGGCGGGGATCAACACCGCCGCTGTGAGGATGCGCGCCCACGTCATTGTCGGTGCCACCGCGGGATGGTCACGCCGGCTTTCATCCGGAGCAATTTGAAACTCGCCGGCGAGCCGCCGGCGGTACGCGTAGGCTCGCTGGAGCTTCTTTGCTGCGCTCGGGATGACGGAATCATGCGGCGGGTCTTTCGGCTGCGGAAGGGCTCCACCGGCGCCTCAGCCGCGCGAGCCTGCGGCGCGGCCCGCGGCTTTGGCGGCGCTCAGGCCGCCGTAGCGGCGTTCGCGCTTCTGAAAATCCAGGAGAGCTTCGAGCAACTGCGCGCGGCAAAAATCCGGCCAAAGCGTTTCGGTGACGTAAATTTCGGCGTAGGCGATCTGCCAGAGCAGGAAATTGCTGACGCGCATCTCGCCACTGGTGCGGATCAACAGGTCCGGGTCGGGCAGCCCGGCGGTGTAGAGGTGCTCGGCGATGGTCTGCTCGTCCACGCGGAAGCCCGCTCCGCCGTTGTGTCGCACGCGCTCGAGGATGGCGTTGAAGGCGTCCACCAGCTCGGCGCGGCCGCCGTAGTTCAGCGCCACGGCCAGGCGCATGCCCGTGTTCTCGGCGGTCTGCGCCACGGCCTGGGCGACGTCGCGCTGCACTTCGGCGGGCAACTGCTCGGGCCGTCCGATCACCACGAGACGAATATTGTTCTTGTGGATGACGGGCAGCTCCTTGCGCAGGTATTCGCGCAGCAGGCGCATCAGAAAATCAATCTCGGCTTTGGGGCGCCGCCAGTTCTCGAGCGAGAACGCATACAACGTGAGCGCCTGAATCTTCAATTGCGCGCAGGTTTCGATCACCTCGCGCGCCGTCTTGACCCCGGCGCGGTGGCCGGCGACGCGCGGCAGGTGGCGCCGCTGCGCCCAGCGGCCGTTGCCGTCCATGATGATGGCGATGTGCTGCGGGAGGCGGCGAGGGTCGAGCTGTTCGAGCAGGCGCCCTTCCTCGCGGTCGGCGGGTTTCAACAGCTCAGCGGCTTTCACGTCGCCAATCCTGGGGTTTGTCCGGGCTGCGCACGACATCGTGCCGGGCATCTTTACCCCGCAAAGTTAACACAGCAGGTACCTCGGCGCAACCTGCTCCGGCGGCCGCGTGCAACGTTTACGGCACGATCGCACCCACGCCCAGCGCCTCGCCGTGGCCGGAGAACACGGCGTAGACCAGCACCACAGTGAGCGCGATCATGGCCGCGCTGGTGGCCCAGGCCACGGCGTTGAAGCCCCGGCTGTTGGTCTGCTCACCCATCAGGTCGCGGCGGTTGACCAGCAGCAGCACGAAGATCAGCACCAGCGGCAGCAGGAAGCCGTTGGCCACCTGCGAGAGCACGGCAATGCGGATTAGCGGCGCGCGGGGAATCAGGATCAGGGCGGCGCCTACCGCAATCAGCGCGGTGTAGAGCCAGTAAAAGATCGGCGCTTCACTGAACTTGCGGTCCACGCCCGACTCAAAGCCCAGGGCCTCGCAGACCACGTAGGAGGTGGAAAGCGGCAGGATGGAAGCGGCGAACAGGGAAGCGTTGAGCAGCCCCAGGGCAAACAGCGCGCTGGCCCAGCGCCCGGCCAGCGGCCGCAGCGCCAGGGCGGCTTCCTTGGCATCGGCGATTTCGCGGTGCCCGGTGACGTGCAGTGTCGCAGCGGTGCACACGATGATGAAAAACACGATGAGCATGCAACTGATGCTGCCCACCAATACGTCGGTGCGGGTGTGCGCGTACTGCCGCGGCCCGACGCGCTTTTCCACCACGGCCGCCTGCAGGTAGAAATGCTGCCAGGGAGCGATGGTGGTGCCCACCAGGGCGGCCAGCATCAGCAGGTAGCCGGTGTCAAACCGCACCGTGGGAATCACCACATTCTTGGCCGCCACCAGCCAATCCGGCTTGGCCAGAAACGCAGAGACCACATAGGCCAGATACACGACGCAAATCGTCAGGAAGATTTTCTCCACGCGCGCGGCGGTCCCGCGCAGCACCAGCACCCAGACGACCAGCGCCGCCAGCGGCACGGAGATGTACTTGCTGACGCCGAAGACCTCCATGGCCGAAGCCACGCCGGCGAATTCGGCCAGCACGTTGCCGAAATTCACCACGAGCACGGCCAGCATGACGAAGAACGTCACCCGGAAGCCGAACTCCTCGCGGATCAGGTCCGAGAGGCCTTTGCCGGTGACCGCGCCCATGCGCGAGCACATTTCCAGGGTCACGTAAAGCGCAAAGGTCATGGGGATCAGCAACCACAGCACGGTGTAACCGAATTGTGCCCCGGCGAGCGAATAGGTGTAGATCCCGCCAGCATCGTTGTCCACGTTAGAGACGATCAGCCCCGGCCCGACAATGGCAAAGAAAATGGCCAGGCGGCGCCGCAGCGGACGCGTGCGCGTGCGCAGCGCGGCGCTCCGCTCGCGCCACCAGTCTCGGCCCGCCGTGATCTCCATCCAGTTCATCGGCTGCAGGTCCCTCGCTCAGCGCCTAGCCGCCAGCCGCGTCACCACATCGTCCACAGTGATGGTGCCAATGGGCCGCCCCACCTCGTCCACCACGCTCAGGGTGCGCAGGTTGTACTTTTCAAACAGCTCAATCACTTCCCGCTCGTCCGATTCCGATCCCACTGAGATCAACGCTTCGGATTTCAGCTCCACCATGCGCTGATCCGGCGCGGCCAGCAGCAGCCGGCCCAGGCGCACCGCGCCGGAGAGTTTGGCTTCGGAGTTGATCAGCAGCACGGTGTCGAGCTGTTCGAGGTTGACCTCCCGCGAACGGACCCACTCGATGACCTCGTCGCGCCTGGCGGTCTCGCCGACGTAAATGAACTCGGGGTTCATCATGCCGCCGGCGGTGTCTTCACCGAATCGGAGCAGGTCGCGGACCTCCTGAGCTTCGTCACGCGGCATCTCCTGCAGCACCTCCTGCGAGTTTTCCGGCGTCAACCCGGCCAGCAGGTCGGCAGCCTGGTCCGGCTCCATCTCCTCGATGATGTCGGCGGCTTTTTCCGGATCGAGTTTCTCGACAATCTGGGTCGTGAGCCGGGCGTCGAGCTCGGCGAGTGCCTCGGCGGCGGTCTGGTCGTCCACCGAGGCGATGATGGACTGGCGCTCGGCAGGCGAGAGTTCTTCCATGATGTCGGCCAGATCGGCGGGGTGCAGCCGCTCGAGCTTCTGGTGGGTGATGCGCAGCTTGACTCGCCGCATCGGGTCGGACTCGATCAGGTTGACGAACTCCCAGAGGATCAGCCGGCTGGGCAGCTTTTCCTGGAGGCGGCGGATCATCGAGGGCGACACCAGCCCCTGCAGCAGCCGCCGGGCTGCCCCGGTCAGGCCCACGTCCACTTGGGTGACGCGCAGCTCGACCGTGCCGTTGGTGCGCTGCTCGGTCAGGTCAATGTCGTTCACCCGCACCACTTTGTGCCCGGAGGTGTCGATGATCTGCTGGTCGAGCAGGTCCTTGCGCACGGCCAGCCAGGCCTCGTTCGGCTGATAGTACTCGAGCGCCTTTTCCTCCACGTTCAGCCGCACCGTGCCCGGCGCGACAAAGGCCACGTGGTCGTAGCGCGCCACCAGCGGCAGATATTTCCCGCGCCCCAGCAGCATCCGCGCCACGCGATTGGGCTGGTCGGCCGGCTCGATGAACATCTCGGTGACCCGGCCAACGAAATTACCCTGCGCGTCGTAGGCTTCCGCGCCCAGCAGTTCGGTCGCGTGCAGCATGTTTTCCTCCCGCCCTCAGCGGACAACAAAAAACCCGCGGCCGAGAACATCCCTCGACCACGGGTCAACCCGTCACCGACTTGCGCAAGCCTCAGTCGGGTGTCACTCCCGCAGAAGTGGACTTCCTCTGCTCGCTCCAGTCCGGCCCTATCCTGCTCCGCCGGGCCCGCTCACAGTCCGGGCCGGCCGCCGCACGCGGGCGTCTGGGCAAGGGCTCCTGTTCCGTTTTGCGGCGCATAAGAAACAGTTGTCCTCGATTTGATTAGTTAACGGCAGTCGCGCGCTTTGTCAAGCGAAGACTGCACCTAAACAGAACTTTTTCTTCACTTGTTCTTGCTTGAAAACAGCATATCCCCGGTGGGGTGGCCGTGCTTGCGGCATCGGTCGAGGTAGAGTGCGCGATAGCTCTTGGTGATGTAGTCGCCCGGGGCGTAGCCCAGCAGCCCTGCGGCCTGGTCAATGGCCTGCGGCGTCCCCTCGAGCTCGATGAAAGCCCCCAGGGGGGTCTCGTCGAGGTCCACATGAAGCCCGGCGGCCCAGTGCTGCGAGGCAGGAAGACGATAGCTGGTGCGGTATTTTTCGTAGCGGAACCACCCGCGCAAGCCCAGCGACTCGAGGATCCCCTGGAGATCCTCCGCGTCGGCTACGCTGACCTCCCGCTCCTCGCGCACCTTGTAGCGGCCGCCCTGTGCTGCCTCGCCGGCCGTCTCAGCCACCGACGGGCCCTTGTAGGTGAGCACCACGCGCCGGGACGCCGCGCCGGCCTTCCCCGCCCGGCCGCGCCGGCCGGTCCGTGACGCCGGCTCCTCCACGCGCACGCGCAGGAGTTGCCCCTGCTTGGCGAAGCCTCCTTCAGGCGTATCAAACAGCGTGTTCATCTCATGCAGTCGGCCGGGCGGGGCCGGCCGGGCGCCCAGGCGCGCCAGGCGCCGCCGCAAGGCTTCCGCGTCGGCCACCGGCAGCTTGATCTCGACCTCTTTTCGGCTGGTCGTCATCGGCTAGTCATAAAGCCGCCGTCCCAGGAACGTTTCTCTGCTATTCACATGCTGCAGGAAAAGCGCCGGCGAGACGCCGGCGGTGCCCGGGGCGCCCTAAAGGGCGCCGCTACACAACACGGCCATCATTCTAAGTCCCGGTCTGACCGGGGCGAAGGATCTCAACACTGGGATTCTTCGCTCCGCTCAGAATGACAGGGCCGCTCGCGGCGTGTAGTATAGCCCAGGGTGATGCAGAGACCGCTTGCGCGTCTTATTCTTAGGAACTTCCGGAGAAATTTCACAGGGGGCACCATGAAACTTTTCGTCCTGCTTGCGTTATTCTTGACCGCCGCCATGATTGCCGACACACCGCTCATCGCCGACGACACCACCGTGCCGCAGCCGCCCGTAGCCAAGAAAATCTCCAAAGTGGCCGAAGCCCACGGCGACCGCCGCGTGGACGACTACTACTGGCTGCGCGAGAAGACCAACCCGGAAGTGAACGCCTACCTCGAGGCGGAGAACGCTTACACCGCGGCGTTGATGAAGCCTACCGAGGAGTTCCAGGCCGCGCTCTACAAGGAGATGCTCGCGCGCATCAAGCAGACGGATCTCTCGGTGCCCTATCGCGAGCGCGGCTACATCTATTACTTGCGCACCGAAGAGGGCAAGCAGTACCCCATCTTCTGCCGCAAGAAGGACAGCCTCGACGCTCCCGAGCAGGTCACGCTTGACCTCAACGAGATGGCCAAGGGCGAAAAGTTCATGGCCCTGGGCGCCTACACATTCAGCGACGACGGCAACCTGCTGGCGTATTCGACCGATAACACCGGCTTCCGCCAGTACAAACTGCACGTCAAGGACTTGCGCAGCGGTGAAATCCTGAGCGACCACGCCGAGAAGGTCACCTCCGTCGCCTGGGCCGCCGACAACAAGACACTCTTCTATACCGTGGAAGATGCCGCCAAGCGTCCCTACCGGCTCTACCGCCATTTGCTGGGTTCGACGGCCGCCGATGAGCTGGTGTACGAAGAGAAGGACGAGATGTACCAGGTTCTCGTGCACCGCACACGCAGCCGCGCCTTTCTGTTTCTGCACGCAGACAGCCACACGACTTCCGAGGTGCGCTATCTCCCGGCGGGCGAGCCGGCCGGCGCGTGGCGCATCATCGCCCCGCGCGAGCACGAGCACGAATATGACGTGGACCACCACGGCGACCGCTTCTACATCCGCACCAATTCCGGCGGGCGCAACTTCCGGCTCGTTTGGGCGCCGGCCGCCGACCCGCGGCGTGAAAACTGGAAAGAGGTGATCCCGCACCGGCCGGAAGTGATGCTCGAGGGCCTGGCCTTCTTCAAGGATCACTACGTGTTGCTCGAGCGCGAGAACGGCCTGCAACACTTCCGCGTCACCGATCTGCGCACCGGCGTTGTGCACCGCGTCGAGTTTCCCGAACCGGCCTACGCCGCCTTCCCGGCGCAGAACCAGGAGTTTGACACCGCGGCGTTCCGTTTCAGCTACCAATCCTTGATCACACCGCAATCCGTCTTCGATTACGACGTGAGGACGCGCGAGCGCAAGCTGCTGAAGCAGACCGAGGTCCTGGGCGGCTACGACCTCAAGCTCTACGAATCGCAGCGCCTCTACGCCACCGCCTCGGACGGCACGCGCATCCCCATCTCCATCGTGTACAAGAGAACCACCAAGCGCGACGCCTCGGCGCCGCTTTTGCTGAACGGCTATGGCTCCTACGGCCTCTCCATCCCGCCGGCGTTTTCCTCCAGCCGCCTCAGCCTGCTCGACCGCGGCGTGATCTTCGCCATCGCGCACATCCGCGGCGGCGGCGAAATGGGCAAGACTTGGCACGACCGGGGCCGCATGATGAACAAGCGCAACACCTTCACCGATTTCATCGCCGCGGCCGAATACCTTATCGCGCAGAAATTCACCGCCAAGGACCGCCTGGTGATCCAGGGCGGCAGCGCCGGTGGGCTGCTGATGGGCGCCGTGACCAACATGCGGCCGGATCTGTTCCACGCGGTGGTCGCGCTGGTGCCCTTTGTGGACGTGCTTAACACCATGTCCGACACTTCCCTGCCCTTGACCGTCGGCGAGTTCGAGGAGTGGGGCAATCCCGCCAACAAGCCCGAGTACGACTACATGCGCACCTACTCGCCCTACGACAACATCGAGAAAAAGGCTTACCCGGCCATCCTGGTGCGCACCTCGCTCAACGACAGCCAGGTCATGTACTGGGAGCCGGCCAAGTACGTGGCCCGGCTGCGCGCGATGAAGACCGGCTCGAATCCCCTGCTATTCAAGATCAATATGGCCGCCGGGCACGGCGGCGCCTCGGGCCGCTACGACTTCCTGCACGAGGTGGCCTTCGACTACGCCTTCATCCTGGGCCAGGTTGGGATCACCAAGTAGGG